>PMPX01000178.1 GCA_003169235.1 Acidimicrobiaceae bacterium | reverse complement strand
CCAGCAGGGACGAGAACGACGACGCGTCGACCGACTCCGATCCGGGGTCGTCGTCGAGTGCCACACGTGAGTTGCCCCGCGCGTCAATGACATAGGCGGAGTCGGCGTGGCCCACCATCCCGCCGGCGGGCAGGACGACGTCCTCGACACCGTAGGCATTGAGCACCGTGCGCAGCCGTGCCGTGGGGCCGGTGAGGAAGAGCCAGTTGGAGAGCGTGTTCATCCCTTCCTGGCGGTCGAAGGCGTCGATGTCGGCGACGGAGTGGTAGAGAGGGTTCGCGGCGATGGCGACGAACTTCACCTTGNNAGGGCCACCGTGTCGCCGCGCAGGCTGGCCAAGGTGACGGGGTGCCCGTGCTGGTCGACCAGGTTGAAGTCCGGGGCGCGGCCCCCGATGTCGGCCGGCGGCCCGTCGACGCTCTCGGTCACGATCGGATCCGCCTGCCGGTTGACCGACGCGGACGCCATCGGGACGGAGCCGACGAGGACGACGAAGATGGCCCCGGCCGCCAGCGCCAGGCGACCGGCGTAGCCCGAGTCCACCGCCGCCCACCCGGGCCGGACGACGGTGGAGGTCGCTTCTCCGGCCGCCGGTGCGGGGACCTCCAGGCTCTCGGGCGCCCGCACCACGGCCAGGTAGCCGCCAGTGACGAGCAACAGCAGCGGCAGCATGGAGTTGGGGTCGGTGCCGACGCCCCCGAGGAAGCCGAAGTCCTCGATGAAGACCCAGTCGGCCAGGCCGAGCACGATCAGCACGACGAGGGCGGGGAGCAGCACGCGCCGGCGCCCCGACAAGAAGGCCAGGCCGAGCAGCGCCAGCGCCACCACGACGAACAGGTTCACCCCCCAGCCGTGGCCGCGGTCGAACGACGCGAACCACGAGACGGACGAGGAGAGGACGTGGGGTTGCGGGGTGGCCGACATCTGGGCCGCCATCCCGGCCAACGTCCCGGGGCTCGACGTGGTCCCCCCCTGCCAGAACCCCCGACCGGGCCAGGCCTGCAGCACCGCCATCCCGAGCAGGAAGGCGCCGACCGATCCGGTCACGATCCGTCCCAGCCGGGGTCCCACCCAGGCGCGGTCGGGGAGGGCGATGAGCCCGCCGGCGACCGCGTAGAACAGCACCGCGCCGGGGGCGCCGAAGAGCACGGTGAGCCCGGGGGCGAACACGCCGCCGAAGGCCTCGCCGAAGGACCAGACCACCAGCGCCCAGCCGAGGCTGACCAGGCCCGCGGCCCGCGACCACCGGCCCCGCGGTGCCACCAGCAGGAACACGCCGATCCCGACCTGGATCCACACCGCCGCCGCCGCGGCGGGGACCGGATGGAGGGCCCATGTCGTGGCGCCGAAGTTGACCAGGTGCTGCACCCAGCCCGGAGAGGTCGTGGCCGCCGGCCGGAGCACCTGGGTGGCCATGCCGGTCGGCATGCTGGCCTGGGCCTGGAGCAGGCCGTCGAAGACCCAGATCAGGGCGAACCCGACCCGCAGGACCCGACGGGCCACCGGCTCGGGCGCCAGCCGCCTCGGGGGAGGCGGCCACGGGATCCCGCTGGCCGCGGCCCGGCGGTACTGCACGGAGCGCAGCGCGTTCCAGGCCACCACGAGCACGAGCAGCACCACGAAGATCAGCAGGCCCTGCCGGGTGAGGGCCGAGTGGAAGGCATCGACGATGATGCTGGTGCCGGCTCCCTGCGGAGGGCCGCCCATGCCGGACATGGCGATCATCGGGACCTCGGCTGCCGCATGACCCGCCGAGCCTAGGTGGCCGACGTCCCCCTGGATCGGCGCCGGCCGGCGCTCCGGAGGGCGCTGACGTCAGAGTGCGTCGTGATCGATCGCCCCGGGCGCCCCGGTCCGAAGGGGTGTCAGCGCGTCACGATCCCGGAGGCCAGTGCTTCATGAGATCGGACTTGAGCGCGACGACGAACGAGAACGCGACCGTGTAGAAGACCACCACGACCGCGGTCAGCGCGAGTTGGGAGTACGTGAAGATCGCGACGGCGACGAGGAAGAGGTACAAGAACGTGACCGCACGGCCCTGCCACGTGATCGGGCCGAACTTCAGGCGGCCGTCCCTCTTCCCGAACCACAGCGGTGGCTCACCCTGCGCCACTTCGTCAGCTCCCGGTCCCACGAGAGCCACGGTACTGCCGGCGGCCGTCTCCACCCGAGGAGCGGCCCGCGGCATGGAGTCCGCTGAGTGGCGCCAATGCCAGTGAGCACCCCCAACCGGATTCGAACCGGTGCTGCCGCCGTGAAAGGGCGGTGTCCTAGGCCGCTAGACGATGGGGGCGGGGCCGCGGCACCGACCGTGAGCCTAATGGGCGCCGACGGGGACGCCCTGTCCCGCCGTATCGCGGGCGACCGGGGTGGGCAGCACCTCCGGTGCGTGGTGGGTGCAGGCGAGGAAGGTCTGCACCGCACCGATCACGAGCACCGTGGCGCCGAGCAGATGGACCTCGACGAGCAGCGCGGGCTCGTGGGTGAAGTACTGCGTGTAGCCGACCGCGGCCTGGGCCACCAGCACCACCATCAAGATGCGCGAGGAGCGGCGCACCCGCTCGGGTGCGTCGCCCATGTGCAGCGCCACCACGAGGCCGATGGTGGCCCCGATGAGCAGCAGGGCGAGGCTCGAGTGGAGCTCGGCCATGTCGCGCAGCGCAATGGGGATCCGCCTGGCGACCTGCTGGCCCGCGCTGTCGCCGGCGTGGGGGCCGGCGCCCGAGGTGGCCGAGCCGGCGGCGACCACCAGACCGAGGAGCGCGAGGAGGCCGTAGAAGAGGCGGATGAGCGGGCGCGGCACGAGCAGCCGGGCCGAGCCCGGCGCGTAGTCACGTGTCGAGCGGTGGACGAGCACCACGGCGTCGACCAGGAGGACGATGGTGGCGACGAAGTGCACCATGACCACGTAGGGATTGAGCTTGGTGTAGACGACGATGCCGCCGATGACGGCCTGGGCGAGCACGCCGGCCACCAGGCCACCACTCAGCCACATGAGGTCGCGGCGGCGCGGGACGCGGAACACGGCGCCGAGGAAGGCGGCCGCCACCACGATGACCATGACCACGGTGACCAGGCGGTTGCCGAACTCCACCAGGCTGTGGAACTGCACGGGAGGAGTCAGGTGGCCGACGGAGCAGTCGGGCCAGTCGCTGCAGCCCAGGCCGGACCCGGTCAGGCGGACCGCCCCGCCGGTCACGACGATGAGCGCGGTCAGGACCAGGGCCAGGACGTTCAGCCGGTGGCTCAACGACGGGGAGACGGTTGGGGTGCGGGTCCGCGACACTCGGGCCAGCGTACCGGGGGCTCTCGCCTGGTCCCGGGCGAGTCCCGGTCGTAGGCTGAGGCCACATGTCCATCGAGGCGCCCGCCCTTCCGGGTCGACGAGCGCGGTGGTCCCGGCAGACGGTGGGGGCGTATGTGGCCCTGACCAAGCCGCGGATCATCGA
>PMPX01000259.1:2442-2613 GCA_003169235.1 Acidimicrobiaceae bacterium | reverse complement strand
CATCTTCGTGGACGGTGCCGAGCTCGAGCGCCCGCGCACCCACTTCTCCTAGGTGGTGAGCCGCAGGGCCTGAAAGTCCGCGGCCGACCTGCGGCCGCGCTACTTGTGGCCCAGCACCGGCTTGAGCACCTCGCCGGTGTAGCTGCCCGCCGTCTTGGCCACCTGCTCGGG
>PMPX01000259.1:0-2369 GCA_003169235.1 Acidimicrobiaceae bacterium | reverse complement strand
GTGGTCGGCTCGTCGAGGATGTAGAAGGTGTGCCCGGTGGGCCGTCGGCTGAGCTCGCTCGCCAGCTTGACCCGCTGCGCCTCGCCGCCGGACAGGGTGGGCGCCGGCTGCCCGAGCCGGACGTAGCCCAGTCCCACGTCGACCAGGGTCTGCATGTGGCGGGCGATCGGTGGCTGGCGCTCGAAGAAGACCAGCGCCTCCTCGCACGACATGTCCAGCACGTCGGCGATCGTCTTGCCGCGGAAGGTGATCTCGAGCGTGTCGCGGTTGTAGCGCGCCCCGTGGCAGATCTCGCAGGGCACGTAGACGTCGGGCAGGAAGTGCATCTCGATCTTGATCGTCCCGTCACCGGCGCAGGCCTCGCACCGGCCCCCCCGCACGTTGAACGAGAAGCGCCCGGGCTGGTAGCCCCGCACCTTGGCCTCCGCCGTCTGCGCGAAGAGCTTGCGGACGTGGTCGAAGACGCCGGTGTACGTGGCCGGGTTCGACCGTGGCGTCCGCCCGATCGGTGCCTGGTCGACGTCGACCACCTTGTCGAGGTGGGCGATGCCCTCCACCTTGCGGTGCCGCCCCGGGAGCGCCTTGGCCCGGTGCAGGTGCTGGGCCAGCGAGCGGAGCAGGATGTCGTTGACCAGGGTGGACTTCCCGGACCCCGACACGCCGGTCACGGCCACGAAGCACCCGAGCGGGAACGACACGTCGATGTCCCGCAGGTTGTGCTCTCGGGCGCCGCGCACCGTGACGACGTCGCCGGTCCCCGGCCGCCGCCGCGCCGGCACGGGGATCGACTTCTTCCCCGAGAGGTACTGGCCCGTGATGGACGCCTTGTTGGTGAGCAGCCCACCACGGCCGGTGACGGGCCCGGCGTGCACGACGGTGCCGCCGTGCTCGCCCGCGCCCGGGCCGATGTCGACGACGTAGTCGGCGGTGCGGATGGTCTCCTCGTCGTGCTCGACGACGATCACCGTGTTGCCCAGGTTGCGCAGGCGCTCCAGCGTGCCGATCAGGCGCTGGTTGTCACGCTGGTGCAGGCCGATGGACGGCTCGTCGAGGACGTAGAGGACGCCGACGAGGCCGCTGCCGATCTGGCTGGCCAGGCGGATGCGCTGGGCCTCGCCCCCCGAGAGGGTGCCGGCCGAGCGGGCGAGCGAGAGGTAGTCCAGCCCGACGTCGAGCAGGAACTGCATCCGCTCGCGCACTTCCTTGAAGACGCGGTCGGCGATCATGTGCTCGCGTTCGGAGAGTTCGAGCGTCGACATGGCCCCGACCGCCGCCTCGATGGAGAGGCTGCACAGCTCGTGGATGTTCCGGCCCCCGACGGTCACGGCCAGGGACTCGGGCTTGAGGCGGGCCCCCTTGCACTCGGGGCAGTCGACCTCGCGCATGAACCCTTCGATCTGCTCGCGGGACCAGTCCGACTCCGCCTCGCCGTGGCGGCGCTGCAGCCACGGGATGATGCCCTCGTACTGCGCCTCGTAGGAGCGCTTGCGGTTGAAGCGGTTCTTGTAGGTGACGTGGACCGCCTTGGAGCCCGTGCCGTAGAGGACGAGCTTCTTGTCCTTCGCCTTGAGCGACTTCCAGGGCGCGTCGAAGGAGAACCCGCCGAAGTCGGCCACGCCGGTCTGCAGCCCGGTGAAGTACTCGCTGCGCGCCCCGGACCACGGCGCGAGGGCCCCCTCGGCCAGGGAGAGGGAGTCGTCGGGCACGACCAGCTCGGGGTCCACCTCGAAGCGGGTGCCGAGGCCGAGGCAGACGGGGCAGGCGCCATAGGGGGAGTTGAAGGAGAAGTTCCGCGGGGCGGGCTCCTCGAAGCTGATGCCGCAGTGGGTGCAGGCCAGGTGCTGGGAGAAGGTGATGGCCTCCTCGGCCTCGCCCCCGCCGGCCTCGCCCCCGTTCATGACGAGGACCTCGGCGGTGCCCCCGGTGAGCTCCAGGGCCGTCTCGATCGACTCGGTGAGGCGCTGGCGGATGTTGTCACGCCGGACGAGGCGGTCGACCACCACCTCAATGGTGTGCATCTCGTAGCGGGCCAGGGTGACCTCGGAGCGGTCGGCCAGCTCGAGGGGGACGCCGTCGACCCGGACGCGGGCGAAGCCCTGCTTGGCCAGGTCGTCGAGCAGCGAGCTGTACTCGCCCTTGCGCCCCCGGATGACCGGGGCCATCACCTGGAACCGGGTGCCCTCGGGCAGCTCGAGCACGCGGTCGACGATCTGCTGGGGGGTCTGGCGCGCCACGGGCCGGCCGCAGGTCGGGCAGTGCGGGTGGCCGATGCGGGCGTAGAGCAGCCGGAGGTAGTCGTAGACCTCGGTGATGGTCCCCACCGTCGAGCGCGGGTTGCGCGAGGCCGACTTCTGGTCGATGGAGATGGC
>PMPX01000117.1 GCA_003169235.1 Acidimicrobiaceae bacterium | reverse complement strand
ACGAGGATGGCCAGCAGCATTCGGCCGGCTACGTGGTCGCGGCCAGCCTCGACACCGGCGACCCGATGTGGAAGTTCCAGACCGACGTCGGGTTCGACGGCCGCGTGCTCGACGACAGCTGTGGCAGCGTCTGGTCGTCCGGCACCGTGCTGCCCGAGCTCGGGCTGGTGGTCTTCGGCACGGCCGACTGCGATTTTTCGGGCAGCGGGCCCTACGCCGACTCGGTCATGGCGCTGCGGATCACCGATGGCGCGCTGGCCTGGAAGTTTCACCCGCTTGGCCACGCGCCGGCCTGTGACGACGACTTCGGCGCAAGCGCCAACGCCGGCCTGTCCGCCAACGGGAAGACCACCTTCCTCGGGGAAGGCAGCAAGAACGGGACCTACTACTCCCTGGACCCCGCCACCGGGCAGCTGCGCTGGTCAACCAATGTGGTTTTCGGAGGGTCGTCGGGGGGATTCATCGGGACGACGGCCTTCGATGGTGGCCGCGTCCTGGGCGCAACGGCGCTGGGCGACTTCCTCCCGACCTCACGCGGGACCTTGCCCGTGTGCGACCCCTCCGACCCCCGCGACGTTGCGCAGCAGAACCCAACCGATCACGCATTCGACTCGGCGACGGGAGCGCTGCTCTGGCAGGCCAACGACACGGCGTCGTTCTCGGCCACCACGGTTGCGGGCGGGATGATGTTCAACGGCCTGGCGCTGGCAGCCAAGGTGATCCAGGTACGCGACGCCTCGACCGGGCGCCTGCTGACGCAGGTCGGTCTGCCCCAGTTCAACTGGTCTGGCATCGCCACGGTGGGCGACGCCCTCGTCTTCGGCGTCGGGACCACCGCGTCTGCAGACTCGTCGGGCATCGAGGTGCTCACGCCGGGCGGCGCGTCACCCGTGGTGCCCGGTTCGGGTTGAACGGGAGGGAGCGGACCGATGCACCGTGCGGCCCCCTCGGCACCGTGGGGCGGGGGTCAGCAGGTCCCGGAGGGAGCCGAGACGCCCGTCCCGACGGCCGGCTCGTCGACCTCGCCACCCCCGGAGCGCAGGATTGCCCCGAGGTGGACCACGTACCACACGCCCCGCCACGAGATCATGGAGGCGATGCCGATGGAACGGGTCTGCCCGTCGAGTTGGTACACGACGCGCGAGTTGGCCACTTCGTAGTAGCCGATGTCGTTGGCGCAGACGCCGGGTGGGATCCAGTGGGCGTACTGCTCGGGCACTGACACGGTCACCAACGTCGCCTGCGTCGGGACCGGTCCGATCAGCGCACGAGCAGCGCCGATGTCGAGCCCGTAGTCGGCCACGAGGCGGTTCTGCCAGTCACCCGCGGGATCCGCGATCCCGGTCTTGAGCTGCACGTAGGCCGACTGCGGGAAGAAGGCGGGCATCGCCGGACTCACCGAGTCCCCGACGATGCCTTGCCACAGGGCGCCCATCTCGCTCGTGAATTGAGGGGTGCCTGACGACGGCAGCTGCATCGTCTGGGGCAGCGTCCCGGGATCGGTCGTCGTGGTGGTCGTCGTGGGCGGGAGCGTGGTCGTCGTCGTGGCCGGCGCGTGACGGCCGGCGGGGGCCGCGCGGGCGACCGAGGAGGAGGGGGACTCCCGCCGCGCGTACACCAGGGCCGCCGCGACGACGACGGCGACGATGGCGGCGACACACGCCGAACGCCGTGCCCGTCGACGTCGGCGTGCGGACCTCCGTTCGGAACGACTGGTCAGGCGGCTCGGCTCCTAGCGCTGCATCGACTTGGTCTCGACGTACTCCTCGAGCCCGTACCGGCCGCGCTCGCGCCCGATGCCGGACTGCTTGTACCCGCCGAAGGGCGCGCTCGGGTTGAAGTTGCCGCCGTTGATGTCGACCTGACCGGTGCGCATCTGGCGCGCCACCCGCTCGGCCCGGGCCGGGTCGGCGCTCCACACCGCGCCGGCGAGGCCGTAGGGCGTGCCGTTGGCGATCTCGATCGCCTCTTCCTCGGTGTCGTAGGGGATGATGGAGAGGACCGGGCCGAAGATCTCCTCCTTGGCGATGGTCATGTCCGGGGTCACCTCGGAGAACACGGTCGGCTGCACGTAGAAGCCCTTCTCCAGGCCCTCGGGCGCCTCGGCACCGCCCACGACCAGCTTGGCGCCCTCCTCAATGCCCTTGTTGATGTAGCCGCGCACCCGGTCGCGCTGGACCGAGGACACCAGGGGCCCCAGCAGCTTGCCGGCCTCGAAGGGGTCGCCGGGGGCGAAGCCCGCCGCCGCGCCCGCCGCCAGCTCCTCCACCTCGGCCAGCTTGTCGCGGGGGACCAGCATGCGGGTCAGGGCCGAGCAGGTCTGGCCGGAGTTCATGTAGCAGCCGAAGAGCCCGGCCGGGACGGCCGTGGCGAGGTCGGCGTCGTCGAGGAGGATGTTGGCCGACTTGCCGCCCAGCTCGAGCGACACGCGCTTGATGCCCTCGGCCGCCAGCTCCATGACACGGCGTCCGGCCCGGGTGGAGCCGGTGAAGGAGACCATGTCGACCTTGGGGTGGGCCGCGATGGCCTCGCCCACGACGGGCCCGACGCCGCTCACCAGGTTGAACACGCCCGGCGGGAGCCCCACCTCGTCGATGACCTCGGCCAGGATGAAGGCGTTGATCGGGGCCACCTCGCTGGGCTTGAGGACGACGGTGCAGCCGGCGGCCAGGGCCGGGGCGACCTTCAGGACGACCTGGTACAGCGGGTAGTTCCACGGCGTGATGGCGCCCACGACCCCGACGGGCTCGCGCACGACGAGCGAGTTGCCGATCTCCTCTTCCCACTCGAACGTCTCGGCGGCCTTGGCGGCGTCGGCGAAGGCGCCCGCCGGCAGGCCGACCTGGATGGAGCCCGACAGCGTCATCGGCATGCCCACCTCGTGGGAGATCACCTGGGCGATCTCGTCGGTGCGGGCGGCCAGGGCCTCGCCGACCCGGGTGAGCAGTTTGGCCCGCTCCTCCCGCGAGGTGGCGGCCCAGGCGGGGAAGGCGGCCGCAGCGGCCTCGACGGCCTTGTCGACGTCCTCGGGCGTCCCCTCGGGGATGGTGGCGAAGACCTCCTCGGTGGCCGAGTCGATGACCTCCAGGGTGCCGGTCCCGGTCGACGGGACCCAGGCCCCGTTGATGTAGATGTTCTCGCGCACGTCCATGGGGTGCCCTCCCTCGTCGATGTTGAGTGTGTCCACCCTATCCAGGCGGTGGGGCGGGACGCTCCGCCGCCGGCCGGGGATCTGTCGGGGGCGGCCGGGGTCGGTCCTCCGGGGTCAGTCCTTCTTGCCGAGGAGGGGGTGGTCGCCCATCCCGACGGGCTGGAGGTGCTGGCCGAGCACCTCGTGGAAGTGGTCGGCCACCTCCTGGGGGGTCCAGCCGCCCTCACGCCACATGGTGGCGATCTGCCGCGGCGTCTGGAACAGCGTGTAGCCGAAGCCGGTGCGCCCGAGCACCTGCCCGTTGACGTAGGAGGCGCCCTCGGAGGCCAGGAAGGCGATCAGCGGCGCGTTCAGGGCGGGGTCCTGGTCGGCCGGTGGTTCCGTGCCCTTGTAGAGGTTCTCGGTCATGCGGGTGACCCCCGCCGGCGCCACGGCGTTGACGGTGATGCCGTACTTGCCGAGCTCGAGGGCCCACACGAACGTCATCCCCATGATGGCGGCCTTGGCCGCCCCGTAGTTGGTCTGCCCGAAGTTGCCCCGCAGGCCGGCCGAGGAGGTGATGTTGACGATGCGGCCGTAGCCGGCGTCCTTCATGAGGGGGGCGGCGTGGCGGACCGTGTTGAAGGTGCCCTTCTGGTGGACCGCGATCACGGCGTCGTAGTCGGCCTCGTCCATCTTGACCAGTGTCCGGTCCCGCACGATCCCGGCGTTGTTGACCACGATGTCGATGCCACCGAAGTTGTCGACCGCGGTGGCGATGATGCGCCCGGCCGCCTCGAAGTCGCTGACCGAGTCGTGGTTGGGCACGGCGTTGCCGCCCGCCGCCTCGATCTCCTTGCACACCTGGGCGGCGGGATCCTCCCCGGTGCCCTCACCGCCGAGGGAGACGCCCACGTCGTTGACCACCACCTTGGCGCCCTCCGCCGCGAGGCACAGGGCGATGTCCCGCCCGATGCCCCGACCAGCACCCGTCACCACCGCCGATCGACCGTCCAGAAGTCCCATGGGCGAGACAGTACCCGCCCGCGCGTTCTCTGACAGGCGTGTCAGGCATTGCGCCCGGGGCTGTACCATCTGGGCGACCACGGGGCGACGAGGTCGTCCCTTGAGCGATGAGGAGCACCAGGGCCATGGCCACCTTCATTGAGAACGCACCCGAGCAGATCGTCGCGGCGGCCAAGGAGCTGCTGGAGAAGGGTCTGGTCGAGGGCACCTCGGGCAACATCTCGGCGCGGATGGAGGACGGCAACATCGCCGTCACGCCGTCGTCGCTCGACTACCGGATCATGGAGGTGGACGACATCGTCATCGTGAACCCCGCCGGTGACGTCGTCTCGGGGGAGCGCGGCCCGACGTCGGAGAAGTACCTCCACCTCGCCGTCATGAACGCCTACGAGGACATCGGGGTCTGCATCCACTCGCACGCGGTGCACGCCACCATGTTCGCCGTGGCCCAGCAGGACATCCCGAGCTGCATCGACGAGTTCACCGTCTACCTCGGCGGGGACATCCGCTGCACCGAGTACGCGCCGAGCGGCTCGCCCGACCTGGCCGAGCAGGTGGTCAAGGCGCTCGAGAACCGGGGCGCCGCGCTCATCGCCAACCACGGCATGGTGGCGATCGGCACGACCATGCAGAAGACCATGCACAACACCGCGCTGGTCGAGCGCTCGGCCAAGATCATCTGGGGCGCCAAGCAGCTGGGCGCCATCTACCCGTTGCCCGAGAAGGTCAACGAGAACTTCGCGAACGTCTACCCCTTCATGCGGTAGGTGACGGTGAGCGAAGGCACCATCCGGGCCCGGCTCGCGGCGCTGGGTCTGACCCTGCACGGACCCCACCCGCCGCACGACCCGCTCGACGCCGTGGTGGTGCACGGCGGCGTGGCGCGCACCTCGGGGCAGCTGCCCCGCATCGCGGGCGAGCTGACCTGCCTCGGGCGCCTCGGTGACACCGTCACGGTGGAGGAGGGCACCGAGGCCGCCGCCGTGTGCGCGCTGAACGCCCTGGCCGTGCTGGAGCAGGCGCTGGGCTCCCTCGACCGCGTCCAGCGCGTGCTGACGGTCACCGGTTACGTGTCCTCGGCGCCGGACTTCCACCAGCAGCCGGCGGTCGTGGACGGCGCGAGCCGGGTGCTGGCCGACGTCTTCGGGGAGGCCGGCCGCCACACCCGCTCGGCCATCGGGGTGGCCGCGCTGCCCCGCAACGGGGCGGTGGAGATAGAGGTGACGGTCGCGGTCAGCGACTGAAGGCGCCGGTGATGACCGGCCGGGCCACGGCGGCCAGGTCCCAGTACCCGCAGGTGCCCTCGTCCCGCAGCTCGGTGACGGCCTGAACGGCGGCGCCGTAGGCGGCGACGGCGATGGCCCCGCCGACGGAGACCCGGCTCACCCCGAGGTCGGCCAGCTCGCCGACCGTGGGCGCGCCCGGCAGCACGAGCACGCTCACCGGGAGGTCGACCGCGCCCAGCAGCTGGCGCAGCTCGGCCGGGTCGACCACCCGCGGGGCGAAGAGGACGTCCGCGCCCGCTTCCTGGTACGCCTGCAACCGCGCGATGGTGTCGGCGAGGTCCGGCCGCCCGTGCAGGTAGTTCTCCGCCCGGGCCGTGAGGACGAAGGGATGGGGGCCGCCGTGGGCGGCCTCGGCCGCGGCCCGCACCCGCTCGGCCGCCAGCGCCGTCTCGTAGATCGGCTCGTCGGGGTCGCCCGTGAAGTCCTCCACGGAGCCGCCGGCCAACCCCAGCCCCGCGGCCGCCGTGATGGTGGCGGCCACGCCGGCGGGGTCGTGGGCGAAGCAGTTCTCCAGGTCGGCGGAGACCGGGACGTCGACCGCCCGGGCGAGCTCCCCGGCGTGGTCGAGCACCTCGTCCCTCGTCATGGCCCCGTCGAGGCGGCCGCGGGTGGCGGCGAAGCCGCCGCTCGTGGTGGCCAGGGCCTCGAACCCGAGCGAGGCGAACAGGACCGCCGAGCCGACGTCCCACGCGTTGGTCATGAGCAGGGGGGTGCCCGGCACGTGCAACGAGAGGAACCGTGCGGCCGGGTCGTCCGAGGAGGTGGGAGGCGTCATGGACGCACCGTAGCGGTGCGCGGTGACCGGCCGCCCGGGGAGGTCAGCCCGCCGGCTGCCCCGCCGGTTCGGGGAACTCCCAGTACTGGAACTCGACCGTCATGGGCAGGATGTAGCCCACGTACAGCGAGTGGATCTTGACGACCTTCTGGTCGTCGACGTGGAGGTCGATGAGGTGCAGGCGGTCGTCCGCCTCCCGGAACGCCTCGGCCCGCTGCTGAATGCCCACCAATTCGTCGAGGGAGCCCACGGCGAAGCCGTAGTGGTCCATGCGGGGGCAGCGCATCGGGTCGTCCTCGGCGATGAGGAAGATGAACTGGTCCCAGTGCACGCAGCTGAGGATGAGGCGGCGGCGGTCCTCCGTCATGACCTCCATCTCCTCGAAGCCCAGCACCTCGTGGAAGAACCGGCAGATGTCGGCCCGGCTCTCCGCGCCGAGGAGATCGGCCGGCAGGGACATGGCGACGTGGTTGAAGCGCGGGTTGCCCGACGGGTAGTACGGATGTGCCATCAGGCCCTCACCTCCGGGACCACCATGACCTTGCCGGCGATGCGGCCGTGCGCCAGGCCCTCGAGGGCGTCGGTGATGCCGTCGAGGGTGACGTCGGCGGGGTCGATCAGGAGGTCGGCGGGGAAGCCGTCGGAGGCGAGGAGCTCGAGCGCCCGCTCGAAGCCACCGAGGTCGTAGACGAACGATCCGGTGACGGTGAGCTCGTTGAGGATCATGCGGTTGATGTCGAAGGTGGGGTGGTCGATGCCGGCGCCGACCATCACGAGGATGCCGCCCCGCCCCAGTTGGTTGAAGCCCGCCTCGATGGCAGCCCGGTGTCCCGAGCACTCCAGGACCACGTGCACCGCGCGCGACGACAGGCGCTCGGGCTCCCAGGTCGGGAACACCTCCAGATCGGCCGGGTCGACCACGGCGCTGGCCCCGAGGTCGGCCGCCAGTCGGCGCCGGCCTTCGTGCGGCTCCACCACGGTGATCTCCTCGACGCCCATGGACCGCAGCGCGGCGATGCTGAGCGCACCGATGGGACCGGCCCCGAAGACCATCACCGTGTCACCGGGCGCGACGTTGGAGCGGGTGATGCCGTGCAGCGCCACCGCCATGGGCTCGGCCAGCGCGGCGTGCCGCGGCGCCAGGCCCTCGGGCAGTCGCAGCACCCCGCCCGCCCGCGCCACCACGTACTCGGCGAAGGCGCCGTCCGTGTGCTCGGTGATCATGGCGTTGCGGTCCTCGCACTGGGAGGGCTTGCCCTCCAGGCAGCGGCGGCAGGTGCCGCAGCGGGGGGAGGCGCCGCCGACCACCAGCTCGCCGACCGACCACCCCGTCACGTCGTCGCCCAGGGCCACGATGGTGCCGCTCCATTCGTGGCCGGCCACGGCACCGGGTTGGAACCCCCACCCGTCGCGCAGCTGGTGGATGTCGGACCCGCAGATGCCGCAGGCGTGCACGCGCACCACCAGCTGATCCGGCTTCGGCCGCGGGACGGGGCGCTCCTCGACGGCGATCACCCCGGGGGACTGATACACCGCGGCCGCCATGACATCGGGGAGCGGCCCCACGGGCGCCCCCCCTCGTGACCCTGACATGGGCGTCAGGTTAGGCGCTCTCGACCAGCCAGGCGAGGCCTCCCGCCAGGTGCTGCAGATAGGCCGGCGTCTCCCATGCCCCGGGGAAGTGCCCCAGGGCGCTGTAGAAGCTGCGGGCGGGGCCGTCCTCGACGCACCAGGCCAGAGGGAAGCCGCAGTCGGGCACCCGTCCACCGGGAGCCGAGAGGTCGACCTGGTCGTCGGCGAGGCGGAGGAGCACCCGGGCGTCCGGCCGGAGGTCGCGGAAGAGGTACACCTCGTCGTGCCACTGCCAGCGGGAGTCGAGATGGGCGGTCGCGGGGTGGTCGGGGTCGACCACGTCGATGGCGAACTCCTGGGTCCAGGGGTGGCCGTCGAAGCGGGCGCCGAGCACCGTGCCGTAGGCGGGCCAGGTGTGGGAGGCGTCGGTGGCCGAGTGCACGCCGAGGACGCGCAGGTGCCCGGCCTGCCACGCCTCGAAGGACTCCGCCTTCTGCTCCACGGACCACGGCGTCTCCCCGATCGTGAAGAGGGCCAGGACCCGGGCCGAGGCCACCTGACGGGGGGACAGGTCGTGGACGTCGGTCACCACCGTGGGGGCGAGGCCGGCGAGGCCGGCCAGCTCGGTCAGGCCGGTGGCGGCCTGCGCGAGGACGCCGTGCACGCCGGCCGGCCCGTCCACGTAGGGGGCCACCTGGGTGACGATGAGCATGTTGTCGGGCACGCGGGGAGTGTAGGGCTGGTGCGAGAGCCCCGCCCAGTGGTCGAATGCACGGGTCCGGGGGAGGAGCACCGGCGCCGGCGAGACGAGGAGACGACGACGTGGGCAGTTCGAGCGGAGGCAACGAGGAGACGGCGGCGGCACTCGTCGCGCTGGGTGCAGCGACCCTGGGCGAGTCGGGTGGGCACGCGGCCGACCGCAGGCTGCGGCCCGCCTGGCCCGGAGCGGTGCTGGCCGCCCCGGCGTACCCGGTCGGGTGCACGCCGGGTGACAACCTGGCCGTCCACGTGGCGGTGACGAAGGCGCCGCGGGGGAGCGTGCTGGTGGTCGACGTGGGGCGGGTGGCCGACCGCGGCTACTGGGGCGAGGTGCTCACGACGGCGGCGGAGGCGGCCGGGCTGGCGGGCCTGGTCCTCGACGGGGGCGTGCGCGACGTGGCGGCGCTCGAGGCGCACGGCTTCCCGGTGTTCTCCTCGACCATCGCGCTCACCGGCGCGACCAAGGACAAGCCGGGAAGCGTGGGGGCACCGGTGCGGGTCGGTGGCGTGCTGGTCTCGTCGGGGGACTGGGTGGTGGCCGACGTCGACGGCGTGACCTTCGTGCCGGGCGGCACGCTGGACGAGGTCCTGGCGGCCGGCCGGGCCCGTGAGGCCAAGGAGGCCGGGTTCTTCGAGGCGCTGCGGTCGGGCTCGACGACGGTGGAGCTCCTGGGGCTCAATGCGTCACTCGTCCGTGAGGGCGATCCCGGTGGCACACTGTCGGCATGACCGAAGAGCCGGAAGCCCGAGAGACGACAGCGGAAGAGCCCGCCGTGGAGCGCCTGGAGGTGCAGCGCACCATACCGACCGGCGCCGCCCGGATCTTCTCGGTCCTCCGCGATCCGCAGGGCCACGTCACGATCGACAGCTCGGGCATGTTGATGGACGCCACGGGTGAGCCCGCCACCAAGGTGGGCGACGAGTTCGTCGTGCACATGGATCGCGAGGCACTGAACGACTACCCGATGGGGCGTTACGACGTCACGGTCACCATCACCGCCTTCGAGCCCGACCGCGAGATCGCCTGGACGATCCTCGGGGCGATCCGGCCGCAGATCGGTCACGTGTACGGCTACACGCTCGAGCCGGTCGACGGCGGCACGCTCGTGACGTCGTACTACGACTGGTCGAACATCGCTCCGGAGTGGAGGGAGGCCGGCATCTTCCCGGTCATCTCCGAGACCGCGCTCCGGGCCACCCTGGGCATCCTGGACCGCACGCTGGCCCGCTCGACGGACTGGTGATGGCCCCGGGGTGACCCCCCGTAGAATCGCCTCATGACGATCGACAGCCAAGAGGAGCTGGACGCGCTCCTTCGCGCCGGCCGCGTCGTCGCCGAAGCCCGGCAGGCGATGGTGGACGCCGTCACGCCGGGCACCACCACCGGTGAGCTCGACGCCATCGGCCGAGAGGTCTTCCGCCGTCACGGGGCCCGATCGGCGCCGCGTCTGACCTACCGCTTCCCCGGGTCGACGTGCATCAGCGTGAACGACGAAGCAGCGCACGGCGTTCCGTCCCTCAGGCGACAACTCCGTGACGGCGACCTGGTGAACCTCGACGTCTCGGCGGAGCTGGACGGCTTCTACTCCGACACCGGGATCAGCGTCGCGGTGGGCGACGTGTCACCGGTCGCCTCCAGGCTCCTGGCGGCGACGGAGCTGGCGCAGCGCGACGCGATGCATGCCGCGCAGCCGGGTGCTCGGCTCCGCGACCTGGGCCGGGCGGTCCAGCGGAGAGCGCGACGGCACGGGTTTCGTGTCATTGAGAACCTCAACGGCCACGGGATCGGGCGAGGGCTCCACGAGGCCCCGTCGGTTCCCAGCATCGACGACGGCCAGAGGATGGTGCTCCGTGAGGGATCGGTCCTCGCCATTGAGCCCTTCTTGTCGGTCTCCGCCGATCACGTCGTCGACGATGCGGACGGGTGGACGCTTCGCACCGCGGATGGCAGCCTGGTCGCCCAGTTCGAGCACTCGATGGTGGTGACACGGGACGGCCCCCTGGTGCTGACCGCCTGAGGCGGCTCCAACTCCTGATTCGGAACGATCCGACGGCGCACGGCCGCGGGACCCGCTGTTCAGGTGGGGATGACGGCGGTGCGGGCGTAGACGAGCGTCGTCAGCCGATCGCTCGAGACGTCGAAGATCTCGACCCGAATGGGGGCCTGCGGTCCGTCTCCGAGGAGCTCGGATCGTGTCCGGACGGGGCCGGCGCCGGTCTGCGCCAGATAGCGCAGGTCGAGATCGACCACCACGGCGGGGAGGTCGAAGCGGGTCGAGGCCAGTTCCTCGGCGGCCACCTCGGCCACCAACGCCACCATGGCACCCTGCAGGGTGCCGGCGGGATTGCGGAGATCCGCCGTCACCTCCATCTGGACCGTGCCCGCCGTCGGGTCGAGGACGGTGAGCCCCACTTCCTCGCGCAGGGGTCGGGTCAGGACGTTGGCCGCGCTGAACATCGACGAGATGCGCTCCGGAGGCATCGGGGGCTTCGGGGGATCTGTGTCACGGCGTGGCACGCGGGCGAAGCCGATCGCGCCGGTGGCCACGGGATGACCCGCCTCATCGACGACATCCACCACCGCCGTCGCCGATCGCCGTCCCCGTCGCAGGATCGCGCTCCGGGTACCGACCCAGTCGGGCGCGGCGAGCGGTCGCATCCGCACCGACATGTCCGAGGTCAACAGCCAGGCGTCGGGCTCGTCGTCGATGACGATCCCGGCTGCGACGTCGATCATGAAGGCGATGACGCTGGCACGGACCGCGCCGTGCCGTAGGACGGGGGCCTGTGGGCGCAGCTGCAGGCGGAATTCGCCGTCCTCGACACCGGCCGTGACGCCGAGCCGCGACGGAACGGACATGGTGTCGCCGAGAACGTCGGTCATCGGCTCGCCGGGCTGGACATCGGCCTGGCACGCTACCGGCAGGCTCTGCGCCGCCACCAGCCGGAGGGGCGGATGTGTGCCGTGCGGCCGGGAGCGAGGGGCCGGCGAGGTGAACGGCTAGACCCGGGACGGTCTGGGCGCCAACGTCTCGTGACGGACCGCGGCCCAATGGAACAGCACCATGACCCGGATCGCCCACCAGCCGGGGTCGATCTCGCCCTTGGCCATCGACAAGCGGCCTGACGTCGTCACGGCGTGGTGGTTGTTGTGGAGGCCTTCACCAGCGACGAACCAGGCCAGCCACTGGTTGTTCGTCGCCAGGTTGTCGTGAGGGCGCTTCCCCCACTTGTGCCCGATGCCGTTGATGGCGCCACCCCCGAGGAGGTACACCGACGCGTGGACGAAGGCGGCGATCAACCCGATCTCCCACCCGAACGCCCAGACCAACAACGCGACGCCCAGGCCGAGGCCGAGGAGTGCGTGGTTGAACAGCACCCTGTCCCAACGGTCGCCGGGAAGGTCCCGTGCGTAGCGGCTGACCGCCACGGGGTTCCGGGCGACCCTTCGGTAGAGGATGGCGTTGCCGAATTGCACCTGGGGGAAGCCGAACACGACAGGTGAGTGGGGATCACCCTCCTTGTCCGTGTGGGCATGGTGCTTGCGGTGCACCGCCACCCACTGGCGAGGTCGAGTTCCCGTCGCCATCCAGATGACCACCCGGCAGGCGAATGCCACCGGAGGCTTCAGGGTGATGGCCCGGTGGGCCAGCGTTCGATGCAGGTACACCGTCGTCACGACGAAGGCGACTTGGGAGATCAGCAGCCCGATCAGGACGGCCTCGAGGACCGCGGGCACGTCCGTCACCTTAGCCTCCGCAGGAGCGACCGATCGTGCGTCAACAGATCCGGGGCAGCGGGTCGCCGACGAGCATGTCGACGATCCGGGTGCCGCCCATGGAGGTCCGCAGCACGACGATCCCGGGGGGCTCGGCATGGATCTCACCCAGCCGTAGGGCGTCGGATCCCTGAGGGTGGGCCCGCATGGCGGTGAGAGCGGCGTCCGCCTCGTCGGGCGGCACCACGGCCACCAGCTTCCCTTCGTTGGCCACGTAGAGGGGGTCGATACCCAGGAGCTCGCAGGCGGCGGCCACCTCGGGGCGGACGGGCAGGGCCGTCTCTTCCAGGACGACCGTCAGGTTGCTGTCCCGGGCCAGCTCGTTGCAGACCGTTCCCACGCCGCCACGGGTGGAGTCCCGCAGCCAGCGGGTGCCCGGGGCGGCGTGGAGCAGGGACTCCATGAGGCCGTGGAGCGGAGCGGTGTCCGAGCTGATGTCGGCTTCGAGGGCGAGGTCGCCGCGGGCGAGCATGACCGCCGTCCCGTGGTCGCCCATGGTGCCCGAAACGAGCACGACATCCCCGACGGTGACCTTGGACGCCCCCAGCTCGCGGCCCGCGGGGATCAGCCCGATCCCCGCGGTCGAGACATAGAGCCCATCGGCGGCACCGCGGTCGACGACCTTGGTGTCGCCCGTGACGATCGAGACGCCGACGCCGGCCGCGGCCTCGGCCATGTCGGCCACGATCTCGCGCAGATCGTCGATGGGGAAGCCCTCCTCTATGACGAATGCCGCGGAGAGGGCGATGGGGCGGGCTCCCATCATGGCGAGGTCGTTGACGGTGCCGTGCACGGCGAGATGGCCGACCGACCCACCCGGAAAGCGCAGCGGCTTGACCACGTACGAGTCCGTGCTGAACGCCAGCCGCTCGCCCGACGGCAGTGCGAGCACCGCCGCATCGGTCTGCGGCTCGGCTGACCCGGCGGCGAACGCCGGCAGGAACACGGCGTCGAGCAGTGCCGCCGACGCCTTGCCACCGGCTCCGTGGGCCAGGGTGACCACGTCGTCGAGCAGGCGTGGCCGGCGTCGCCGGAAGGTCTCTATCCGCTCGAAGACGGCGGCCTCTCGGTCTGACGTCTGGGCGTCCCGTGCGGTGTCGGTCATAGGCCTTCACTCCGTGCCAGCTGACGCTGCACCGTCGACCAGAGCTCCAGCATCAACGCATCCTGGGTCTCCTGAATCCGGTGGACGCTCCCGGAGCGGACCACCAGACAGTGCTGGACGGCGTCACTGACCGCCATGGCGCCCCCGTCGCCACACAGGCCGACGGTCAGGAGACCGCGTCGTGCCGCCTCCTCGAAGGCACGGAGCAGGTTGACCGAGGCGCCGCTGGTCGAGAAGCCGACGGCGATGTCGCCCGCATTGCCGTGGGCGATGACCTGCCGGGAGAAGACGAGATCGAACCCCACGTCGTTGGAGAGCGCGGTGAGCACCGCCTGGTCGTCGACCAGGGACAGCGCCGGCAAGGGGCGCCCGTGAGGGGGGTGGCGGAAGAGATCGACCGTGCCGTCGGCGTCGGTGGCGCTGCCGCCGTTGCCGAAGGCCAGCAGGCGGCCACCCCCGAGGAAGCGGGCGGCCATGGCTTCCGCCGCCGCGTGGATGCCGTCGCGGCCGCGCTCCAGGGTCGCGGTCCGCAGGCCACGGCTCTCCTGCATCTTCGACTGCGCCGAACGGGTCAGGTCACCAATCAGGGCCGCACCGTCCCGCTCCTCTGCCTCAATGAAGGGATAGAGGAACCCCGTGGGCTCTGTGGTCACGTCGCGGCACCCCCGAGCGAGGTGATGGCGACACCGGCATGGACCAGGAGGAGATCGCCGGGCTCGGCCCGGTCCACCAGGCTGGCGTCGACGACCTCGCGTCGCCCGCCGACCAGGGCCGTGACACGGCCGTCGGTGCCCACGCCGATGACTTCGGCCATGCGGCCCTCATCGGAACAGGTCACGCAGACCCCGTCGGTGCACTCCGGCTCGGCCTCCAGAAGTCCCGGATGCTCCAGGCCCACGTGGGTGAGCTCCCAGAGGAGGTGGTACATCAGCACGAGGTCACCGGACCGGCACGCCAGGGCCGGGTCCACTCCCTCGAGCCACACGACATGGTCGGCGGGGCTGCCGACCGGCCGGTTGCCCGCGCCGAGCCACACGCTGGTCAGGCCCCAGGCACCCGAGCGCGTCAGTAGGTCGACAGTGCCGGCGTGGTCGGCCGTGCTCACGGCGAGCAGGATGTCGCCGGGGCGCGCGGCCAGCCGCACCGTGGCAGCCGCATCGGCTTCGTGCAGGCTGACTGCGGGAAGCGCGCGTGCGCCCATGACGACGGGGTGGACGAACTCCACCGCGACGTGACGCCCGTGGGACGGCCATTGCGGTGCCATACACCACAAGGTCGCTCCGGCGGCGAACCGCCGCGCCAGCGCCAGCGAGGCCACGGCCAGGTCCGCGGCCGCACCCGCCTCGGGCCCGGACGCGACCGACGAGTCCACGAGGGCCATCATGCCCTTTCCGGGTCGGGTGGGACGTAGCCCGCCACCGCGGCCTGCCCGAGGGCGAGACCACCGTCGTTGGGGGGGACGACCCGGTGCGTCAGGACCTGGAAGCCCTGCTCCTGGAGGGCGCGGCGGGCCAAGCTGAGGAGCAGGACGTTCTGGAACACGCCCCCCGTCAGGGCCACCCGGTCGATACGGGTCTCGTCCCTGAGCCGCTCGGCGACCTCGGTGATGAGGCCGGCCACCGCCACGTGGAACCCCGCGGCGATGGCCCCGAGCGGGTGGCCCGAGCGCAGATCGTCGACGATGCCGGCCAGCAGCGGCCCGGGATCGAACTCCCCGCCGCCGTCGGCGAAGCGGTAGCGCCGTGCGTCGCCCGGGTGTGACGCGGCGCACCACTCGAGCTCCATGGCGGCCTGGGCCTCGTAGGTGGCGACGTGGCGGAGCCCGAGGAGAGAGCTCACGGCGTCGAAGAGCCTCCCCATGCTCGAGGTCGCGATGCAACCGATGCCCCGCTCGAGCTGACGGTGCAGCACGGTGCGCTCGGTGTCGGGGGCGGCCCCGACCGGCGGGAGGTCCTCACCCCAGCCGATGCCGGCAGCCCAGAGGTGCGCCAGCGCGGCTCGGTACGGCCTGCGCACGACTGCGTCCCCGCCCGGCAGCGGCACCCGACGCAGGTGTGCCGACCGGACGTAGGAGTCGTAGCCCGCGACGAGCACCTCGCCGCCCCAGATGGTCCCGTCGGATCCGTACCCCGTGCCGTCGAAGGCGAACCCGATGACCCGCTCCCCGGCCGGGACGCCGTGTTCGACCATGACGGCGGCGACGTGGGCGTGATGGTGCTGCACGTGGCGCACCGGGCGTCCGGAGGCGTCGGCCCAGTGGCGGCTGTGATAGCCGGGATGCGCGTCGGCCGCCAGCTGCTCCGCGTCGATCTGGTACAGCGTCGCAAACTGCCGGGATGCTCGCTCGAAAGCCGACCGGGTCTCCAGGCTGCCCATGTCGCCGATGTGCTGACTCATGAAGGCGTCGTGGCCCGCGGCGAGGCAGAACGCGTTCTTGAGCTCGCCGCCGACGGCGAGCGTCGGGACCGCTGCGAAGGGAAGCCGGACCGGCAGTGGCGCGTAGCCGCGCGCACGTCGGAGCGGCACCTCGTGGCCGGCGTCGACCCGGATCACCGAGTCGTCGCACGGGACGTGGATGGGCCGGTCGTGCAACAACCACGCGTCGGCGATGGGCGCCAGTCGCTCCCGGGCGTCCTCGTCCTCGAAGCAGATGGGCTCGTCGGTCAGGTTGCCGCTGGTCATCACC
>PMPX01000215.1 GCA_003169235.1 Acidimicrobiaceae bacterium | reverse complement strand
TGCCGGGCATGATGGACACCGTCCTCAACCTCGGCCTCAACGACAAGTCGGTCGAGGGGCTGGCGAAGCAGACGGGCGACGAGCGCTTCGCCTTCGACTCGTACCGGCGCTTCGTCGCCATGTACGCCCGCATCGTCCTCGAACTGCCCGGCGAGGAGTTCGACTCGCTCTTCGACGCGGCCAAGGAGCTGGCCGGGACGACGTCGGACGCCAAGGTCCCGACCGAGCTGCTGCGCTACCTCGTCGACTCCTACCAGCAGATCGTGGAGCGCCACACCGGCAAGCCCTTCCCCCAGCAGCCCGCCGAGCAGCTGCGCGGTGCGATCGAGGCCGTGTTCGCCTCGTGGAACGGGGCGAGAGCTGTCGCCTACCGCATGCAGGAGCACATCCCGAACGATCTCGGCACGGCGGTGAACGTGCAGGCCATGGTCTTCGGCAACCGCGACGACAACTCGGGGACGGGCGTCGGCTTCACCCGTGACCCGGCCACGGGCGCCAAGGGCGCCTACGGCGACTTCCTGATCAACGCGCAGGGCGAGGACGTGGTGGCCGGCATCCGCAACACCGAGCCCATCGCCGAGCTGAAGAAGCAGTTCCCCAAGGTCCACGCCGAGCTGCTCAAGATCTTCGATCGCCTGGAATCGCACTACCGCGACATGTGCGACACCGAGTTCACCATTGAGCAGGGCAAGCTCTGGATGCTCCAGACCCGGGTGGGCAAGCGCACCGGCGCGGCGGCCCTCAAGATGGCCGTGGACATGGTGCGCCCGAGCGACCTCGGGATCTCCAGGGCCGAGGCCGTGTCGCGCATCACCGAGGACCACCTCGACGCCGTGCTGCACCCGCAGTTCGCCGGCTCGGGCTACGCCACGTGGGCCAAGGGCCTCGGGGCCAGCCCCGGCGCCGCCGTGGGGCGCATCTACTTCAGCGCCGACGACGCGGCGGAGGCGGCGGCGCGCGGCGAGCAGGTCATCCTGGTCCGCAACGAGACCTCGCCCGAGGACGTGCACGGCATGCTGGCCGCCGAGGGGATCCTGACCGCCCGTGGCGGCCTGGTGAGCCACGCCGCCGTCGTGGCGCGGGGCTGGGGCAAGCCGGCCGTCGTCGGTGCCGAGGTGCTTCGCCTGGGCGACCACCAGGTCACTGCGCACGACGTCACCCTCTACGAGGGGGACTGGGTCTCGCTCGACGGCGGGGCGGGGATCGTCGTGGCCGGCCAGGTGCCGCTGACCGCGGCCAAGCCCCCGGCCGCGTTCGACGTCGTCCTCTCGTGGGCCGACGAGATCCGCAAGGGCCACCTGGCCGTGCGGGCCAACGCCGACACCGGTGACGACGCCGCCAACGCGCGCTCGCTCGGGGCCGAGGGCATCGGGCTGTGCCGCACCGAGCACATGTTCCTCGGCGAGGACCGCCTGCCGGTGGTGCGCCGGATGATCCTGGCCCACTCGCCGAGTGAGGAGGCCGACGCGCTCGAGGAGCTGCGCCTCGTCCAGCGCGAGGACTTCATTTCCATCCTGGCCGCCATGGACGGGCTGCCCGTCACGGTCCGCCTGCTCGACCCGCCGCTGCACGAGTTCCTGCCCTCCACCGAGGAGCTGGCCCACAAGGACGCCACCGTCGGGCTGAACCCCGAGGAGCGGCGCCTCTACGAGGCCGCGCTGTCCTGGCAGGAGTCCAACCCGATGCTCGGCACGCGCGGCGTACGGCTCGGGGTGATCAAGCCCGGCCTCTACGCCATGCAGGTGCGCGCGCTGATGGAGGCCGCCCGCCAGCGGGTGGCCGACGGCGGGCACCCGATCGTCGAGATCATGATCCCGCTGACGGTGACCCGGGCCGAGCTGGCCCTCGCCCGCGGCTGGGTCGAGGACGCGCTGTCCGACGTCTACAAGGAGCGCGCCCCGCGTCCGTCCAAGGGGGCCAAGGCGACCACCGCCAAGGCGGGCAAGCTCGAGGTGACGATCGGGACCATGATCGAGACGCCCCGGGCCGCCCTGCGCGCCGAGGAGATCGCGGAGGTGGCCGACTTCTTCTCCTTCGGCACCAACGACCTGACCCAGATGACCTTCGGCTTCTCCCGCGACGACGTCGAGGGCCGGATGATGGACGCCTACCTGGAGCTCGGCCTCCTGCCGCGCAACCCCTTCGAGGTGGTCGACTTCGACGGCGTCGGCGAGCTGGTGCGCCTCGGGACCCAGCGGGGCCGCAAGACCAAGCCGAACCTCAAGGTCGGCGTCTGCGGCGAGCACGGGGGCGACCCCGCCTCCATCGCGCTGTTCTACGACGCCGGGCTCGACTACGTCAGCTGCTCGCCCTTCCGGGTCCCGGTGGCCCGCCTGGCTGCCGCCCAGTCGGTGCTGGCGGAGGCCGAGGCCGAGGCCGAGAAGGCCCCGGCCAAGGGGAAGTAGTCCGGACCTCGGGTCAGGCGGCCGGCTCCCCCGAGCGGCCGGCCACCACGTAGCGGCGCAGGGCGATGACGGTCCAGATGGCCTCGACGACCCCGAAGGGCCAGGCGCCCGAGAGGAAGCCGTAGGAGCTCGACAGGGCGCATCCGACGGCGAAGGCCAGGACGAAGCCCCTGCCGCGCGCCTCCAGGGCGTACATCCCCATCATGAAGGTGAGGGCGCAGACGCCGTAGATGGTGACCGCCATCGGACAACCGTAGGCCAGGCACGGGGCCGCACATCGCCGCGGTACCGTCAGGGTGTGGGGATACCGGACGAGGAAGTGGCCCAGGTCCGGGCGGCCACCGACATCGTGGCCCTCATCAGCGAGCACGCGCTGCTGAAGAAGGTGGGCCGGCGCTGGAGCGGGCTCTGCCCGTTCCACACCGAGAAGACGCCGTCGTTCAGCGTGAATGCCGAGGAGGGCTTCTACTACTGCTTCGGCTGCCAGGAGTCCGGCGACGCCATCACCTTCGTGCGGGCCATGGAGCACCTCGACTTCGTCGACGCCGTGCGCCTGCTGGCCGACCGGGCCGGCATCACGCTGCACGAGGACCAGGAGCAGGGCCGGGACCACAAGCGCCGCTCGGAGCTGCTCGAGGCCATGGAGCGCGCCGTCGCGTGGTACCACGAGCGTCTGCTGCGCTCGCCCGACGCCGGACCGGCCCGGGACTACCTCCGCTCGCGCGGCTACGACGGCGAGGTCGTGCGCCAGTTCCGCCTGGGGTGGGCCCCCGACGACTGGGACGCGCTGGCCAAGGCGCTCAAGCTCCCCGAGAAGGTGCTCTCAGACTCGGGCCTGGGCTTCATCAACCGCCGGGGCCGGGCGCAGGACTTCTTCCGGGCCCGCGTGCTCTTCCCCATCTGCGACCCTTCCGGGCGGCCCATCGCTCTGGGCGGGCGCATCCTGCCGCCGCGGCCCGGGTCGGCGCCGCCCGACCGGCCGGAGCCGAAGTACAAGAACTCGCAGGAGTCCCCGATCTACTCCAAGCGCCGGACCCTCTACGCGCTCAACTGGGCCAAGAAGGGGATCATCGCCCAGGGCGAGGTCGTGGTGTGCGAGGGCTACACCGACGTCATCGGCTGCTTCCAGGCCGGCGTGCCGTGGGCCGTCGCGACGTGCGGCACCGCGCTGGCCGAGGAGCACTTCACTCTTTTGCGAAACTTCGCCAAGCGCATCGTGCTCGCCTACGACGCCGACNNCGACGTCGTGGTGGCGGCCATGCCAGGCGGCAGCGACCCCGGCGACCTGGCCCGCACCGACCCGGGGGCGCTGGCCAGCGCCATCAAGGAGGCCCGGCCGTTCCTCCAATTCCGGGTGGACCGCATGCTGGCCGCGGGCGACCCCAAGACGGCGGAGGGCCGGGCGCGGGCGGCCGAGGCGGCGCTCACGGCGGTGGCGGAGCACCCGGACGACCTGGTCCGCGACCAGTA
>PMPX01000361.1 GCA_003169235.1 Acidimicrobiaceae bacterium | reverse complement strand
AACCTGCACTTCTCGCTGCTGCCCCGCTGGCGCGGTGCCGCCCCGGTCGAGCGGGCGATGCTCGCCGGCGACGCCGAGACCGGTGTCTGTGTGATGAAGGTCGAGGCGGGCCTTGACACCGGGCCGGTCTACGCGCTGCGCACCGTGCCCCTCGACGACGACGTGACGCTCGACACGCTCCGGCACCGCCTCGTCGCCGTCGGCTGCGACCTCCTCGTGGACACCCTGGCCGGCGGGCTGTCGGGACTCCCCGACCCCGTACCGCAGCACGGGGAGGTGACCATCGCCGAGAAGATCACCAAGGAGGATCTCCACCTGGACTGGTCGGAGCCCGCGGCGCGGTTGACGCGGGTGGTCCGCCTCGGCCGGGCCTGGACCACGTTCCGGGGGACGCGGCTCACGGTGCTGCAGGCGAGGGCCGGTGATGCGGTGGAAGGCGCCGCCGAGCACGCGCCGGGTGCGCTGCTGGGCCCCGCGGTGGTGACGGGTGCCGGTTCCCTCGTGTTGGAGCGGGTGCAGCCCGAGAGCCGTTCGCCCATGTCAGCGCAGGAGTGGTTGCGCGGCGTGCGGCCGGCGGACGGCGAGCGCCTCGGGAAGGACTAGACATGAGGTCGGTGACTGTGACTCCTATCGACGGGTGGAGCCCCGACCAGTACGAGCGGTTCCGCTCGGAGCGCCAGCAGCCCTTCGACGACCTCCTGACGCTGTGTCACCCCGTCGAGGGCGGCCGGATCGTCGATCTCGGGTGCGGCACGGGTGACCTGACCCGGATCCTCCACGAGGAGATGGGGGCCGCGGAGACGGTCGGCATCGACTCGTCGCCGGCCATGCTGGCCCGGGCCCAGGCGGACTTCGCGGACGTGCCCGGCCTCTCCTTCGCCCAGGGCGACATCGCCACGTGGCTGGACGAAGGGCTCGACCTCGTCTTCGCCAACGCGTCGCTCCAGTGGATCGACGACCACCTCAACCTCTTGGCGCGCATGCGCACCGCTCTGGGCGCGGACGGGCAGCTCGCGTTCCAGGTCCCCGCCAACTTCCGGCACCCGTCACACGTCCTGGCGCACGCGGTGGCCAACGAGTCGCCGTTCATCGACGCCCTCTACGGGGACGTGCCCGAGGACCGGGGGCGCTTCGTGCTCTCCCCGGAGCTCTACGCCGACCTGCTCTACGAGCTCGGGGCGAAGGACCAGGTCGTCCGCATGGAGGTCTACGGGCACGAGCTGGAGTCGACCGGCGAGGTGGTCGAGTGGGTCATGGGGACCCTCCTGACGCCCTACCGCAAGCGACTCAGTCCCGAGCTGTTCGACGAGTTCGTGGAGCGCTACCGGGAGCGGCTGATCGAAGAGCTCGGTGAACGCGAGCCGTATTTCTACGGGTTCCGGCGCATCCTGTGCTGGGCGCGCTTCGGCTGAGGGTCGACGCCGGGACCATGCAGGGACGGCCGTCCATCCAAGGCCGCGACCCCGGGCGCTTCGGCGACGTGCGGATCGCGCCCTCGCTGCTGTCGGCCGACTTCGGCGTGCTGGCCGAGCAGGTGGGGGAGGTCGCCCCCTCCGCCGACTGGCTCCACGTCGACGTCATGGACGGCCACTTCGTCCCCAACGTCACGATCGGCCCACCGGTGGTGGCGTCGTTGCGTCGCCACACGCCGCTGTTCTTCGACTGCCACCTGATGATGACCGAGCCGAGCCGTTACCTCCAGGACTTCGCCGACGCCGGCGCGGACGGGTGCACCGTCCACGTCGAGATCGGCGGGACCGACGAGCTGATCGCCCAGATGCGCGGCCTCGGCCTGCGGGCCGGGCTCGCCCTCAACCCCGACACGCCCTTCGAGGCGGTGCGGCCCTATCTCGGCGACGTCGATCTCGTGCTGTGCATGACGGTGTTCCCCGGCTTCGGAGGCCAGAGCTTCATCGCCGACGTCATGGCCAAGGTGGCGCAGGTGCGCGCCGCGGTCGACGCCGACGACCTGGCGCTGGACATCGAGGTGGACGGTGGGATCGACACGACCACGGCACCGGTGGCCGCCGCGGCCGGTGCCAACGTCTTCGTGGCGGGCACCGCCGTCTTCGGGCACGAGCGACCCTGGGAGGCGGCCGACGCCATCCGCGAGTCCGTGCGCGTCGCCGCCGGGTGACCGAGGTGTCCCGCTGAGACGCGACCGGCTGTGAGCGACGCCACCCCGCGGGCCGTGGTGGCCGGCGCAGGCATCGTGGGGACGTGGCACGCGCTCGAACTGGTGCGGGCCGGCTTCACGGTCGACCACCTCGAGGCCGATGCGGCGCCCACGGGCGCGTCGGTGCGGAACTTCGGCCTGGTGTGGGTGAGCGGCCGGCGTTCCGGGGAGGAGCTCGACGTCGCGCTGCGGGCCCGCACCCGCTGGGCGGAGGTGGGCGCCGCGGTGCCCGGCCTGGGCTTCCGACCGGCGGGCTCGCTGACCGTCGCCTGCACCGCAGCCGAGCGCGAGGTGATGCAGGCGTTCGCCGGGCACCCGGACGCGGGGGCACGTTCGATCAGCTTCCTCGAGCCCGGGGAGGCGCGTGCGTGCAACCCGGCCCTCGGCGGCGACCTGGAAGGCGCGCTGCACTGTGCGCTCGACGCGGTCGTCGAGCCGCGGCTCGCCCTGGGCGCGCTGCGGGCGCACCTGGCCGGGGAGGCGGCGCCGGACCGCTACCGCTTCCATCCGGGGTGCCGGGTCGTCACGGCCGAGGCGCGGACGGTGGTCGACACGGCCGGCACCCGCTGGGGCGGAGACCTCGTCGTCATCGCCACGGGTGCGGCCTACGACCACCTGCCGGGCACCGAAGGTCTCGGGGCGCGGCTCCGGCGGGTCCGCCTGCAGATGCTCGAGACCGCGCCGTTCGCCCCGAGGGTGACGACGGCGCTGGCCGACGCCGACACGCTGCGCTACTACCCGGCCTACGAGGTGGCGCCGCTCCATCGCCTCGGGGAGCAGGGCGTCGTGGCCGCGGCGCATCACCTCCAGCTGTTGCTGGTCCAGCGCCCCGACGGCGGGCTCACCATCGGTGACACCCATGCCTACGGCGAGCCCTTCGACTTCGCGCTGAGCGAGGACCCCACGGACGAGCTGCTGGCCCGGGCCCGGCGGATCCTGGGGGCGGACCTGCCGCCCGTGCAGCGGCGCTGGGAGGGCGTGTACGCCCAGTGCGCCGACGGCTCGGTGTGCCTGCGGGAGGAGATCCGTCCAGGCGTCTTCCTGGTGACCGGCCCGGGTGGGCGCGGCATGACCTGTGCGCCGGCGATCGCCGCCGACACGCTGACGAAGGCCGGGGTCCTGCCGTGATCGGGTCCTTCACGCTGGTCTGCCTCGACATGGCGGGGACCACGGTGCGCGACGACGGTGCCGTGGAGGCCGCCTTCGCCACCGCGCTGGGAGCCATCGGCATCGCGCCCGGCACCCCTCGCGACGCCGAGGCCCAGTCCTTCGTGCGCGAGACCATGGGGTGGTCCAAGGCGGACGTGTTCGCCGGGCTCCTCGACCCTGACGACGCGGCCCGGGCGACGGCTGCGTTCGCCGCCGCCTACGAGGCGATCGTCGCCGCCGGCG
>PMPX01000127.1 GCA_003169235.1 Acidimicrobiaceae bacterium | reverse complement strand
ACGAGCCAGCACCTTTGAGTCCAGTCGGTCGGTCTTGGTGTGCTTGTTGTAGTAGTCGCGCAGGTCGGCCGACTGCTCGGGCGGCACCAAGATGACCGTGGCCCCGTTGGGGCTGCAAATGTGATCTGGCAAGACATCGGAGAGCGATGTCTCAAGACATCGTAGAGCTGAGATGTCACCAGGTCACTCCCTTCAGGGGATCCGTTGGTAGTCCACGCTCGGATCCAGCGTCAGATGGCGCAGCGGTGAGCCGTCGAGGCCGATGACCCGCACGTCGAGGCCGGCCACCAGCAAGATGACCCGCCAGCCGGCGTAGGGACAGCCCACCCCGATGTGGTGCAACTTGCCCTTGTAGCGCAGCGTCACCGACCCTCCCCGGTCCACCTTGTCGTGGCGGATCCGGTAGCCGCCTGCTTCGATGCGAGGACCGATCGGTCCCGCCTTCTCCCGGGCACCGAACGCCTCGATGGGCCGGCGTCGCCCGATGCCGCGGTGGGGCCGTTCGGTGTTGTAGTACTCGGCGAAGCGGTTGAGCTGACCCTGGAGCAGCTTCTTGGTCGTGGCCGGTTCCTGCTTGGCCAGGTACTTCTTGAGCGTCTGGTGGAAGCGCTCGACCTTGCCTTGGGTCTGGGGGTGGTAGGGCCTGCCGTGTGTCGTGGCGATGCCGAGGGACAACAGCTCGAGCTCCATGGCGCCCACACCAGAGCCCAGCGGCGTGGTGAAGATGCGGCCGTTGTCGGTCAAGAACCGCTGCGGATAGCCCCAGGTCGCGGCCGCCTTGTGCAGGGTGCGCACCACGTCGGGCGAGCGGGTGGTGACGAAAAGCTTGGAGGCCACGCACAGGCGGGAGTGGTCGTCGATGATGTTGAGCACCTCATAGACCACGCCGTCGGCCACTTCGACGTGGGTGACGTCGGCCTGCCAGCACTCGTTGGGGAACTCGGCCACGAAGCGCTTCCACGAGCTCTTGGGTCGCTTGTGCGGTTCGGGTGTGACGAAGCCCCTGGCCACGAGGACCCGGTGGATCGTCGAGACCGATGGGACCTGGCGCCCCGGGGTGGCCATGTGGAAGTGGATCGTCTCAGCCCCCGCATCGAAGCCGCCGTCAGCGAGCTCCTTTCGGACCCGGACGATCTCGTCCTCGTAGAGGTCGGCGATGCGCGTCGGAGAGGTCTTGGGTCGCCGCGAACGTGGCTCGAGTCCGGCCGGGCCCTCGAGGCGGTAGCGGCGCAGCAACTTGAAGAGCCAGCTCTCGCTCACTGCGTGGGCCGCAGCGAGTTCCTTGATGGACCGGCCAGTCCGCAGGTGCGTCTCGATCAGGAACCGGCCCTTGTCCATGGGAGACCCCTTCCAGTTAGGACTCTCCTATGTCTTGACACATCCCCGGGCCAGGGACTCTCTTATGTCCTGGAAACAGACACCGAGGGGGCTGCTTCAAATTTCCTGGTCAGAGAGTTCTGCGGCGTAGCTCCATTCCACTCTGCCCATTTATCTGACCTTCTTTGCCTGGGAGTCGATGGACAAAGCGAGCGAAGAAGTACATCGTGTGGTGCGGCAAGAAACGGGGAGGACTACTTCATCTGCGACTCGATTGGCTAGATGATTTCTGACTAGCTCTATTCATTTGGTTCATGGCGACCAGTCCTGTACAGATTGCTGCGCTGGGTACGCCTGAACATCTATACCGGCCTGGGTGCATCCTGACGTCAAATGGATCCGGCCAGACTTGCCTTGGATGTCAGCCCAGACGTCCCGGGCCTCCTGATCCAAATCTGATGCTCCTATTGGAATTGGAATGTCGTCGGGTTACACGTTGGACTCAGCCTCAACGGCTACCCGGTCGCAAGCTCTCCTATAGCTTCGCTCAACTGCAAGAGATTACGTACCTCGCGCAGAACCGCGCCAGCGTCGGCGTAAGCAGGCAGCGCTGAGTCCGTCGTACCCCACTGCTCGTGCAGTTCTGGGACCAGCAGAGTCACCCGTCGAGCCTTGTGGCACAGGCGCTCTATGACGTCGGCACCGGGGTCGGCACCATGGCTTCGACCATCGCCAAGAATGATTATCGTCGATCGCCGCCCGATGCAGTTCGCATGCCTTTCCTCGAAAGCACGCAAGGCTCGCCCCCAATCGCTCCGCCGGCCGGCGAGACCGACAGCGGCAGCGCCGACGAGGGCAAACGCGTCAATGTCGTGGGAGCGGTCCGCCAGCGTATCGGTGAGCTCGACTATGTCGTCGACGAATACGAACGCGTGAAGACTGGAAACGACGTCGTGAACTGCGCTAACCAGACCAACTGTGAATCGCGCGAACTCGGCAACCGATCCGGACACGTCGCAGATCAACCAGAGGTCAGGCCTCTGCGGTCGCCGCCGCCGCCATACTGGGTCATAGGGAACGCCACCGGCTGATAACGACCGACGGATCGTTCGTCGCATATCGAGGGTTCCTCGCCGGTCGCGTCGGGCACTATGCAACTTCGCCGCAAGGCGGCGGGCCAAAGGGCGTACAGCGGAGCGGAGTTCGTCTAGCTCGACTGCGGAGGCAGCTGCGATTTCGACGTTCTCCGGACGGACTAATGCCGCCGCGTCGCAATTGGCAGCCTCAGCGTGTTGTCTAGCCAGGATCTCTTTGCGCAGCGCACGCAGGAATCGGTCAACCGCAGCTGTAAGTCTTGCGGGTGTGCCGGCCATACCCGTGGCTCGGCTGTTCCGAAGTGCATCAGATGCCAGCGTGCTGGCTCCGAGTTCCCGGACTGCTCGTTGGTAGCGCGCAGGTCCTTCGGCGGCGGCCTCTCTGGCAAGTTGGACTAGTTGCGTATCGTCATCATTGGCCAGTGCTTGTACCAGACGATCTCGTAGGGGGACTCCACTCGGCCTCGCAACACCCGCTGGAAACCAGACATCGAACAGAATGTCGAAAACGGAGTAGTCGCTGGCCCGCTTTACTAGGGTCGAGACGAGGGCCAGACGTACTTCGTTGCGTCGGGACAGGTCTACATGTGTGATCGCAGCCATGGCATCGGTCAACTCAGCCACCCCAATTGGGACCGAGGTTGCCCGCAGGTCGGAGACCAACCCTTCCACCCGCCTGATGACCACCTCGCCGCCGCTCATCTGCGCCGCAGGCGTTCGTTGATTCGCTCGGCGGTTTGCATCAAGTCGGGCAAGAACTCATTTAGGAGTACGCCCTTGTCAATGCGACCCGCGTGGCTGGAAATATTCAGCGCAGCAACGGTCTTCCCACTGCGATCACGGAGTGGAGCTGCAACGGACCGAACGCCTTCCTCGAGTTCCTGATCGACCAGGGCCCACCCATCGTCACGCACGCGCTGAAGTTCGATAATTAGCGTTTCACGATCGACAATCGTTTGTGCGGTGAAGCTTGGCCAAGGCCCCTGAGGCAGGTGGGCGTCGAGTTGGTCGATTGAAAGATCTGCGAGCAGGACCCTGCCCATTGAAGTTGCGTGCGCAGGGAGCCTTGACCCCAGCCCGAGTGAAATCGTCATAATTCGCTTGGTCGGCACGCGAACGACATAGACGATCTCCGCCCCGTCCAACACGGCAGCCGAGGTTGATTCGTGGGTACGATCGACAAGAGCCTCCATTTCCGGCTGCGCGATTGACGCGAGGTCAAGCGAAGACAAGTAGGCGTAGCCGATGTCCAACACGGCTGGGGTCAGCGAGAACCGCTTTCCATCGAATTTTGCATAGCCCAGCGCCTCCAGGGTGAAGAGAAGACGGCGTACCGTTGCACGGGTCATGCCGGTCTGCCTGGCGACCTCCGCAAGAGTCATCTCTGGCCTCTCGGCTGAAAATGCGCGGATTACGGACAGCCCCCGGGCCAGTGACTGCACAGTCTCGGGCCTCGCATTTGACAACGGTCTTACTCCCCGTCAAGGTGTATGTGTTCGCCAAGCGTACAATAGTTCGTATAGCGAACATTCGCAAAATCCGTTCGGATGGAGCTTGGAGGTGTGGGTTTGTCGACTTATGTGACGAAATTTGGTTCGCTGCTCGACTACGAGAAGGGCGGCGTTGAGGCGATCGACGACGACCCTCGGCACTACGCCTTCTCGAATCTGTTCGAAGTTGCGGCAGGTTCGAAGCCGTGGGAGAAGGTAGTTGTCGGCAAGAACCAGCAGTATGTGCTGGAGGTGATCCGTGCCGATGGCACCTCGGAGTGGCGCACCTGCGCCCACGATGAGTTCGCGCTCGTCATGGACGGAGTGGTCGAAATTGACCTGGTCGCCTTGGATGAGGCGATCGTGCCATCTGATAAGGCAGGGTCGGTTGCGTTGGGTGGTGAACCGGCCGGCCGGCCGGCGGGTCGCATTGTTGCCCGCCGCGGGCATATGGCGCTCTTACCTGCGAATGCTGCCTACCGGCTTCGCGCCGACGAGCCAGCCTGCATCCTGCTGCAGACCATCTTCGGCGAAGACACGGTCGAGCGGTGGTCGGAGATCTGTCAAACGGTTTGAGGAGGAATAATGACTGACACCGCAATGACCGAAGTGCTCGCTGGCGAGCCAAACCACCACGGCTACCGGACGTTCCAACTAGGTGAGTTTGCATTTGAACGAGATGAATACTTCGCCTACGTGAGATGGCCGACGGGCACCCATACGATGTCCGTCGACGCGTTTCTGCGCGCCGCTCAACGTGATGTGGCATGGAACTTCTTCTACGGCACCGTGAATTTCGACAACGTCGTCGGTACTGTGAATCATTACGGCAACGTCGACTTGTTCGCTGGTTCGTTCAACGAGGCTTATCGGAAAGCCGAACTCGACCACCTTGAGAATTTCCCTCACGAGCAGATCTTGGGGACTTTCCGTTCGATGCTTGACGACTGGACCAACGAAGGATTCGATCCATTCGCGGCACCAGAAGAGACTCGCACTGCATGGGGCGACAAGTCCGGTAACAACACCGAGGCGATCACCCGACGACGTGTCACCGCTTCGCGAATGGTGGGTGTCCCTGGTGATGAGCCGATCCGGACTGACGAGACGCACCCAGTCAATCGCATGTTCGCGGATGTTGACCAGTCTCAGCCGGAGATCTACGCCGAGCCAGGCTTCGAGGATCAGGTGTGTGCCTTCAACCTTTTCGGATACCTCTCGCGCTCCGACGTCACATGGAATCCGTCGATCGTCTCGGTGTGCAAGGACAGCCTCTACTGCCCGACGACCGAGGAATACATCCTGCCCATTATTCACGGGAATGACCGCGTCGAATGGTTTGTGCAACTCTCCGACCAGATCGAATGGGAAGTCGCCGACAAGGTGACCGGCAAGCTTCGGGCACGAGTAACAATGAAAGCTGGCGATGTGGCAGCCATGCCGGCCGACATCCGTCACCAGGGCTACTCGCCGAAGAGGTCGATGCTTCTCGTCTGGGAGAACGGGTCAGCGGAGCTGCCCGAGCTCATCGCCACAGGCAAAGCTCCGACTTATCCCGTCGACATCTAGCCCGTTGTTGCAATCAAGACTCTTCATCAACGGAGACTTTGTCGAGGCGCTGGACGGCGCCACGTTCGAGGTCATGGATCCGCATGATGGCAGCGTGCTGGCCGAGGTCGCGGAGGCAAAAGTACCTGACGTTGATCGAGCCGTTGAAGCAGCGACAGCTGCATACCCGGCTTGGTCCCGGACGCCAGCCGCTCAGCGCGGAGCCCTTCTCCTCCGTCTGGCTCAAGCCATAGAGGACAACGCCACCGAGCTGGCTGAACTTGAGAGCCGCGATACCGGTCACCCGATTCGAGACTCCTCGATTCTCGATGTTCCGCGTACTGCAGCAACTTTTCGCTACTTCGGGGGCATGGCGGACAAGGTTCAAGGCGACGTGATCCCTGTCGAAGCTGGTTTCCTCAACTATGTCGAACGCGAACCTTTGGGTGTTGTTGGCTCCATCGTGCCGTGGAACTTCCCACTCATGTTTTGCAGCTGGAAATTGGGCCCAGCACTCGCCGCAGGTAACACGGTCGTGATGAAGCCTTCGGAGCTGACTCCGATGACATCATTGAGGCTCGCCCAGCTTGTGTCTGAAGTCGGCTTCCCGCCCGGTACGGTCAACATCGTCCCGGGGTACGGAGCAACGGCGGGCCAGCGGATCGCGGAGCACCCGAGGATCGTCAAGGTCGCGTTCACCGGCTCGACCGCCGTCGGGCGCCAGATCGTCGCGGCTTCGGCTGGCAATCTCAAGCGTGTCCAACTTGAGCTCGGTGGCAAGGGCGCAAATGTGGTCTTCGCTGACGCCGATCTCACGCTGGCCCGAAATGGCAGTGCCTTCGCCATATTCCATAACCAGGGCCAGGCGTGCATCGCCGGAAGCCGGCTCATTCTCCATGAAGACATCGCCGACGAATTTCTCGACGGCTTTCTCACGCTGGCACGCTCCATCCGGCTCGGAAACCCACTCGACCCGAGCATCGAAATGGGCCCGCTCACTTCCCCAATGCATCGAGACCGCGTCCTCAACTACGTAAAGGTCGCCATTGATGAAGGCGCCGAGATCCTGTCTGGTGGTGCCGCCCCGACCTCGCCGGACCTAGCCCATGGCTGCTATGTCCAACCAACTGTCGTACGGGCTGACCGACGAGCTCGCGTGTGCCGTGAGGAAGTCTTTGGACCGTTTGTGACAGTGACGACATTCCGCACAGACACGGAGGCGATCGAGATCGCCAACGACACCGAGTACGGCCTGGGCGCTGGTCTTTGGACGAAGGATCTCTCTCGCGCTCACGCCATGGCCCGGGCCTTTCGAGCCGGAATGGTGTGGATCAACAGCTACAAGCGTGTCAATCCGGGATCACCATTTGGCGGCACCGGGCAATCTGGATATGGACGTGAGATGGGGTTCGAAGCGATGCACGAGTACACCCAGACCAAATCGGTGTGGGTCAACGTGGATGCTGAACTTCCGATTTGGTACCCCCGGTGATCACTTCGCTCGCCGAGGCGATCAAGGCCAACGTGAAGGACGGAGATACCGTCGCCCTCGAAGGCTTCACTCACCTCATACCTTTTGCCGCCGGCCACGAGATCATCCGCCAGGGCCGACGCGATCTGACCCTCGTCAGGATGACTCCCGACGTCCTCTATGACCAGCTCATCGGCATGGGTGTGGCCCGAAAGCTCATCTTTTCGTGGGGGGGCAACCCCGGCGTCGGGTCTCTCCATCGGTTTCGGGACGCCGTTGAACACGACTGGCCCCAGCCCCTTGAACTGGAAGAGCACAGTCACGCCGGTATGGCCAATCGCTACGTCGCTGGGGCCAGTGGCCTGCCCTTTGCCGTTCTCCGCGGCTATTCGGGAACCGACTTACCTGCGCATACCAAGAACGTTGCGCGCATCGCCTGCCCCTTTACTGGCGAAATGTTGACTGCCGTCGCAGCTTTGCAACCGGACGTCACGATCATTCATGCGCAGCGAGCCGACCGACAGGGAAACGTCCAACTCTGGGGGATCACGGGTGTGCAAAGGGAAGCTGTTCTTGCCGCTGAGCGTGCTGTTGTCACTGTCGAGGAGATAGTCGACCGGCTCGAGCCTCTTCCGGGTGCCGTGGTGCTGCCCGCTTGGGTGCTCAGCGCTGTCGTCGAGGTACCGGGGGGCGCTCACCCCAGCTACGCGCACGGATACTCGACCCGCGACAACGCCTTCTACCAGGCATGGGATTCAATCAGTCGTGACCGAAGCCAGTTTCTTTCGTGGATGCAGGACCAAGTCCTTGGTGTCGCAGATTCACAGCTCGAAGGCTCGTCAGCGTGAGCTCTCTCTCGTGGACGCCAAACGAGATCATGACCATCGCCGCGGCCCGCCAGCTGGCCGATGCCGACGTTTGTTTCGTCGGGATCGGGCTGCCGTCCACTGCAGCCAACGTTGCCCGCCGAACGCACGCACCGAACCTGGTCCTCATCTACGAGTCCGGAACGATCGGCGCTAAACCTCGCACCCTTCCCCTATCGATCGGCGATGGTGAACTGGCAACCACAGCAGATGCAGTGGTATCCGTTCCCGAGATCTTCAATTACTGGCTCCAAGCCGGTCGAGTCGACGTGGGGTTTCTTGGTGCAGCAGAGATCGACCGGGGGGGCGACATAAATACCACCGTTATCGGCCCTTACGACCACCCGCAGGTGCGTCTACCGGGCGCCGGAGGTGCACCGGAGATCGCCGCATCGTGCGGTCGAGTCATCGTGGTGATTCGTCAGTCAGCCCGCACGTTTGTCGACCGGGTTGCCTTCCGGACTTCGCTTGGCGAGCGTGTTTCGACGGTTATTACCGATTTGGGTGAGCTACGCCCGAACCCCGCGGGGGAGCTGCTGCTAACTCGGGTACATCCCGGGGTCGATGTCGCCACAGTCCGTGCCGCGACGGGCTGGGGCCTTACCGTCAGCGACGCCCTCGATGAGACTGCGCCACCAACAACCGAGGAGCTGGAAGTACTCCGGAAGCTCGAGTTGACCCAAGGTCAGGTGGTATGAGGGCTTTCGTTCACGAGGCGCTCCCTGGTCGGGTGCTTTTCGGTATCGATGCCGTGTTGCGGGTGGCCGCCGAGGTCGCTGCTTTAGGCGCCAGACGAGTCCTGCTCATCGCCGACGGAGGCGCAAAGCCCGTGGCCGATCTGCTCGCCGATCAACTTGGCTCGCTGCTTGCTGCTCGTTTGAACGAAGTGCGTCAACACGTTCCTGAAGAACTTGTGGCTACGGCGCGAAAGGTCGTTGCCGGTGCCTCGCCGGACTCAATTGTGACCATCGGCGGCGGCTCGGCAACCGGGCTCGGCAAGGTGGTCGCAATCGAGACCGGGATCCCACTCGTGGTTGTCCCGACAACCTTCGCCGGTTCGGAGATGACGCCGGTGTACGGCATCACTGGCGAGCACAAGCAGACGGGACGTGACCTTCGAGCATTGCCGCGCGTCGTGATTTACGATCCGACGCTCACGATGACGCTGCCCAAGGAAGTTATCGGGCCCAGTGGTCTCAACGCCATCGCTCATTGCGTCGAGGCGCTTTATGCACCTGGTTCCAACCCGGTTGGCGATCTCTATGCCGTTGAAGGGGTGCGGATCTTGGCGCGGGCGCTGCCAGCCATTCTCGACGAACCCGATGACCTCGGCGCTCGAGGTGACGCGCTGTTCGGGGCCCACCTCGCCGGAAAGGCGTTTGCCGTCGCTGGGTCGGCATTGCACCACAAGCTCTGCCACGTGCTCGGCGGCACCTTCCGCCTTGTTCATGGCGAGGTCAACTCCGTCGTGCTTCCGCACGTAACCTCGTTCAACGCCCCAGCTGTGCCAGACGCAATGGCACGGATCACCGAGGCACTAGGTGGGTCCCCCGATGGTTCAGCCGCCGCGGGATTGCTCTTCGATCTCGCGTCGACGCTTGGCGCTCCAACCAGCCTTGACGCCATCGGCATGCCGGCGGACGGGCTGGACTTCGCCGCAGAAAGAGCTGTGGCCGAGGTCGGTACTACGAATCCGCGTCTTGTCGACAGGGCCTCGATGCGGTCGCTCCTACAAGACGCGTTCGATGGTCGACGCCCATGATGCGGATCCGAACGATTCGCCGTGTAAAGAGGCTTGTGGCAGGTTCGTCCCGTTGAAGCGCAACGCATGGATCGTTGATGCGGTGCGCACCCCAATCGGCAGGTACGGCGGTGCTCTCTGCAAAAGCCGACCCGACGATTTAGCGGCAACGGTGCTTGCTGCACTGATGAAACGTCACACAACCCTCGATCCCGCAGCGATCGATGATGTGTGGTTCGGTGATGCCAATGGCGCCGGTGAGGACAACCGAAACGTTGCCCGAATGGCGGTGCTACTAGCCGGACTTCCCACGAGCATTCCTGGCGCAACCGTGAATCGGTTGTGTGGGTCGGGGATGGAAGCGGTCCACGAGGCAAGTAGGGCCATCGAAGTGGGCGACGCCTCGATCACGGTAGCTGGGGGGGTGGAGTCGATGAGCCGCGCACCGTGGGTCCTGTCGAAACCAGACGCTCCCTTCCCACGCGGCCATGAGACACTCCACTCGACAACACTTGGGTGGCGGATGGTCAACCCGCGCATGCCCGAACCCTGGACCGTCGCACTCGGAGAGGGTGCTGAGATCCTCGCCGACGTCTACAAGATCAGCCGCGAACAGCAAGACCAATTCGCGTCAGATAGTCACGCCAAAGCCGCCGCGGCCTGGGAAATCGGTGCGTTCGACGCCGAAGTGGTGCAGGTTGCTGGCGTGGAAATCGATCGCGACGAATCCATACGCGGAGATAGCACCATCGAGCGCCTGGCGACCCTCCAGCCCGCATTCCGTCGCAACGGCACGGTCACCGCCGGAAACTCGTCTCCGCTCAACGATGGGGCCGCTGCGGCCATTCTGGCGGATGACGAATCGGTAGCGGCAATGGGGGTCGATCCTCTTGCGAGAATCGCGGGTCGCGCCACGAGCGCCGTCGATACCCAGCGTTACGGGATCGGGCCGGTTGTAGCCGCAGAGCGGGCCCTCGCCAGGGCAGGAATCGGGTGGTCAGACCTCGATGCCGTCGAGCTAAATGAGGCGTTTGCCGCTCAGTCGCTAGCCTGCCTGGCTGAGTGGCCCGAACTCGATCCCAAAATCGTGAATCCGAACGGTGGCGCCATTGCCATCGGCCACCCGTTGGGCTGCAGCGGCACACGGATTGTCACCACGCTCGCCCATCATCTCCGGCGGACCGGACGTCGTTACGGGCTGGCGGCCATGTGTATCGGCGTGGGCCAGGGAATCGCGGTAGTGCTGGAATCTGCTGGGGGTGGGACTACGTAGACAACCGTAATTCTTAGGGTTACCAGACTTGAAGCTAAGCTAAATCGAACTCAAGTTGAGGGTTTCGCCCAGAATTCGTGAGGTGTCGTGGCTTCCGCCAGCTCGTCAGTTGCGCAGCAAGATCAGCCCGAATCGAACTTCGTTCGAGCGGTGCAGCGCGCCATGAGAATCGTGACGGCTCTGGCCGAGAATCCCTACCCTATGGGTATCGTCGAAATCGCAGAGCAAGTGGAACTCTCTCCTGCGAGTGTTCACAGGCAATTGGCGACGCTCGTCAGTGTCGGCTGGGTCGAGCAGAACTCCCGGACAACGAAATATCGCATCGGGATGGAAGCAGTTGGTGTCGGGATGATCGGTATGGCGGCCAATCCGATCATCCAAGACGGCAAGACGTATCTCGGTCATCTCGCGCGGGAGACTGGATACGACGCCGTAATGAGCATACTCGTGGGACGCCGTACTGTTCAGGTGGAGCGTGTCGCGGGAGCGTACACCAGCATCGTTGACTTTGAACCTGGTCGTTTTCAGCCTGCCCACGCGATGGCGGACGGAAAGCTACTCCTCGCATATCTCCCAGAGGCTGAACGACGGTTCATCTATGAAGGTAGCGGGCTCCGCAAATACACTCCCAACACGATCGTGGATCCGACTGAGCTCGAGCAAGAGTTCGAAAAGATACGGTCCCGTGGCTATTCGGTAGACAACTACGAGAGGTTCGAGGCCGGTCGCGGCGTTGCGGTTCCAGTCTTGGATGCGAATGGAAAACCGCTGGCCGCACTTCTCTGCGTTGGGACGCTCGATCCTGCGCCCGATCAAGAGTTGCAGCTCGTGCGACAGATGCTCTCTCAGGCCCGAGAGATGAGCGAGAGACTCATCGTTGCGGGCGAGATCCCCTCAACGTAGGGGTCCGACCGCCGATCACTCTCTCCGCCGTCCTGCGCTTGACCAGAAAAGGCATATACGGAATAATATTCCATACTACGGAATCTTATTCGGGAGTCGTCTGCAGTTCACCAGGTAGACGTCATTCGAAGATCTTTTCGATATTCGAAAGTGAAGAGGCTGCGTGGACAAGGTATTTCCCTCGGTCGAATCGGCGATCGCTGATGTGGAGGACGGTTGCACGGTCGCGTTCTCAGGCTTCGGAAGAGCGCACGGCTATCCGGCTGGCTTGTTGGGTGCCTTGGCCGATTCGGGAGTCAAGAATCTGACCCTTGTGTGCAACTCGCTCGGGGCCGGCGACGACGCACGAATGACCCTGGTGGAAAACGGTCAGGTCTGCAAACTGGTCTCCTCGTTTTCGGCGCGCTCCGGTCACCCCTCCATTGCCGAAGATCTCATTCAACAAGGCCACCTCGAGCTCCAGATGGTGCCTCAGGGCATTCTGGTCGAGCGTTGTCGAGCTGCCGGCGCAGGAATAGCGGCGTTTTTCAGTCCCGTTGGTATCGGCACCCGAATCGTGGAAGGAAGAGAAATCCGAACCTTCGGTGGGTGTTCGTACGTGCTCGAAGAAGCCTTGCCAGTGGATCTTGCGCTTCTACGTGCTTGGAAAGCCGACAGAGCTGGCAACGTGGTATTCCGCGGAGGGAACCAGAGCTTCAATCCCGCCTTTGCAAAAGCGGCACGTATCGCTATCGTCGAAGTGGACCAGATTGTCGAGATCGGGGAGATTGATCCCAACGAAGTTGACCTTCCCGGGATCTTCGTTCAACGAGTGGTGCAATCACCGGTCACTGTGACGGTCGATCAGCTTGTTGAGCGTGTGGGCGCGGACCGTGAAGCCGATGAGGGCAGGATCTACAACGGCAAGCGCGCCCTGACGCGAGATCAAATGGCTCGGCGAGTCGCGCGTTGTCTGCCGGCACAGGGATACGTCAATTTGGGAATCGGAATTCCGACGCTGGTCTCCAACCACCTGCAAGGCCGAGACATTGTCCTGCACGCCGAGAATGGAATTCTTGGGTATGGAGGACACGCGGAGGGCGGCCAGATCGATCCTGACGTCTACAACGCCAGCGGCCAGTTCGTTTCATTGCTTCCTGGCGCATCCGTCTTCGACAGCCTCATCTCCTTCGAAATGGCGCGATCGGGCAGGCTCACGTCGGTAGTGCTCGGCGCGTATCAGGTGGATGCCGCAGGTGGATTTGCCAACTGGTCACTGCCCGGCCAGGCAGGAGGAGGGATCGGCGGAGTTATGGATCTCGTGGCGAGACCGGATTCAAGTCTGATCATCATCATGATGGAGCACCTGAGTCACTCCAACAAGCCGAAGCTCGTCCAGCATTGCAACTACCCCTTCACTGCGCAGCGCGGCGTCGACTTGGTCGTCACCGACATCGGCCTGTTCAGATGGATCGATGGCTCCTTTTGGCTTCAGGCGATTGCGCCGGGATTCTCGGTCGAAGAAGTGTTGGCTCTGACAGAGATGGATGTCGAGGTATCTCCCACGGTGGACTCGATGACTGCAAATGAATGATCGCAAGGTTTCAACTTCGACAGCGGACCAACCAAAGGAACCAGCATGAGGCTTCTCTTTTTTGATGACTACAGACTCGGAGTCCTTCGAGACTCGGCGGTGATAGACGTGTCCGGGCTCGTCAGTGACATTCCCCGAGCCCACCCACAAGACATCATCGCCAGCGTCATAGAGCGATGGTCCGAATTCGCTCCACGCTTCGCGGAAGCGTCGGACCACGCTTCGGGCGTAGAACTCGCATCGGTCCGGATTCGTCCGCCGCTGCCGCGGCCAGTGAATATCGATTGCATGGCTGTCAATTACCTCGAGGATGGGACTCTCTCTGATCGGCCACCAATCAATGGGTTCCAGAAATCCCCGAGCTCAATCATCGGGTATGGGGATGTCATGGAACTTCCCGACGTGCCGGCGACGATTTTCGAAGGAGAAGCCGAACTCGCCGTTGTCATCGGCCGACGAGCGCGTAATGTACCGGCGTCTGAGGCCATGGACTATGTCTTTGGATACACAAATCTGATCGATGGTTCGGCCCGAGGGCTTCCACCGGAGAAGAACGCCTTCTATCAGATGAAGTCTCGGGATACCTTCTGCGCCATCGGTCCATATCTCGTGACGGCAGACGAGGTAAACGATCCGCAGAACCTTGCCGTGCGTCTGTGGAACAACGGACAGCTGATGCAAGACTTCAACACCGACGACATGGCATATGTGATTCCCAAATGCATCGAATTCGTCTCGTCACTTCACACTCTCGAGCCGGGCGACATCTTGGCTACTGGAACGAACCATCGGGGACTAAACCCTTTCATGGACGGCGATGCCATCGAATTGGAAGTGGGCGACCTCGGCCGATTGAGAATCACGGTCAGCGACGAGCTCAAGCGCACTTGGGCGAGGCAAACAAGGTTGGAACATTCGACGTCCGGACTGCCTGGCAGGGCGACTCCACAAATCGGCGGCCAGTATGCGGACGTTGGGGCCTAATGGCCACCTCGGAGCGCTGAGCGGTCGCCGAGATTCACCAAGTGCGAGGCATCTGGTTCCATGAGGGCAGTTCGGGATGTGAGGTTCGGCCTGCGAACTTGCCGTTTCGTCCAGACGGCGTAAAGGGCCGCCTTACCGACATCGATGCCCGCGCCGTTTGGCTGACAAGATCTCGTACGCCGCGAGATCTGGCATCGGTTGGACCGCATCTGTCGATAGTGCTGTCTGGCGACGTTCTCTATCGTTACGCATCGACGACGCAAGCATTGGGCCGGGGAGATTTCGCATACTTGGATGTTGCATCGGACTCGGTCGAAGAGGATTGCGAGGGCGATGCCTGGCGGTTGCTCATCAGTGTCCACGAGTGGACGCCCTCGGAGGTTGAACCGGGCGCTTCATTGTCGACCGTTCCACGTCACGGACGTCCTGCCATGAGTTGGCTCTATGACGATGGAGGGCACAGCCGCACTGAACCGTTCAGGTGGCCGCATTCCCTCCTCGAGGTTCCTGAAATTCGACAATGGCCCCGCCTGCAAGGCGGTTTTGTCTATCTAAAGACATATCCAGGCGACAACACCGCATTCAGCGATCGCCATTGCTCACCGCGCCGACAACTCGCGGTCACACTGGCTGGCAATGGCGCCAATGAGACCTGCGACGGAACGCGTGTCGCGCTTGAAGCCGGTGATTTGGCGCTTATCGAGGACACCTCGGGTCACGGGCACCTCACGTTGGGACAGAACACGAGAGTCGTTCTCTTTCTCGCGCTCGCTCCTGGGCAGCTTGAGCTGACCAGAGAGCTTTAACTCGCTGCTGTCTCTATCGAAATCCTCCGTTCCGACGAGCCATCAATGAGAGAGTCAGGAGCGACAAGATCCAGGCGTGCCTGTTCACAACTGAGCGCATCATGCATGACTCGAAGCAGTTCTGAGGCAGCAGTCGCACTCAGCTCAATGCTGACCCGCCTGCCCGGCCGGGATGCGTCCTCGACAAAGTCGAGGATCAAAGCATGATCGAAAGGCGCATTCGCTGGATGGTCATAGAAGACGTTTACTGCCGTCAGCCTGGTCCAATCTTCTACGCCCTTGGCGCTCCCGGCGATGGTGGCGCGGTACGTCTCCCAAGTGCACATACGTCGATCTCCTTCTGAACGTCCAGCTCCGAACCGCCAGAATCAATTAGCTCAAGTGTGTTTCACAAAAGGCGAAGACCCGCCTCCAACCGTCTACCGCCTGTTCGGGGCGGTAATTGATGCGATCAGTTGTGAAGAATGCGTGTCCGGCCCCGTCGTACCTGTGGAACTCATATGACTTGCCGAGTTGCTGCAGCGTTGCCTCGATCTCATCGATGTCAGCAGGACTTGGATTCGTATCGTCGTTTCCGAAGATCCCCAGCAAGGGGACTTGCATGTCGGGTGTGCGGTGGAGCACCCCTCGAGACAGAGACGCTGGTTTCGTGGGGTCACCACGAGGAGTAATGCTTCCACCCCAACAGTCGATCGCCGCGCTCAATTCGGGAATCTCGCACGCTGCCAGATACGCTTGGCGGCCGCCCGAACAAAAGCCGATCACTCCTACTTTGCCATTGCTGTCAGGCATCGCGCGCAGATAGGCAATGGCACCTTCGACGTCCCCGATGATCTGCTCATTGGGCATGGCCTTGTCCAAACCGTCCGCGCGTGCGGCCGCTGCTATATCTTCCCAGTGCCCTGGACCTCGACGATGGTACAGGTGCGGACAGATCGCCGCGTAGCCACGATGTGCGAACATTCGGACCACTTCCTTGGACCAATCGTCCCACCCTGGAGCGTGGTGCAACACAATCATTCCGCCCATTGGCGACGCGCTGATCGGCCGAGCGAGATATGCCTCAATGGTCACACCTTTGTGCCCAACGATGCCGACGACCTCCGCCAGCATTCCCTGCTTCATCGCACGTCAGCATTCTCTGCCTCAGGCAGGCTCATCGAGTCCAGTTCTGAAAGAATCTCCGCTTCTGAAAGACCAAGGTCGATTCTCTCACTGCACGGCTGCGGCCAGTCTCGACCCGTTTGCCAATACACCTCGACCCGGTTGTTCTCCGGATCGCGGAAATAGCAACCAATGGCGTTGCCGTGGTTGGAAACGTGATCAATCGTGTAACCAACCTGGACGATCTGTGCGTAAAACTCCTTCAAGTCACTCAACGAGGCGACCCGGAACGAGAGTTGTTGTAGGTCGGAGTGTCGGGAGGGGTCCTTGGCGAGGAGAAGCTCATGATGCTCGCTCTCGGGACGAGCGCTCAGGAATATTCGCCGATCACCATCACGGTCTGTGATCGTCATCCCGAGAAATCGGCAATAAAAGTCCGTCATCACCTCGGGATCTTTGATGAACAAGCCCACATGTCCGAGTTCCAGCACCTTCGGCATTACTAGGAAGCCTCCTGAGTCGGTCGTAGAACGGCGTTGATTGTGTTGCTGGACGATCGGTCTGGCATCGAGTCAGCCATCACTGTCGGGAGCTCGGAGCTCGGTCTCCCCAGCGGGTAATGGCTTCCAAGCCGTGTACCCAGTCAGAACGTCGAGCAAATTCGCGATATCACTCGGCAACTGATGACCTCGCCAGGCCACGTGGTGATCCGAACGTACAAGAGCGGCCCGCGCCTCATAGAGCTCCACAAGCGCCTCGCGATCACTTCCAGACGTGGTCACCACCTGGAACGGAATTCCACGTTCCTTGGCCGCAGCTGCCAGGGTGTCACCGTTGATCTCGTCGTCCAACGAGATGAGCGTGAAGCCCTGGCCGAAGTGGTCGAAGAGTGAGGAGCCGTCTTTCATCCAGACATGCGGAGCGCGGTTACCAGGACTTGCAGATGGCACGTAGTCCGCGAAGTCCGGTGGAGGCTCTTCGGTTCCATCCCGGACGATGATGGGCGAGGTTGAGTAGCGGTAGCCGAGTTGCCCTCCCATTCGCTTGAACTGCTGCGATTTCTGAAGGACAATTTGTTCTGCGACTGATTCACGAGCAGCGTCGCCCCGTGGGCCGGGCTCTTCTATCCCTTCAACGACCAGTTCCCGCGCTCCGACGGCCTGGTTCCGCTCACAACCGTCGATAATGAATCGGGCTGCCTCCCGCCGCTCGATACTGTAACTCGGCAGCAACATAGGGCCGCCCCATCCCTGAACCAGCGCAGCGAGCTTCCAGCCGAGGTCCGCCGCATCGCCAATTCCGATGTTCATGCCGAAACCACCCATCGGTGACACGAGGTGAGCGGCATCGCCGGCGAGAGCTACCCGTCCGAAGTCATAACGTGGCGCCAAGAGGGAATGGGTAATGAACGTCCCACCGTTGAGCGGTTGAACTTCGAATTCGCCGCCCACAGCCCGGAACAACATCTGTCGACATGCATCCCAATCATCGCCGTCGATCCCATCGGGAACAGGCGAACAGAAGTACCCCCAGCGGTCAATCCCTGATTGTGGAACGAGGCTATCGCCTCCCCGGTCGTTGTTATAGAAGAGGCACATGGAGACCATCGGGGATGCTTTCCACATCGTTGACAACTCTGGCGCATAGATGTGCCAAAGGAAGCTTCGGGCAAGGTTCGAAGTGCCTTCCATCCGCACATTGAGCATGTCGTGTCGCAGGCGACTTCGGCTTCCATCCACTACAGCGAGGTACTGGGACCGTGCGGTCTTGAAACCTTGGGGTGTCTCGATGGTGAGAGTTACGCCGTCATTGTCCTGCACAAAGGAAGTGACCTCGTGCTCAAAGCAGTAAGTGATCTCAGGAAGTGACTGGACCCGATCCCAAAGTGTCTTCTCGATTGCTTCGTGGGGCGCCCATTCGGCAACTTCGGAAGCGAAGGGAAGCGGTTCCGACCACTCGTACGCACGCGGCATATTCAAGATCAGGTCGCCGCTGAGCCGGGTGACAAAGGCAACATCCCGATTGATTTCCTGGCTAACCGGATCATTTTCCCGTAGCGCATCGGCGATTCCCCATCGCCTGAAGTGCTCCATCGATCTGACATTGGTCATGTTGGCTCGCGCATAAATAGGCGCGTTCGGCTCTCGCTTTTCGAAGACCAGGGTCTCGACGCCCCGCAGGGCCAGGTCAATTGCAAGTGCCATTCCAACCGGGCCACCACCTGCGATGGCGACTGGAGCTGACGCGTCCACCCAGCCGTTCGTCATAACACCCTCCCAAAACGGAATCTTATTTCATAAACAGCTATCACGACCAGCCTCCTCTGGCAAGGGGCATCGAAAAGGCTGGACAGAGCAAAACCAAGCATGATTTGCGATGTTGAGCCCCATCTCCGGACGCCGAGCTTCTCGAACGCTTGACGGGCACGAGCGCACTGCCTACACTACCGAAATAATATTCCGGCAGACGGAATCGACAGATTGGCGAGATCCGGACAGGGCATCTCGGGGGGCAGACCTGCCGGTTTCTATAAACCCAAGGGGGGTTCAGCCACAGTGAAATCCAGAGACAGCCGTCCGCGCATCAACAGGTGGAGAGCGGCCGCAGGCGCTTTTCTCGCAGTGGGAGTGGGCCTGATTCCGTGTGCGATCGCTGGGTCCGCCGCGAACGCGAGCGAATCGGCAGTCAGTGTCACTTCGTCGTCGATCACTAACTATGCGGCCTACACCCATGGGAACGCCACCGCCGCCAATCCCCGACTCTCACCGGTCACGATCGGCTGGGTGAACCAACAGGGCGGCGGTCTCGCATTTCCTAATGCGACCCTCGGAGCGCAAGCCGCAGTTAAGTACATAAACACCCGGCTTGGCGGAATTGCCGGGCATCCTCTGCAGTTGGCCACCTGCTTCATCTCACAGAGCGAATCGGAAGGCACGGCCTGTGGACAGCAGCTCGTCAATAATCCAGCGGTGAAGGTGATTCTCTACGGTTCACTGATATTCGGTGATACGTCATTTCAAGCCGTGGACCAGGGCACAAAGCCGATCCTGATCGCGAATTCGATCAGCACCGTCGATTCAAACGCGAAAAACGTCTACGTGTTCAATGGTAATCCCTCATCGATTTTTGGCGGAATAGCGACCTATGTCGCGAAGGTGCTGCGGGTCAAGAGTGTTTCAGTCATCTACCCGCAAGATGCGCAGAGTGTGGCGGGCGCTCAGGCCTTGGGAAGTGCACTGAAGAGCGTGGGCGTCACCGCGAAGTCTGTTGGCTTCGACTCATCTGCGACGGACCTCACCGCGCCGCTGGTTGCGGCGGGGGCCGGCAGCACTGGGGCTGTAATTCCTCTCGTGTCGCTGCCACCAGCCTGCGTGTCGGCGGCGCAGGCCATAACTTCGCTCAAGATCACATCTCCAGTGATTGCCGCAGGCTCCTTCTGCTTCTCTCCTCCGGTTCTTGCGGGATTGGGAGGCCAATATCCCAAGTGGACCCAAACATCGACACAGTCAAACGTTGCTGATCCGACTCAGCCGGACGTAAGGGCCTATCTCTTGGCGTCGGCAAAGGTCGGTCTTCCGGCTTCAGTGCGAACTGATTCGAATGCGGCACTCGCTTGGGGACTGGTTATGACGTCCGCAAGGTTTTTGAACCTGGGCGGGGGAGCCAAGGCGACAGCGTCAACAATCGCAGCACAAGCGCGCTCCTTCACCGGTCCAATGTTGTTGGGTGGCCCGGTGATCAAGTGTGGGAAGTACAAGAGTGCTCCGGGACTATGTGGAGCGGAAACCCGGAACTTCCTGTCGCTGGGAGGCGGCCAGTTCCGAGCGGTCAGCGGATGGCTGGAGCCGACAGGCATTAAGTAAGGCCTGGTTGCCCCGAGGCAGAAATGCTGATCACCGTGGGTCATCAAAAAAGTCAACGTCTTCAGTAACCCAAGGAGAAGCGAGAGTATGACAATAGCGAGTCTTGAGTTTCGCAAGCCTGAGCCAGATCTGGAACCATCGGACTTCATTGAGCGAGCTCGCGCTATGCGAGAGCAGCTACGGACGGAACAAGACGCAACGGAGGAGCGAGGTTCATACTCCGCCGAAACACACGATCAGTTCCGCGAGGCAGGGTTCTATAGAACCCTGCTACCACAGCGATATGGTGGCCAAGAGTTCGATGTGCCGACCTTTGTCAGAATGATCATTGAAGTGGCGCGCGGTTGTCCCTCGACTGGTTGGTGTCTGAGTTTGGCAGCAGGCCATGGGCTCCAGCTTGCAGGCCTCTTTCCTGAGCAGACGCAAGCCGAGGTGCTCTCGGGAAACTGTGATTTCGGAGCGCCGCTGCGAGCGATCCCCATGGGGACGGCGAAGCGAGTCAGTGGCGGGTGGGAGATCGACGGGTCCTGGGACTACTGCTCGGGCGCACCCTTCTCTTCTCACGCAATGGTCTGCGTTCGCATGGAGAACGGAGGGGCAAATGGCATTCCCATCGTCGGGTTGGCTCTCGTGCCTCGGAGCCAGTGGACGCTGCTCGACGACTGGCGGCAGCGCGCGTTCGGCATGAGGGGAAGCGGGTCCAACACCATTCGCATCGAAAACGCTGTGGTGCCGGATCACTACGTCGTCGAGGGAAACATTCTCGCAGCTGACTTTAGTGGCGACACGGTCGGATACAGACTTCATGGAAATCCCATGTATGCAGGTCACCCTGCCGGCTTCTTGCAGCTTGAGATCGGTGCGGTTCTCGTCGGTACCGCGCAGGCAGCACTGGATGAGTACGAAAGAATCGTGAAGGAAAAGAAGACAACTGGCCCTGATGCCGTACTTCGATACACGACACCTGACTACCAGCGGTACTTCGGCTTAGCTCTTGGCAAAATTGATGCCGCCGAAGATGTCTTGATTCGTTCCAGTCAAAACTATATGGAGTACTGCCAGGCGGCGACTCGCGATGGAAGCGGGTTTTCGGGCGAATCTTTGCTGCGCCTTCATTCGAGAACTCATCATGCATTCAACCTTGCTTGGGACGCTGTCGAGCTGTTGTTCCGAACCTCTGGAACCAGCGAGGGCGCTCGCAATGGGAGTCGGATGCAGCGCTACTACCGCGACTATTCAACGGCTCGCACCAACATTGGTCTTCAGTACGAGCCTTTTGCGACTCGGATTGCGGCCGTGCATTTCGGTCTGGAATCGCCGCGTATCGCATGATTCGGGGCTGGGGCAAGGTCCGACCAGAAATATTCTGCGCTGGAGTGCTGCAATATGTTGGGAACGTGGTGGCACATCCGGCGAGTTCTTCAGGAGCCGCCCCGCTGTCTCAGCCTGACGTTGAAGGAGCTACAGCAGAATGAACACCGAAGGGCACTGTCAGAGCTCTTGCTTCCCGGGGTTCTCGAGTGCCATCGGACTCCAGAGGGCTCCTAAGTGAGCCAGATTATTCTCTTTGCGCTTCTCGGGCTTGGACCTGGCGCCCTCATCGCAAGCGTGGGTTTGGGTGTCGTCCTCAGTTATCGCGGATCAGGCGTGATCAACCTCTCAATGGGAGCGATGGTCATGTTGGCCGGCTATCTGTTTTGGGCCTTCCGAACCGGGTATTTCGGGATTTCGTTCGCGACAGCCTTCGCACTACCACTCACGCTCGTGGCTATGGCTGGAGTCGGCTGTGTCGTCGAGTTGGTGGTCTTCCGACGATTGCGTACGGCCTCTCCCTTAGCAAAGCTGGTCGCCTCGCTTGCTGTTCTCCTCTTGGTACAGGCGGCCGTCCTGCTGGCCTTTGGTAGCACGCCGCTCAACAGTCCTGCGGTGCTGCCGAGCTCTTCGGTGACGGTCTTCAACGTCACTGTCCCAATCGCGCAGTTCATATTGGCTGGAATAGTTGGAATCATCGTTGTGGTTCTGGTTGGGCTCTATCGATACACGCGGTTCGGCCTTGCAACGAGGGCGGCGTCGGAGAACGAGAGGTCCGCACTGCTGGCCGGACTTTCTCCGTCGCTCATCGCTCTCAGCAACACAGTTGTCGGAACTGTGTTGGCCGGTTTAGTGGGAATCCTGGCCGCATCAGTGGTGGGACTGGACTCGACAACGTTGCCACTACTGATCATCCCAGCACTGGCAGCGGCGCTCTTCGCTAGGTTCACCTCGTTCCCGATCACGTATCTGGCTGGCCTGCTGATCGGGATTGCTGAGTCGCTCGTCTATTTGGCATCCACGCAATCGTGGTTCCCGACTTCGCAAGGCATCGCGCTCCCGGGACTCCAGCAGGTCCTTGAATTCCTGCTCATCGTTGCGGCTCTCTGGTGGCGAGGCTCAAGTCTTCCGCAAAGAGGCGAGATCGTAGAACAGTCGCTTCCGCTGGTCCCGTACCAAGACCGACTGCTGCAGCGCGTTGCATTGCCTTCGGTTGCATGCGCTATCGCTCTGATCCTTCTTCCTTTTGATTTTCGTCAGGCCCTGATTACCGGCTTGGTCGCCATGATGATTTGCCTTTCTTTCGTCGTCATCACGGGGTATGTAGGTCAGTTGTCGGTCATGCAGCTCGCGCTCGCAGGGTTTGCCGGATTGCTGGTATCGCACATCGGCGATACCGGGGGAATCGGGTTTCTGCCTGCAGCGATCCTTGGGATACTGGCGTCGGTCGGACTTGGAATCGCGGTGGCAATCTCGGCGTTGCGTGTGAGGGGCGCCACCCTTGTGGTCGTAACCTTGGCCGCGGCCGAAGCAATACAGCAATTCATCTTCGCCAATGGCAGCTGGGGTGCGAGTCAGACTCCAGGTTCGTTGCAACAACCCAATTTGCTTGGATTGAATCTCGGCACCGATGCGGGATTTCGCGGTTTGGACGGCAAGCTGCCCAGTCCTGTCTTTGGGTTCCTAGCTCTAGTAATTGTGGTGGTGCTGTACCTGCTGGTGGCGAATCTCAGACGCGGTGATCTCGGGCGCAGAATGCTCGCGGTGCGCTCGAATGAGCGGGCAGCGGCCGCCGCTGGAGTCCATGTACCGAGGGTGAAGATCATTGCATTCGGGCTAGGTTCCGCCATAGCTGGTATCGCTGGAGTGATGTATACCTACGACTTCGGCACCTTCTCTACGAGCAACTACGACGTCATGATCGGATTTGCACTGATCGCCGGTCTTTACGTTCTTGGCATCTCTATGGCGCAGGGTGCGGTATTGGCAGGGCTTGGCGCTACTGGAGCGCTCATTCCGCTCGTCCTCCAGAAGTGGGTGCTGCCGCAAAATCAAATAGCGACGTACGTCCAGCTCATCGCGGCCCTCGGATTGATTGTTCAGCTCAATCTCTTTCCAGAGGGCGTTCTCCCAATCATGTGGAAGCGGAAGCAGGACAAAGCGCAGAAGCTTGAAAGAGACCGAGGCCTCCCCGCTGCGGATGTTTCTACAGACGCTCTCATCCCCGAGGGAGCGCTACGGCGGTCCAATCATGAAGCAAGTTCGATCGTTGATGGTGCTCCGATATGACGGCCTGCCCGCTTGTAGCGAGCGGCATTTCGGTTCGCTTTGGCGGAGTTCATGCGGTCAGAGACGTGAGCCTCCAGGTGGAGCCGGGTCAGTTGGTAGGCCTCATCGGCCCAAATGGAGCGGGCAAGACTTCTTTCGTGGACGCGATAACCGGATTCGTCCCCTCCGAAGGTCGTGTCGAGATTGATGGTGTGGACGTCACCTCAGCGCGTCCCCATATCCGTGCGAAGCACGGCTTGACCCGAACTTGGCAGTCCGTAGATCTGTTCAACGACCTCTCTGTCGCCGAAAATCTGGCGGTTGCGGCAACTGAGCCATCTTGGACTCGAACACTACGGGAACTCGTCCGCAACGGTCGAAAGACGGCTCCTGCGGTCGAGCAGTTGATGGCGGATGTCGGAATCGAGTCGATGGCTGATCTCATGCCAGAGGCACTCTCGGAGGGACAACGAAAGCTCGTCGGTGTCGCTCGAGCCCTCGCCGGGTCACCGGTCGTCGTATGTCTCGACGAGCCAGCAGCTGGCCTCGACACGCACGAGAGCACCCAACTGGGAGTTCGTCTAAAGAGGCTTGTGGACCAGGGAACCGCAATGCTCCTGATTGACCACGACATGGGCTTTGTGTTCGGCATCTGTGACCACATCGTCGTTCTGGAGTTCGGTGTTGTGATCGCAGAAGGTACGCCAGCGGACATTCGACAAGATCCCGGAGTCATTGCTGCGTATTTGGGCGCTGGTTCGTCCGACACGTCAATCGAAGCGCGATCGTGACCATGCCGGTGTTGGAGGTTCAGGGGTTGGTCGCTGGCTACGAAGACGCGGCCGTTGTCAGGAACCTCTCCCTTACCATCGGCAAGGGAGAGGTGGTTGTTCTTCTCGGACCGAATGGCGCTGGAAAGACGACGACACTGCAGGCAATATCTGGCCTAGTTCAAGTTATGTCCGGATCACTACGGCTCAATGCAGAAGATCTCATGGAGTATTCCCCCACCCAACGCTCTCGCAAAGGGATCGCACATGTGCCTGAGGGACGTGGCATCTTTGCCGGCTTAACGGTGGCCGAGCACTTTCGGCTGGGTTACCGTGGTGAACATCTGGATGCGGATGTGGCGTACAGCTACTTCCCGCCGTTGGCAGGGGTTGCCAATCGGCTCGCTGGAGTCCTCTCCGGAGGAGAGCAGCAGATGCTTGCCGTAGGTCGAGCATTAGCTCGGGAACCATCGGTGCTGCTACTTGACGAACTCAGCCTAGGGCTTGCACCCCTGGTGGTTGAGGTTCTTCTGCCGGTGATCCGATCCTATGCAACGGAGTCTGGATGTTCGGTATTGCTTGTTGAACAACATATCCACTTGGCGCTCGAGGTGGCTGATCGCGGCTATCTCCTCGTGAATGGAGAGATCCAAATGGAGAAGACGGCCAAGGAGTTGCAAGACGACAAGGTTCTGATAGCGGCGAGCTACTTAGGCAAGTCTGAGTTCGCTGCCTCCAACGGAAACGAAGAGTGAGAATCCAAGGAAGAGGAGAGGTAAACGCATGAAGATTGGAATTGTCGGATCAGGAAAGATGGGCAGTGTGTTGGGTCGATTGCTTGCAAGCGCCGGTCATGACGTGACCATGTCCAGTTCGCGCGATCCGGAGTCGATGGCGGCGCTGCCCGAGACTCTAGGGGTGAGTGTGTCGGTTGGTAGCGTTCCTCAAGCGGTCGAAGGAGCAGAGGTCGTCATTCTGGCTGTCCCGTGGACTGCGATCTCCGCAGCGACTTCAGTCGTCGATGACTGGACGGGTCGCATCGTTATCGACCCGACAAACAACAGGAGCAAACCGGGCCCGGACGGGGTCATAGACATTGGCGGCCGCGTCTCGAGCGAGATCGTCCAGGAGTTGGTGCCGGGCGCTCGGGTCGTGAAAGCTTTCAACACGACACCGATTCCGATCTTGGAATCCGGGCTTGGGGCAAACGCCAACGGAGCAAACGCGGTCTACATCGCCGGCGACGATGACGACGCGAAGGGAGTCGTCGCGGCGCTCATTGCAAGCATCGATGGAGTCGCAGTCGACACCGGTGATCTTGTAACTGGGGGCCGGCTCCAAGGCACAGGCGGCCCGCTGTCGGCCGTATTCGAAATGATGACTCCGGATGAGGCTAAGGCCCGCCTGAGCGACGCTATCTCGCAGTAAATCCAATTCCGGAAGCTGTGAAATCAGAAAGAAGGTAGGAGAAATGAAACTCGAACTGTCAGATCACGTAGAACTCAACGTCGATCCACAGACTGCTTGGGAGTTTGTCAGCGACTTTGGCGGCTTTGCATCGTGGCAGCCACATATTGCATCGGTCGAGATGCAGGCGGACGGTAGCCGCAAGGTGAATTTCACCCGCGGAGACAGCGTCTTCGACCGCGTGACGGCTAGCGACGACGCCAACCACAGTCTGACGTATTCAATAGTGCCCGGACAAGGTGGTCCCTTGGCAAGTATGGAAGCCACTTTCTCGGTATCCGGCGGACCTGACCGTTCCAAGGTCGACTACACGATCGTGGTCGAGATCCCGGACGAAATGGAAGGTCCCGCCCGAGCGGGAATCTCAGCCGACATTGAAGGGGCCCTCCAGGGTCTCGCCGAGAAGTTTCCCGAATAGGTGGTTGTCGAAGATCGGGTCGCAGCCGTGACTGGTGGCGCTGGCTATATCGGCGCTGCCATCACGAGCTGGCTCTCGGATGCCGGTTTTCAAGTCGCCGTCTTGGACCGGGAGGGTGATTTCGCGGTTGATCTCGCAGATGAGGGGAGCGTTCGCGCTGCCTCACGCCGGATTCTGGAGAAGTTCGGGCGGTGTGACGTGCTTGTTCACGCCGGTGTCGCCTTCGACCGCATCACCCTCTCGGAGATCGATGTGACGGCTTGGAGAAAGGTGATGGCCGTCAATGTCGAGGCGCCCATTTGGTTGTGCCAGGAGCTGACGCCGGCAATGGCGCAACGACACTGGGGCAGAGTTGTGTTCATCGTGTCGGACACCGTATGGAATCCACCGCCAGTTCCGGATATGTTGCCCTACATCACGAGCAAGGGAGCGTTAATAGGAGCCTCACGTTCGCTGGCTCGTTCTCTGGGAGCTAGCGGTATCACGGTCAATTGTGTTGCACCGGGCCTGACTCCGCCTCCCGACAGCAACGCCATCAGCCCAGAGTGGATCGATGATGTAAGGCGCCAGCAGGCGCTGTCTCGGTCGCTCATACCTGCTGATGTCGCCGGAGTCGTCGCGTTTCTAGCGAGTGATGCCGCTCAAGCGATGACGGGGCAGGTTCTCTGTCCCGATGGCGGGTTGGTTCTGCGTTGATGGCAGAATCCATTGACAATGAGAACGCTCGTGAGGCGGCTGATCCCGAGTTCCATGCTTCCCACGAGGGGCGAATCCCGTATCTGCATCCAACAGACCTGGACCCAGCGGCGGAAGCGCTCTGGGAGGAGGTGATAGCCAGTCGAGGCAGTGCAGTGGTCAATGCCCAAGGGGGTCTGTCTGGACCATTCAACGTCTGGCTTCACAATCCCGCGCTTGGGTCACTGCTGACCCGTCTGGGCGGTGTCTTGCGCTTCGATTCAGACCTGGATCCTCGTCTCATCGAGTTGGCTATCGTTACGATTGCGGCGCGATGGAGATCGGAATTCGAATGGTGGGCGCACTCCCGCCGCGCCGTTGAACACGGAATACCGTCGGATGTCCTTGAGGCGATCCGTAGAGGTGATCCTGTCTCGTTTCAAACAAAAGAAGAGTCCCTGGTCCATTCCATTGCAAATACATTGACAAGACAAGGGTTCCTGGACGGAGCTACATATGATGCAGGAATCGATCTGCTGGGCATTCCAGGAATGGTGGGACTAACGGTCCTCTGTGGGTACTATTCGACGGTTGCCTTCACACTCAATGTCTTTCGGGTACCTCTTCCACCTGAAGCGCGGGCCGTGTGGAGTGAGTCATCGTAAGGCGACGTTCCCACATACTCCACTGAGGGCAAAGTGAGGTGCCGCTGCCCGGGTCGAACTCCCGGTCCTTTGCCTCAAACGCTGGCGCTGGTCGCCACGGACGGCCCCTGGGTCTGGTGAGCCAGGGCAACGGCATGTTCGGGGGCATTGAGAAATGGACCGGTGTTCTCACCATTCAGGTCGTGCACCCGACGCCGGCACCGAGCGACCAGGGGACCATCCCCCCTTGTCGGCGACCAGTTTTGCCCATCCAATTGCCCAACTATCGAGGCACACTTAGGGGCCGCGCGGATAGGTGACCATCCACCGGTCGTTGTGATGGCCCAGATTTGATTCTGGGTGCGTCCCAACCAACGACCAAGTGGAGGTCACCCCCATCATGCGCGCACTCGAGCCCGAAGTGGTAGATGCCGTCTGGGCGGTCATCGAGCCCCTGATCCCACCGACTCCTGAGAACCACCCTTTGGGTTGTCACCGGCCACGGGTCTCGGACCGGCTGTGCTTCTGGGGGATCCTCATCCGTCTCGTCACCGGCTGTTCGTGGGTCAGTGTGGAGGCGATCCTCGAGTACCAGGTGTCCGACACGACGCTGCGAGCGCGCCGCGATGAGTGGATCGTCGCCGGCGTGTTCGACGCCCTGCGCTGCCACGCCTTGCACGCCTATGACCGCATCATCGGTCTCGATCTCTCCGAAGTGGCGCTCGACGGGTCCTTGCACAAGGCACCCTGTGGCGGCGAAGGCACCGGCAAGAACCCCACCGACCGGGCAAAACTCGGCTGGAAGTGGTCGATCGCCACCGATGCTCACGGCATCCCGATCGGCTGGGCCCTCGACGGCGCCAACCGCAACGACATCAAGCTGCTCGACCCCACCCTCGACGACCTGGCGTCGGCGGGGCTGCTCGAGGAGGTCGAGACCCTGCACCTCGACCGGGGCTACGACTATCCCAAAGTCCGCGCCCAGCTGGCCGGTCGCGGCCTCGACGATCTCAACATCCAGCTCCGCTCGANNGCCGGCGCCACGGCGAAGCAACCGATGCGTCTTGGACTGCGCTGGGTGGTTGAAGGCACCAACTCGTGGCTGAGCAACTACGGCCAGCTCCGTCGCAACACCGATCGGCGAACCCGACACCGCCACGCCCAGCTCTGCCTGGTCGTCGCCCTGTTGATCACCGCCAAGCTCATCGACTGGCGTGACCGCTGGAGCCCAGATTCACGCCCTATCCGCTAACCCCCTTAATCCATGGGCCGGAGGGTCGAGGATTTAGCGACGCGCTTTGAGCGGCAGGTGGATAGGACGGGCGAGCATCATCTCTGGCTTGGCAGCCGCAATCCTGATCGTGGAACTGGTCGGATCAAGGTCGGCAATTCGGTAGCGACCGCGAATCGCGTTGCTTGGGAGTTGGCCCACGGCGCGCTCTCGCCCAACGAGCGGGTCGCTGCCTGTACCGCGAACCCCGCCTGCGTGCGCATCGAGCACCTCGGTCTGGAGGGCGCGGCAGCAGACAGTCCACCAAGCCGTGGGAGGGCACGCAAGGGAGCGGGTTCAATGCGGATCGTTCGGCCCGGGAAATGGGAACTTCGGGTGACCATCGGCCGCTGGGATAACGGCCGGCCTCGATCACTCACCCGCACTATCTCCGCCAAGAGCGAGTCCGCCGCGACTGCTCTCCTGGCGGACTTCGTCGATGAAATGACCGGTTCGCACCTTCCCGAAACCCAGGATCTACGGGATGTCACGGTCGACGAGGCAGTGGATCGTTTTCTGGATGAATACCTGGGAGTCGAGAAGGGCCGAGCGGAGAAGACAATCAACGATTACAGCCTCCTCCACCAACGGTGGTTCTCCCCCACCATTGGTGCCCAGCAGGTTAAACGGATCGAAGGCGCCACCATGGATCGCCTATTCGGCGCGATGCGCCAAGCCGGCCTCAGCGCATCTCGCCTCAATCAGGCCAAGAGCCTGTACGCGCCGTTCTTTCGGTGGGCCAAACGACGAGGCATGACGACGCGCAACCCCATGGCCGAATTCCAGCTGCCGACCAGCACCTATCGCTCTGAGGAACGGACACCGCCGGAAGTCGAAGAACTCTCCGTCCTGCTCTCGACAGCGGTCGAGGTCACCCCAGATATCGCTCCGCTCCTGGTTCTCGGAGCCGTGACCGGTATTCGACGGGGCGAGCTCGTCGGCATTCCAGTGTCTGCGGTGGCTTGGAGAAAGAATCAGATCACGATTGCTTCGGCCGTCACGTCGTCGGGCAAGGTCAAAACGACGAAGAATCGCCGGAGCAGGACATTCCACGTCGACGCCGAGACAACGGCCATGCTGAAGCGCCACTACAACCAGATGAAGGAACGAGCCGCCGCCACCAGTGCCGAGCTCGCCGCAGATGCCTTCCTCTTTAGCCTTGCCCAGGACTGCTCCACGCCTATGCCGCCCGACCACCTCACGAAGAGAGTCGCAGTGCTGAAGGGGTATCTCGGGATTGAGGACAAACATCCGGATGTCGTCGCTCTTGAAGACGAGGCACTGCGGCTGCGGCGGTCAACTCCCCCAACTCGGCGACCCGGGAAACCCGGGCCATTGCCTACCGGTGGTATGTCCTATCGAGAAATCGGTGCGGCGTTGGGTCGCAGCGAGCGGTGGGCGGCCCTGGCCGTGGCCACT
>PMPX01000092.1 GCA_003169235.1 Acidimicrobiaceae bacterium | reverse complement strand
GAAGTGGACCCGGCACCGCTGCCAGGCCGCCCCGGGTAACACCGAGGCGATGGCATCGACCAGGCCCTGGTGGGCGTCGGAGACGACCAGAGCCACCCCGGACAGGCCCCGGGCCACCAGACCGCGGAGGAAGGCGGTCCATCCCGCCCCGTCCTCGGTGGTGATGAGGTCGACACCCAGGATCTCCCGGTGGCCATCGGCGTTCACCCCGGTGGCCACGATGACCGCCACGTTCACGATCCGGCCGCCCTCTCTGACCTTCTGGGTCAGGGCGTCGACCCAGATGTAGGTGTAGGGACCGGCGTCGAGGGGCCGGTTGCGGAAGGCCGCCACCGTCTCGTCCAGGGACTTGGCCAGGTCCGAGACCTGGGACTTGGAGATGCCGGTGATCCCCATCGACTTGACCACGTCGTCGACCCTCCGGGTCGAGACCCCCTCCACGTAGGCCTGGGCCACCACGGCGACCAGAGCGCGCTCAGCCCGCCGCCTCGGCTCGATCAGCCAGTCGGGGAAGTAGCTGCCGGCGCGCAATTTCGGGATAGCGAGCTCGATCGTGCCGGCCCTGGTGTCCCAGCGCCTCGAGCGATAGCCGTTCCTCGAGTTCACCCGGTCGTCGGTGACCTGGCCGTATTCGGCGTTGCACAGGCCGCTGGCCTCGGCATTCATCAGGACCTCGGCGAAGCTCTGGACCATCGATCGCACCAGGTCGGGGTCGGCGTCTTCTAGGTACTTGCGCAGCAGCTCGGCCGCGCCCATCGTGTTGGTGACTTCCACCGCATCTTCTCCTTCGTGTTCTTTGGACGGAACTTGAAGATTGATGCGGTGGTCGTCGCGTCAGGCGGATGGTCAGCCCGTCACGAGCTCACCAACGCCAAACCGGTACACTACGCCTGTGGACGTGAACGAACTTACATATGTCGTCCCATTCATTATTCAGCACAACGAGGTCAGACGACGCCCTTTGGATGAAGGAGTCACGTGACCGTTCGGTCTGACTGGCGGCAGAATTGCCAGATCATTGCGCAGCAAGGACATACCTATCAGGCCTGCGGGAAATGAAGCATCACGGCCGGCCGCCAAAGACCTCGGCAGAGTTCTTCGGGCAAGCTCCGCCATACGTTCAGCCGCTAGACATCGGCCGTTTGTGAGATTGGATCCCCGCGGTCCAATCGCGCCAGGGTGTGGCGGCGTCCTATTGAGCCCTACCGGGCCTGAATGTCCTCAGCTGGTACCGGTACGGCGGACGTCGGCCAGATGCGGAACATGGCCCATCAACCCGCCGTCCACCTGAATGACCTGGCCGGTGATGTATGCCGATGCCTCAGAAACCAGAAAGACAACTGCGTTCGCGATGTCGGTGGACGTCCCGAGACGGGGAAGGAGACAGTGATCCTCGAGCCGAGCGTAGAACGCCTGACGGCCCTCGTCGAGTGACGCGAGGTAGCTGGAATCGAGGTGGATTCCGGGTGCAATAGCATTGCAGCGAACATTTTGCTTCCCGTATCCGGCGGCTACGTAACGGGTAAGCGTATTCACACCACTCTTCGACGCCGCTTAAGCGTAATTCTCGATGTCACCGGCGAGCGACGCATCAGATGAGGTATTGATTATGGATCCGCCCCCCCGGGCGATCAGAGCCGGAAGGGCGTACTTGCAGCAAAGCATGACGCTGCGCAAGTTCACCGCCATCGTACGGTCCCACACTTCCGTGTTGAGCTCGAGCAGCCCGACGTTGTGTTCAAGTCCCACAAGCCCAGCATTGTTGAAGATTGCGTCCAACCCCCCGAAGGTATCTATCGCTGCGCTGATAGCCGTCTTAACCTCATGCTCGGCGCTAACATCAGCCTGTACAGCTTCGACCCTTGCGCCCGTCGACCGGACCCGATCGCACAACTCCTGGACCCGGTCGAGTGCAATATCAACCGCCAATACCGCAGCTCCCTCGGCCGCCAGCGCCTCAACGGTCGCGGCCCCCAACCGTCCAGCAGCGCCAGTGACGATGACGCTCTGGCCTTCAAGCTGCATCAATTCGCCTCCCCGCGGTCTAACCACACCTCGTATCGCAGTTCTACCCAGCGTAGTCGCTGACCGCCTGCGGTCGAGCGATCCGTGAACTTCTGTTTCCCGGCTGCCGCTTCACGATTGGCCAATCATCTTTGTCATGTCGATGCTCTGTGTAGCCGGAAAATTGACACCGAAATGCCAGTTCCGGGGCATTGTTAAATCAAACAGTTTTGGCTAAGTAGTTCACGATGAGGCGGGTCTCAACCTGTTGACCGAAGCTCATAGTCAACATACGCTAACTCTGCCACGGTCGGTGATGGAGGCTTCCACGAGATCTGTGGCGCTGGAAACGAATGCCATCAAAACCATGGACGGCGATCGGATGTTTATGCCCTTGACTTGTACTGAGAAGTCGTCAATCGCGCGTGAACGCTAGTGAGTAGCGAGGAGATGGGAGAGACGTCATGAGTTCACCGACAATGGCGGAGAAGAATCGGCTGACACCGAAGCCCCAGGGTGTTGGTGGATTCGATGAGTGCTGGTATCCCGTCGCACTCTCATCGGAGGTTGCTCGAGGTTCAGTGCACGGATGTGAGTTTCTTGATGGTCGGGTTGTGGTATTGCGAGCCGGTGGGGGCGAAGTTTCGGTTTTGAGCGCCTACTGTCGTCATCTGGGTGCGGACCTTGCAGATGGCGACATAAGAGACGATTGCATTCGCTGTCCATTCCACCACTGGGTCTACGACGCCTCTGGTCAATGTTTGGGCTCCGAAGTTGGTGATCGCGTGCCACATGGCACCTCTCTCTTTGCCTTTCCGACTCAAGAGCGCTGGGGTCTGATCTGGGCATTCAACGGCCGTGAACCAACCTACAACGTGCCAACCTGGGAAGAGGACGAGTCTGAACGCTGCTACTCCACCATCATGGTGGCCGACTACAGGGGTGACCCTTTCTTGGCCATGCTGAACGTGATTGATGTTCAACATCTTCGCTCGCTTCATGGACTCGATGTCAGTGACATAGATCTCAAGACGGAGGATGAGTCTTTTCATGTTGACATGACCATCGGTGGCGGGGATATGGGACTCCCGACGATGACTCGTCATGCCCAGATTCTTGGGACAAATTCCGTAGTGTACAGCCGCACCTCGATCGGCATAGACATGATGTCAGCCGCGACTCCCTACGGTGACGGACGAAGTCGCTTGTACCTCGTCACCGCCGGACTGCACTCGGTTATTCCGGCAGAATCCATCGTACAGAAGGTCGCCGACAGGCAGCGGATGAGTGAAGACGTTATAGCGCAAGACATCCCAGTACTGGAACGCATTCGATTCCGAGTCGACAAAGTCACGTCATCTGATCGCGGAATCGTAACGTTCTTGCAGTTTGTAACGAATTACCCTCGCTCCCATCCCTCTGCAGCTCTTATCGCCTAACAACGCATAGCGCGCGCTTGACTCTCGTCGCGTAAATTGAAAGGAAACTTATGCAGGTCGGGTTATTCTGCCTCGCCACTGACCAGATGATGGCCTTTGCCGACTTAGCGAAAGAAGCCGAGGATCGTGGGTTTGATGTGCTATTGACCGGCGAGCACGACCACATTCCGGTAGGGTCGCAGGTCTGGAGCGGGGGTGACCTTCCCCAGCACTATCGCCGGATCCTTGATCCCTTCGTCGCACTGACAACCGCGGCAAATGCGACCGACCGAATAAAGCTGGGAATCGCCGTCTGTCTGGTCGCCCAGCACGATCCTATTTCGCTCGCAAAGAGGGTCGCCAGTTTCGACTTCGTATCCGATGGCAGGTTTATATTCGGTATCGGATACGGCTACATCCTCAAGGAGGTTGCCAATCACGGCATCAATCCTAAGATGCGCAGAGGAATCCTCCGCGAGAAGATGCTCGCTATTGAGACAATCTGGTCAAACTCAGTCGCATCGTTCGCAGGAACCTACGTCTCTTTCGAGGATTGCGAGCAATATCCGAAACCCGTCCAGGCTCCTCGTCCCCCGGTGTTACTGGGTGGCAAGTTGCGCGAGGAATCTATCGAGCACATTCTAGAATTCTGTGACGGCTGGATTCCTAGCGCAATGATGGCCGGCCACGCCTTGGCCACTGAGATAGCCACCCTGCGAGAGCGGGCCGAGCGTATTGGTCGTGACCCGGCCAGTCTGCAGGTTACCTTGATGCACACAGCCACCAGCGGTGATGAACGAGACGCTGACAATTGGGGCGCCGCGATGATCACCGAGGACGCTCTCGCGAGGTACAGAGATTGTGGCGTCACGACCGTGTGCCTGCCTGTCCCATCGAAAGAAGCGTCGGAGACCATTCCGCTCTTGGATCGGTATGCCGATATCGTCGCAAAGTTTCGCAATTGAGGGCTTGTGCCAAGAGCCTGGAAAACCGAACCCTGCGGTCACCTTTGAGGACCCAATACCCTCGTCAGACTCAGGACGGTTCAGGCAACCCGCTCAATGCGCATGGCGTTAGCCATGCCACC
>PMPX01000014.1 GCA_003169235.1 Acidimicrobiaceae bacterium | reverse complement strand
TGTATGGATTTCGATTATGTTGTTTTGCCGGCCATCATTTTTGTGGTTGGCGTTTTGGTGATTTGGTTGAGCGTTCGCTGCTTTCGTTCGCTCTCCACCAAGAGTTACCGGACATGGCGGAAGGTTGTCGAGCGCATTGTTCTGTCAGTCGTGGTAATACTCGTGGCTGCCTTGGCCGGCAGCAGCGCCTACAACACGATCGCTCTTCACCTCTTTTGGGCGACGAATCAGCCTCCCGGCGCTTTCTACTCCGTCAATGGCCACAGGATGCACATCATTTGCACAGGTAGCGGCTCGCCCACCATCGTACTGGAAGGGGGGTTGGGAAACGACTCGCTGACCTGGGGAGGGGTGCAGCCGGTGCTCTCCAGCACCACACGCGTCTGCTCGTATGACCGCGCCGGTTTCGGCTGGAGTGACGCGCTGCCGGCTCCGCGCGATGCCGACCATATCGCCGTCGAGTTGCACGAACTTCTGGTTCTTGATGCCCATGATGTAATCGCACGGGTTCGATGCGATCTTGCCGGCCACGAAGTGGATCGGAGGGGCCAGCCCGCCCAATGTGGTGCCCGCGGGGAGGTGGTAGAGGCCGTTGGTGACCTCGGCTGCCGTCGGCGTCGCTGTGACGTTGCCGGCCTGAATGGCCTCTTGCACCTCTATGCCTGCTGCCCAGGTGGACAGGGCGATCTCCCCGAAGTTGGGGCTCGTCGGAACCGATGGTGCGTACTTGTCCAGTGCGGCGTAGAAGGTCTTCGTCGCGCTGTCGTGGACGAACCAGGGCACGTCGGGCTCGCTGTCGATGTTGCCCTCCATTCCAGGAGTGGTGAGCCAGGAGCTCGATACGGAGCCGTCGGCGCTGAACTGCGTGGGCTCGTAGCCCTGGGCTGCACAATCCGACGCCACCTTGGCCACGATGGCCGAGGCGTCAGCGACCGTCATGCCGGTCGCACCGCTCTGCTTGGCTGCCAGGCACTGCGCCGTGTAGTTGGGCGCCGCGAAGCCGATCCCGGCCGAGTAGACGAGCTGCAGGCCGACCTTGGACAGCGCCGTCTTCAACTGGGAGGAGGACTGGGCGCAGATGGCCACTTCGACGCAGTAGAGGTCGGCTTCCTTCTTGATGCCCGCCTGCTTGGTCGTCTGCACCCCGACGGTCGTCTCGTACTGGTACGTGCCGCCCGGGGGGAAGAAGTCCGGATTGGTGTAACCCGCTGCAGTGTCCAGCCCTCCGATGCCGGGAATCTTCTGTTGCTGGATGTACGACTCCCACGACGTGTCGACGTCGCTGTTGTCGAAGATGGCCACCGCGTGGTCCGAGCTCACCAACTGCGTGGCGTCGGAGAGCGCCGTGCCGGGGTTGTAGCCATCGTCCTTGACGATGACCTCAACCTTGTGGCCGTCGATGCCGCCGTGCGCGTTCTCCCACGAGGCCCACGCCTGAATGGTCGGGGAGGTCTGGGCGATCGACGAGGCCTCCGGTCCGGTGCAGCTACAGATGTCACCGAGCACGATCGGCTGGCTGGTGCTGGCGGCGGCCGTGGTTGCCACCGCCCCGATCACCACCAGCGAGGCGCTCAACAAGAGGCCGGCCGCCAGCGCGGTCCGGATCGGTCCAACCAGCCGCCTGACCGCAGCGTGTGCCATCACATTCCCTCCCGTTCCCCCGGAACCACCCCATTGGCCAACCCCGTCCGGGACCCTGCGGCTGGGACGCTATCAATACGGGATACGCGATGCGGTGCACCTCGAGAAGGTCGCGTCAGTGGCGACCCGGCGCACCGAGGCCGGCGCCAGGGCCGGTCCGATGAACCTCGCGTGGCGAACACCCGACGGATGGAGGACCCGCCGAATGAACCGACCCGAGTGGCCCAATCACTTCACGGGTGTCGGCGCCCGCTTGAATAGTCCCTGATCAGACGACCGCAGAGGCCGACCGGTGACTGAACGGCATCATCACTTCAGTCTGTGGAAGCACGGACCGTCCACGGCCGAGTGTCGGCATGCTGAATCGGGTAGAACCATCCTGTGGATCCATCGGCCGAGCAAGCACCAGCTTCCTCTCCCCCGCCGGCATCGACGCGAACTACAGAGAAGAAGCCGACGCGCGTGGGCTGGGCCTGGGGCACACTGATCGTCGGCCTGATCCTGGGTATTGCCTTGGTGGACTTCCTGGCGCAGAACACCCACTCGGTGCGCATCGAGTTCTTCTGGACTTCGGGCCAGGTGCCGATCGTGGTGGCACTGTTGGTCGCGGCACTGGCTGGAGCTGCCATCGTGCTCATCGTCGGCGGTGCCCGGATCGGCCAGTTGCGTCACCGTCTCCGACACCCCGACGCCCCACCCGCTCAGACGGCGGCTGCACCCGGCGACCCGGCACAACCACCGACCGACCAAACCGCTGGCAGCTGAGAACCCGAGGGTTCCTCTTCGCGTTACGCGAGCCGTCGCGGAGTTGCCCGACGCACATCCGCTGGCTCAGATCCCATGACTACCCGCGATGACCAGCACAAACGACGACGAAAGCTCCGGGGAGAGACTGGAACTCTCAACCTAGCGACAGCCCCGGACGGGGATTCTGAACAGCAGCAATTGGAACAATCCCAGATGGATGTTGGTCCGGACTACCGCCGATGACCGCTCATGACCCGTATTTTCCCTTCGTTCGCGCACGGATCGCGCACGAACCTGATACGGATGGTGTCAACTTCGCGCAAGTGATTCTGGTAGCGCAAAATGCCACTATTCCCTAAGAGCTGAGTGGCCAATTCTTAAGGAGCGCCGCCCGAACTGGGGGTATTCTCGGCGAACTTTGCCGTTCCCGTGGGGGAGTCATGGAACCGAAATTCGTCGGCGCGCGCCATCAGGACATGGTCCAGCTCCTGCGAGACCGTCTGGCCTCCATCTGCACCAACGAAGATGTCCCCAGAATCCAGCTGCTGGTCGCACCTACTGGGTGTGGGAAGTCCCGCGTCGTCCGCGAGTTCTACCGGTCGCTCCGCCTCGTACAGTCCGAGCCGGGCTATTGGCCCGAACTTGGCGGCGCCGCTGACCTGGAGCTTTCGGGCGGGCGCAGCGACCCGCTTCCCTTCCGGAAGGTTCTCGGTCCCTCGACCGACGGATTCACCTGGGAGCCCAAGTCGATCCCGAGCTTCTTCTGGTGGGGACTCAACTGTGACCAGTCCCAGTCGGGGGCGGCGGTCCGGGTGGTAAACGATTTCGAGCGGGAAATGAAGGAGCACGTTCCCGCACTCGTCATGGGTGTGCGCCGCGCCGAGGGCAAGGTCGACTCGTTCACGCGCGAGCTCTGGACGCAGCTGCGCGCGGGGGCGGCCGAACTGGTCGATGCCGGCAAGTGGGACGCCTTGGCGGCCTTGCTGGATGCCGTCGGAATACCCAGCATGGGGCTCGGCGTGGTGGTGGAAGTCACCAAGCTCGGGCATAAGGCAGGAAAAGAATTCAAGGAGCGCCAAGCCGCACATGGGGAGGGAAGGACGTATCACTCCGAGAACGATGTGACGACCCTGGTCGACTCCCTTCGCCGGTTCGCCCGGTCCCAGATGCCGGTGGTCATTGCGATCGAGGATCTCCATCTCATGGGTGACGACCTGGCGCTCTTCCTCGATGCCGTGGCCATGTTCCAGTTCGACCGGCCGGTGCTCTTGGTGGGGACGGCGTGGCCCGAAGGCGAGTCCAAGGACTGTTACCGCCAGTGGCTCAATAAGGCGGTGGCCGAGAACAAGGCCGAAGTCCACGCGCTCGGCGGTCTCGCTCTCGATGACCTGGGCAAGATCGTCGAAGAGATAGCGCCGGGCACCGACATCGAGACCACGAAACGGATCGTGGGCCACTGGCCCACCCCCCTCGAACTCCAACTCGGCCTCAGCATGGAAGTCATGAAGAAGCGGCTCGCCAACGGACCTCTCGTCCTCTCGGACAAGGACCTATCCAAAATGCCGCAGTCCCTCATGAACCTCTATGCCGCCCGCCTGCTCGAGCTCCCCGAACGAATCCGTCACGCCCTGCTGTTCGCCGCCGCTTCCCTGCCCGATGAAGGGGGGTCGTCTTCGTCCTTCCTGCGCGACATCGTGGCCCGGGCGGCCGTCGGCAATGAGCTCGTCAGCGCAGGCCGACCGGCTCCCCATGGAGCTGCTGTTCGGGATGGTGCTGATGGTTCCGATGACATCGCAGCCGACCTGATGCGGGCGAATGATCCGCTCTGCTGGACCATCAACGTCGCCGGCAGCGCCGACAAATTCCGCGAGCCCTCGCTGCTCGAGGTCCTTGGTCGGGCCCTTGACGAACACGACAGCGACCAGATCGAGCGTCTTCGCGAAAGCGTGTTGGGGGAATTGTCCGCACTCCTCCATGATCCGGAAGGCGAGGATCGTGACCTCGACCATCGTGACCTCGACGGTGATGAAAAGGTCGAGGCGTGTCGTTGGTACTTCGTATTGGCCAAGGCCACAGAGCAGCCTCCGAACCACGCGTTTCTTCGGGCGGTTACCACGTTGGCTCAACAGGCGGCAGATGCCTATAGCCAAAGAGACGCCATTGAGTTCTTGGAGCCGACGCTGAGCGACGCCGTAGCGCTATTCAGCGAGAACAGCCCGCATGACCTGTTCATCTATCGCGACCTCTTGGCCACGGCGTACTTGTCCATTGGGCGCTCGAGCCAAGCCATCGCCCTTTTCAAGCAGAACCTCGCCGACTGCGAGCGAGCGCTCGAGATGGACAACTCGGACCTTCTTGAAGCGCGTCACGGTCTGGCCACCGCCTACGATTCCATTGGGCAAACCGCGACAGCCCTGGATCTCTTCGAGCGGAACGCAGCTGACCGTGAGCGGGTTCTCGGGGCCGACGATCCGGACACGCTGATTTCGCGCAGCTACGTCGCGAGGGCGTACAATGCAATCGGACGCACGTCGGAAGCCATCGAGTTACTTGAGCGGATTCTCGCCGAATGGGAACTGGTCTTTGGGGTGGACAACCCAAACACTCTCGAAATCCGCAACGACCTTGCCGAGTCGTATCAGTCGATGTGGCGGTTTGATGAGGCAACCGAGCTCTTAGAGCGCAATTTGACGGATGGTGAACGGCTGCATGGCGTCGACAGTCCAAGGAATCTCAGTTTCCGCCACAATCTCGCTGCCGCCTACCACGGCACAGGTCGTGCTGACGATGCGATTTTGCTCTATCTGCGAACGCTGGCTGGCTGCGAACGGTTCCTCGGCACGGACCATCCCGACACACTGACCACGCGGAGCAACCTCGCCGAAGCCTACGCGGCAGTCGGGCGCGACGAAGAAGCGATCCAACTGCGTGAAACGACATTGGCCGACCGTGAGCGTGTGCTTGGTTCGGATCACCCGGATACGCTTACTTCGAGAGATTTCCTTGCCAGTAGTTACCTGGCGTCGGGACGCGGCGAGGAGGCCGTTGCGCTGTTCTTGCAGACATTGGCAGACCGCGAACGCGTACTTGGCGCGGACCACCCCGAGACCCTCTCCACGCGCAGCAAACTCGCCGGCGCGTATGCAGAAGTAGGGCGCAAAGAGGAAGCAATTGCAGTCTCCGAACGGAGATTGGCAGATAGCGAGCGCGTGTTCGGATTGGATCATCCCGAAACCTTGCGATCCTCGCGAGAAACTCTGGCTGGGGCCTATGCGTTTGCCGGTCGTGCGGCGGAGGCAATCACGACCTACGCAGAGACATTGGCAGAACGGGAGCGAGTGCTCGGGCCCGACCATCTCGACACCATGCAATGGCGAGACAACCTCGCCAGCGCGTACGGGAAGATTGGATGCGCAGATGAAGCAATTGTGCACCGTGAACGGGCGCTGGCCGACCGCGAACGAGTACTCGGGCCGGACCACCGGGACACGGTTGCCTCGCGGAGCAGGCTCGCCCAGGACTACCTCGATGGAGGGTTAACGGAAGAGGCGGTAGTACTACTGGAACGAATAGTGGCCGACGGTGAGCGCATGTTCGGATCGGACCACCCCGACACCCTGAAGTCTGGAATCGATCTAGCCGACGCGTATGAAGACATCGGACGGACGGGAGAAGCGGTCGCGCTCCGCCAGCAGTCGTTAGCCAATCGTGAACGAGTGCTTGGTCCGAACTATCTCTTGGAGACTCTCGCCGAGCAGAGGGATCTAGCCAAGGTTCACGTCGATATAGGGTGGATGGAGATCGCCGTCACCCTTCATGAACGTGTCGTGACCCTCAGCGAGCGCATCTTGGGGCCGGAACATCCCGATACCCTTACCTCGCGGCATGACCTCGCCGTGGTCTACCAGCAGACGGAGCGAATGGACGAAGCGATCGNNGAATGGACGAAGCGATCGCGCTCAAGGAGCGGACGTTGGCTGACCGTGAGCGCGTCCTGGGGTCGGATGATTCGGACACCATGAGCTCGCGGCACGACCTCGCCGTTGTCTATCAGCAGATGGAGCGTCCGCTCGAAGCGATTGCGCTCCACGAACGGGCGTTGGCCGACCGTGAGCGCGTCCTCGGGACGGATCATCCCGACACCATGATCTCGCGCTATGACCTGGCCGTGATGTACCAGCACATGGAGCGAATGGACGAAGCGATCGCGCTCCACGAGCGGACGTTGGCCGACCGTGAGCGCGTCCTTGGGTCGGATGATTTGGACACCGATCTCTCGCGAGATGAACTGGCCGTAGCCTACGTCGATATGGGGCGAGCGGAAGAAGCCGCCTTTCTCTTTGAGAAAGTGCTGATGAATCGGGAGCACTTTCTGGGGCCGGATCATCCAGCAACTCTGACCGCCCGCAACAACCTGGGTGCGGCCTACCAGCAGATGGATCGAGTGGACGAAGCGATTGCGCTCCACGAGCGGACGTTGGCCGACCGCGAACGCGTCCTTGGGTCGGCCCATCCCGACACGATCCGATCGCGAAGCGATCTCGGCGCGGCGTACGGCAGAATCGGTCGGGTTGAAGAAGCGATTGCGCTGTACGAGAGGGTCTTGGTCGACAGCGAGCGCGTCCTCGGCGTAGATGACCTCGATACCCTGATGACGCGACACAATCTCGCGTTCATGTATCGGTCCGTTGGGCGCGCCGGCGAGGCTTTCACGCTCGCAGAACGGTCACTTGCGGAATGCGAACGGGTGCTGGGTGCGGAGCATACGAGCACCCTTGCCGCAAAATCCAACCTCGCGGGCACCCTTAGAGCCATTGGAAGACCGCTTGACGCTGCGGAACTCTATGAGCAGACGGCCCTCGACTTCGAGCGGGTATCGGGAGCAGACGACCCGTTCACACTTGCGGTGCGGGCCTACCTCGGCGACACCTACAGGGAGCTCGGGAGGCCGGAGGATGCTGTCGAACTCTCCGAGCGGACGCTGGTCGACCGTGAGCGGGTACTCGGAGTGTCCGACCTCGAGACCATCAAGTCGCGTCAGTACCTTGCCATGGCCTACCAGCAGATCGGGCGCACGGACGAGGCGATCGCCTTGTTTGAGCGGACGCTGGATGATCGGCAGCGTCTCCTCCGCACCAATCATCCGGATACGGCGGAAACCCGGCGGAGCCTCGCCGACGCATACAACTCCGCGGGACGAACCGCCGACGCGGCGGCGCTCTTCCCCTGAGGGTCGGTGAGTGACGGTAGGCGAAAGCTCCGGGGGAGAGACTCGAACTCTCAACCTAGCGGCAGCCCCGGACGAGGATTCTGATCAGCACCAATTGGAGTAATCCCAGCTAGATCATGCTGCGGTCTATCCGGTCGTGACCGCTCAAGACCCCCCTTTTCCGTTCACTCGCGCACGGATCGCGCACGAAGCTGAGTCGCTCGCGCTCAACCTTTGGCAGTCCCAACCAATCGCCCGCCAGACACGTCAAGGGTTGCCGAAGGCAAGCGAGGACACGGAGCGGCAGCGGAGTCCCGCAGCGACCCTTGACGTGTTGAGCCCGATCGATGAACACAATGGATGAGGCCGGGCCAAGTGGCCCGGCCTGGATGCGATGGTGATATCGGCGCTGAATGTCAGACATGTCCGAAACGAGCCTCCGGCTATCCCGACGACGGAATGGTCGTTTGCGGCGTGGGCGGTTGGCTAGCAGACCCGCAGTTGCCCGCGCTCGACGCCGCAGCAGCGGCAGCGTACGCCTGCGTGACCAATGTGTTTGCCTGAGCGATGTCAGCGTTGGCGCTGTTGATCGCCGACGTGATTGCCCCCTGGGCCGAGGACACCGCGGAGTTGACCTGGCTCTGGGTCGGCGCACCGCTGAGGTGGTAGCTCGGAAGTGCCCCTTGAGCGTTCTGCAGCGAAGAGAAGTCGCTCTGCAACCCAGAGATGCCGTTCTGAACATCAGAGATGTCGCCCTCGACGGAACCAGCATCACCCGAAACGGATCCTGCGTCCCCAGCGACGCTTCCGGCATCGCCGTCAACCGAACCGGCATCGCCGCACACCTCGCCGGTATCGGTCCCACCCTGAGCTTCCTGCTCCACATTTTGCGCCGCGCCCTGAGTGCTCTGCAGGTCCTTCTGCTCTCCCGCGAGGGTAGATGAGATCGCGCCAACATCGCTTTGCATCGACTGCACTGCGCCAGCCAGGCCCGAGGTGTCCTTTTGGACTTGGCTCGCGTCTCCGTTAATTCTTGCCTGTTCGTTGGCGACATTCTGCGCCGCCGCTGCACTGCTGTTCGCGCTCCCTGTGGCTCCTTGAAGCCGAGCCAGTGCGGTATTGAATTGAGCCGCCGTCGCCGATGTGAAGGTCACCGGCGCGAGTGAGCCGTTCGTCTGAGGAAAGTTGACGGTGAAAGACCCTCCCGAGAGCGTCCCGAACACCTGAGTCCCTCCGTTGAAGCTGAGCGTGATTGTCGTGGCGCTGACCGAACCCGATACTGAGATCGTGTTGGTGGAGACCGAAGCGTTGGGTGGCGTCCCATCGAGCGTCTCGACCTGGGCGCTCCCATTGAGGTTGTCGCCCGACGTAGTCCACTGGATGAAGATGACCTGTCCTGATCCCGTTGCCAGGTACCCCGTGCCTACAGCACCACTCCCCGAGTTTCCCGTCTGGCCGTTTGTCGATGACGTCGAGGAGGCCCGAGCGCCGCGGGGGGAACTGGATTTCTATGCACCGGTCACGATGAGACCGACCACTGCGCCGGCCACAATGATCACGGCAGGGACCGACCACCACCAGCGGGGGTGATACCAGGGCTTCTTTGGTGCTGGCGGCTCGGGCATCGGCACGCCTGGAACGCCTGGCCACACCATTGCTGGTTCGGCTTCCTAGGCGCCAGGCGTCGAACGCTCGGCGGCGTCGAACGGGCCGCCCACTGCCCCTGGTGAACCCAACTGCAAGGGCCGCACCGGCTCCAGAGCGAGCACCGGTGCTGCCTCAGAAGCCGCGTCGTCGCCAGCCTTGGGCTTGGGTGCCCTGGGGGTCCAGGCCTTGAGTGGCTGTACCACCTCGACGTAGAACCGGTCGACCAAGCCTGTGACCGAACTCACGAAGGAGCCCCGGCTCTGGCCACGCTTAGTCCCCGCCATCTGGCTGAGTGTCAATGTGAACGAGCGGATGTCGACAGCGGGCTGCTCAACGATTGCCTTGGGGTTCTCCACCAGGGTGGAGAGCAGGTAGCTGCGACTTGCCGTCTTCGAGCGCGCCACATTGGCCACGATCTGAAGTGTGGGCGGCGCGCCCTTCAGTTGGTTGAGGAGCCAGGTGACGCGAGCTGACGGCCGGCGGTCGAGCGGCGCATCGATGGTCGCCTTGGCGTCGACCCGATTGGCTCTCAGATCGACGACGACATCAATGGGAACAGCGGCGTTGGGGACCACCAGAGCTCCGCCGAGCTCGCCGCTCTTGGCCAACTGTGCCGCCTGCGCCTGCAACCTGGTCGCCTGATCCGCCAGCTCGTTTCTGCTGAGGCGCTGGCCGACGTGGACGCCGAGCCGGCGAGAAAGGCCCATGCCACAGAAGGCGACCAGCTGGTCGAAGCGGGACACGACCGCCAGGGTCTCGGGATCGCCTGCTCGTAACGTCTGCTGGGCTGCCCCGTTTCGAACGCCGACCCAGGACGGACCCATGTCCTCGAAGTCAAGTGCTCCTGATTTTGGTTCTTCGATGTAGCGGATGAACTCGGATAGCAGCCAGGCCTGATCGGCGTCACTCACCGTATGGTTCGCCTGCTGGATGAGGGCTTCGGTGTGGATTCGACTCCACGACAGGTGGTGCAGCGCCACCTTGCGGGTCTTACGCTTATCCACCTGGATCGGATGGACTCCCGGTGTCGTTGCCACCTGATGGCTGATCGTGACGACGGCGTCATAGCCCTGCTCTCGTGCCACGTCGAGGGACGTCGAAACCTGGTCCGCCTTTAGGTCGTTTCGCCCAGCCTTGACCTCAACCAGCGCCGTCCAGGTCTTCTGACCACG
>PMPX01000208.1 GCA_003169235.1 Acidimicrobiaceae bacterium | reverse complement strand
AGCGGGTCACCCTTGCGCTGGGGCACCTGCACCGGGACGATCTCCTCGGCCAGGCGGCCGTCCTTGATCGCCGCGGCGGCCTTCTCGTGGCTGGCCGCGGCGAAGGCGTCCTGGCGCTCCCGGGAGATGCCCGTCTTCTCGTTGTGCTGCTCGGTCGACAGGCCCATGGCGATGTGGTCGAAGGCGTCGGTGAGGCCGTCGTACATCATGGAGTCCACGAGGGTGCCGTCGCCGATGCGGTAGCCGGCGCGGGCCCCGGGCAGCAGGTAGGGAGCCTGGGTCATCGACTCCATGCCACCGGCCACGACGATGTCGGCGTCGCCGGCGCGGATCATCTGGTCGGCCAGGTAGATCGAGTTCAGCCCCGAGAGGCACACCTTGTTGACGGTGTTGGCGGGAACCGACATGGGGATGCCGCCCTTGACCGCGGCCTGACGGGCGGTGATCTGGCCCTGGCCGGCGAGGATCACCTGGCCCATGAGGACGTAGTCGACCTGGTCGGCTGACACCCCGGCCCGCGACAGCGCCTCCGCGATGGCCAGCCCGCCCAGGTCCATGGCGGTGAACCCGGCCAGCGCGCCGGAAAGCTTCCCGATTGGGGTTCGGGCCCCTGCGACGATGACGGCCTCAGCCATTCCCTGCACCTCCGGTTCCCGCCGGTCTGGTTACCGGTCGGAAACCTCATTGTACGGGCCAACTATCGTCGGGTCACATGAGCGACCTCCTGAACGCCGTCCTCGCCGGCGCCACCCCCGATGAGCTGGCCGGACTCGAGATGCCCGGCTCCTACCGGGGCGCCCTGGTCAAGAGGAGCGAGGTGGACATGTTCGCGGGCATGGAATCCTCGGACAAGGACCCGCGCCTCTCCCTCCACGTCGAGGAGGTGCCATTGCCCGAGCTCGCCCCCGACGAGGCGTACGTCGCGGTCATGGCCTCCTCCATCAACTTCAACACGGTCTGGACGTCGATCTTCGAGCCGCTGCCCACGTTCGGCTTCCTCGACCGCCTCGGCAAGGAGGGCCCGTGGGCGGCCCGCCACGCGCTCGACTACCACGTGGTCGGCTCGGACGCCGCGGGGGTCGTGCTCCGCACGGGCTCGGCGGTGCGGAACTGGAAGGTGGGCGACAAGGTCACGGTCCACTGCAACTACGTCGACGACCAGGATCCCTCGGCCCACGACGACTCGATGCTGGCGGCCAACCAGCGCATCTGGGGCTTCGAGTCGAACTTCGGCGGGCTGGCCGACGTGACCGTGGTCAAGGCCAACCAGCTGATGCCGAAGCCCGCGCACCTCAGCTGGGAGGAGGCGGCCATCAACGCGCTGTGCAACTCGACCGCCTACCGCATGCTGGTGTCGCCCAACGGTGCGCGCATGACCCAGGGCGACAAGGTGCTCGTGTGGGGCGCCAGCGGCGGGCTCGGGAGCTTCGCCGTGCAGCACGTGCTCAACGGGGGCGGGACACCGATCGGCGTCGTGTCGTCGCCCGAGAAGGTCAAGCTGCTCAACGACCTCGGCGTCGAGGCGGTCATCGACCGCAAGGCGGCCAACTACCGCTTCTGGTCCGACGAGCACACCCAGGACGAGTCCGAGTGGCGGCGTTTCGGCAAGGACATCCGCGCCCTGGTGGGCGCCGAGCCCGAGATCGTCTTCGAACACCCGGGGCGCCAGACGATGGGTGCCTCGGTGTTCGCCTGCAAACGGGCGGGGACGATCGTGACGTGCGCCGCGACGTCGGGCTACATGATTGAGTACGACAACCGCCACCTCTGGATGAAGCTCAAGACGATCAAAGGCTCGCACTTCGCCAACTACCGGGAGGCCTGGGACGCCAACCAGCTCGTCTGCGAGGGCAAGGTGCTCCCTCCCCTCTCCGCCGTCTACACGCTCGAGGAGGTCGGCGAGGCGGCGTACCAGGTCCACCACAACCTGCACGAGGGCAAGATCGGCGTGCTGTGCCTCGCGCCCACCGAGGGTCTGGGCATCGACGACCCCGAGCTGCGCGCCAAGGTCGGCGAGGACCGCATCACGCTGTTCCGGAGGCACGGCGCGTGAGCGACCTCCTGCTCACCGAGATCGACCACGTGGCCATCGCCGTCAACGACCTCGAGGCCGCCATTGCCTGGTACGGCGAGGTCTTCGGCGCCACGGTGGACCACCGCGAGCGCGTCGAGTCCGACGGCGTCGAGGAGGCCCTGCTCAAGGTGGCCGACTCCTACGTGCAGCTCCTGACCCCGATCAGGGACGACTCGCCGGTCGCCAAGTACCTGGCCAACAAGGGTGAGGGGCTGCACCATGTCGGCTACCGGGTCGACGACTGCGCGGTGGCCCTCCAGGCGGTCAAGGACGGCGGCGGCCGGGTGATCGACGAGGCGCCCCGGCCGGGGTCGCGGGGCACGACGGTGGCCTTCGTGCACCCGAAGACCTCCTTCGGGACCCTGATAGAGCTGGTCCAGGAGTAGCCCCGCCGGGCCGGTCGGGCACTCCGGGAGATGAGCCGACCGTTCAACAGGGACTGGCATGCCGAGCACAGGCTCGGCCAGGGAGCCTCTCTCGGCGAGCGGGTTCGATGGCATCTCGAGCACTCCGAAGCCTGCGGGTGTCGACCCATCCCGGGTCCCATCCTCGAGGAGATCGAGCGACGTCGGGCGGCGGGCTCGTGAGGACGACGACCCGGCGCAGGCGGCCCCGGCTCGACCACGGGGCGGCGCACGGCCCCGGGCCCTCCGGCGCCAGGTGGGTGACGCGGGCGGCCGCGCTCGGCACGGGGGCGCTGGCGCTCCTGCTGGTGGCGTGCGGCACCACCCCCACGGCGACGATCCGTGCCGGTGGCGGCGCCACGCCTACGACGTCGGGAAGCGGGACGACCACGTCGGTGGCCGGTCCCACGACGACCCCCACCACCGCCGGCACGACCACCACGGCCGGCACGGCTGCTCCCGCCGGCCTGTCGTTGCTCGTCGAGCCGCAGGCGGGGATGACCCCGGTCTACGACTTCATGAGCTCGGCCCGACGGAGCCTCGACATGACGATGTACGAGCTGTCGGATCCGACCGCGGAGCAGATCCTGATCGCCGACCACGACAAGGGGGTCCGGGTGCGGGTCCTCCTGGACCAGGCCTACAGCGCCGGATCGGTCAACCGGGCTGCCTACTCGACCCTGTCGGCGGCCGGCGTCTCCGTCGCCTGGGCGAACGACTCCGGGATCTTCCACCAGAAGACGATCACCGTCGACGATGCCGAGTCGGCCGTCCTGACGGGGAACCTCACGTCGCAGTACTACGCCACGACGAGGGATTTCGCGGTCATGGACGACCAGGCGGCCGATGTGACGGCCATAGAGACGGTGTTCGCCTCCGACTGGGCCGGGGCGGCACCCGCGCCGGGGCCCGCCGGAGGGGATCTGGTGTGGAGTCCCGGCTCGGCGTCGCCGATCATCGCCCTCATCGACTCCGCCACCCGCAGTGTCGTGGTCGAGAACGAGGAGATGGACTCGGCTCCCGTGGAGGACGCCCTGGGAGCGGACGCCCGGCGAGGAGTCGCCGTCACCGTCATCATGACCTCCGACTCGCAGTGGGATTCGGCCTTCTCCGGCCTGGAGTCCGCCGGAGTCCGCGTCGTGCTCTACCCGGACACGGCGTCGGCGCTCTACATCCACGCCAAGGCGATCGACGTGGACGGCGCCAGGTCCTTCATAGGTTCGGAGAACTTCTCGGCCGCCAGCCTCGACGACAACCGCGAGCTCGGGCTGATCACCTCGTCGTCGGGTGTCGTCGGCCCACTGAGCACGACGCTGTTCAGCGACGCCCTGGGTGGCCGGCTGCAGAGCGCGAGCGCTCCCCCACCCACCACGCCCGCGACCACGCCGCCACCGCCCACGAGCGCCGGATCTGCGGCGTGCCATCCGATCGACGACGAAGGCGGGTGCTACGAGCCCGGGGAGTACTGCCGTGACGACGATCACGGGGTCACGGGTCTGGCGGGAGACGGCAAGACCATCGTGTGCGAGTACCAGGACGGCTGGTACTGGGAGCCGTAGCGACCGGGAGCGGGCGGCCTCCGCTGCGACGTGGCCTCGGAGGGCTCAGAGCTCGGGGGTCGGCGCGCTGCCGGCGACCTTCCACCCCGGCTGGCGGAGCCGATCCAAGAGGAGCGGCGGCATGATCCCGATCACGAGTATCCCTCCCAGGATGAAGAGGGCGTAGAGCACACGATTCGAGTGGCCGAACTGCGACGGGGCGATGAAGCCGAGGACCAGAGCGGCCACCGACGACACGGCGCCGACTCCACACAGGAGGCCGAGAGCCGGTGCACGGTACCCGCGGGCGTGTTCCGGCTGCTTCCGGCGCAACCTGACCGCGGCGATGAACATCAGCACGTACATGATGAGGTAGACCTGCGTGGCCATCACGGCGAACATCCAGTAGTCACGCGAGACGTCGGGTATGAAGGCGTAGAGCAGGGCGATGACGGTGATCACGATCGCCTGTCCCGTCAAGATGCGTATCTCGATGCCCTTGCCGTTCACCTTCTGGAAGAAGGGAGGCAGGAAGCCCTGCTCACGTCCGATCCTGAGCAGACCCTCCGAGGGACCGTCGAGCCAGGCCATCATTCCTGCCAGGGCCCCGATCACCAGGGCGATCGCGACCAGCGGCACGGCGAACTTGATCCCGAAGTGCGCGAAGAGGCTGTTGAAGGCCTGCATCACACCGGCCGTGAAGCTGATCTTGTCCTCGGGGATCACCCACGCGATGGTCAGCGTGGGGAGGATGAAGATGGCGAGGACCAGTGCCATGGCGAGGAAGATGGACCGTGGGAAATCCCGGCCGGGGTTCTGGAGGTCGTCGACGTGCACGGCATTCACCTCAATGCCGGCATAGGTGAAGAAGCTGTTGACGACCAGGACGACACTGGCGATGCCGGTCCACGCCGGCAGGAGATGATGCGTGTTCATCGGGGCAGCCGAATGGTGTCCCTGGAGCAGGTAGGCGATGCCGAGAGCGACGAGGACCGCCCCCGGGATCAGGGTCCCGATCAGCGTCCCGCTCGAGGAGAGCTTCGCCACGAGCCCGACTCCGCGCGAAGAGACCAGCACGCCACCCCAGAACAGAACGATGATGACGACGGCGTTGTAGACGCCGTTGGCGGCCAGGCTCGGATCGATGACGTAGGCAAGCGTCCCGGCGACGTAGGCGAGCAGGGCGGGGTAATAGAAGATCGTCTGGGCAAACTCGCACCAGACGGCCAGGAGCCCCATCGGGGCGGACACACCTTCGCGCACCCAGTTGTAGACGCCACCCTGCCACCCGGACGCCAACTCCGCGGCGACCAGGGAGACGGGCACCAGGAACACGAATGCCGGGAAGACGTACAAGAACACCGAGGCGAGTCCGAAGACCGACGTGGCCGGTGTGGACCCGAGGTAGCCGACGGATCCCACCGTCATCATGGCCAGCACCGTCCAGGAGAGGTACCGCCGAGGAGGAGCCTCGGCCGTCCCCAGGGTCCTGCGGGTCGGCCCTTGGTCGGAGACGGCTCCCCCGGCAACAGTCCGCCGGGGCTGACGGCGTCTTCGTACCCACATGGACTACGGACCCACCTCTTCTCCTCGGTCGATCGCCGTACCGTACAGCGGCACCGCGATCCCGCGATGTGGTGCAGGCCGGGGAAGGAGTGCGAGAGGTCGTGAAGGGCCTATCCTCCGCCGTGGGTCAGCATGTGGTTCCCGGCACCATCCGGCACGCACCCGCTCGGCACAGTGGAGGGTTCAGATGAATCCCAGACTCGGGAAGATCGTGCTGGGTTTGAGCGCAGCGGGTTACCCGCTCACGGAGCTCGCCATCCGACGACTCGGTCGGCGAGGCGCCGTCATCACCGAGGTGGCCTGTTGCGGACTGGCAGTCCGGGATGCAGCCATGGTCATGGCCGGTGTGCCCACCCGCCTCCGGCGAGGGCCGGCCATTCTCCTCTGGATGGAACTGGCTGCCGCCGTTGCCGCGAGTGGCCTCGGGCTCAAGTCCGCACTCGACGATGACACCCGCACGCGTGCTCGTGCCGATGCCGGGCCGGCGGAGATGGCCCGTCGCGTCGCAGTCGGGGCTCTGTTCGGCCTGCACACCGTGAGGTTCCGGATCTACCTCCGACCCGACCAGGGGCGGAGGTGATCCACTCACTGATCAGACCATGCCTGGCGGGCGACGCCGCTGGGGAGGCGCACCCCAGGTGCCGACTGCTTCGGCGGCGCGTCAGGCGGTGCGTCGCTCCACCGGGTCGGGCGGGGGGTCGTACGACTCCTGCCCACCGTCCCTCACGAGCTTCGTGGGCATGCCCTCACCGGAGACCCAGCGCTCCTCGTGGATCCCGTACGGATCCCGGTGCCAACCCCAGACCAATCCCCCGTCGTGCATCCGGGTAGTTTACCGAAAGTTTCCCTTTCTGTCACGCTTCGTTCATTTCGTTCACCCCCACGACGCGTGACCTCTCCCGTGGAGCCGGCCCACCGGGTGATCTCCACCCGGTGGATCACCGAGATCTCTGACCCCAACTCCGTGCCGTGCTCACCGAGCCGATACCGAGAGCACCCGGCCCGGGTCGGCGCCCGCCACCCATACGGACCCTCCCACCGCGAGCAGCGCCCGCGGCTCGGTGCCGATGCCCAGCACCTGCGATGCCGGTGCCGGGTACGGCGAACGCACCGTCTGCGCCCGCCCGTCCCCCACGTACAGGTGGCCTCCGGCCACCGCCAGGCTGCGCGGTTCGCCGCCGACACGGAGCGTCCGCACGACCCGCAGCGAGTTCGGGTCCACCTGCGAGACGGTGCCGCCTTGCGCGTTGGCCACCCACACCGAGCCCGCACCCGTCGCGACCCCGATCGGACCGCTGCCGACGGTGATGCCTTCCAATCTCGGCACGCTGACCCGCGCCGACGCGGGCACGAAATAGGTCAACATGTCAGAGGTGCCGCTGACCCAGAGCGCACCGAAGCCCGCCGCGAGCCGCACCGCCCCATCCGGCACGTCCACCGGGGTTCCGACCGCGCCGGACCGCACGTCGATCGACGTGATGTCATCGGCGATCGCCGACGTGACCCAGACGTGGCCGCCCAGCACCGCCAGGCTCGACGGGCCCGCCGGCACGGTGACGCTGCGCACGACGTGCAGCGAGCGCGGGTCCACCTCGACCACCTGGTTGTCGACCATGTCGGCCACCCAGAGGTCGCCGTCGTGGAGCACCATCGCGGTCGGCCGGCCCGCCAGGTGCACCGACCCCTCGACCCGACCGGTGGCGGGGTCGAAGCGCACGAGCAGGTCGCGCCGGTCGTCGGTGACGTAGGCGACCCCGGCGCCCTCGGCCACGGCCGACGCAGCCGGGAGGCGCAGGAGCGTGCGCGCCGTCAGGCCCGGGGCGCTGCCCGGCGACGTCCCGCTCGACGTCGAGAACAGGAGCGGCGCCGCCGCGGCACCGGCCAGCACGACCGTCAGCCCGATGGCGGCGACCCAGGTGATCGTCCGGCGCCGCCGCTCCCGTCGGCTGCGCGGGCGCCGGCGCCGGCGCGCCGCCGCGGAACGACGCGCCCGGTTCGCCTTGCTCTGTGCCGCCCGCCGCTGCCGGCGGTCCCGCTGCGCCACGAG
>PMPX01000214.1 GCA_003169235.1 Acidimicrobiaceae bacterium | reverse complement strand
AGCTGAAGACGCCGCCGTCGGAGGCGACCTCCCAGTAGCCCCGACCGTCGAAGGTGGGAGCCAGTCCCACCACCGGTTTGTTCAACGTTATGTTCCCGGTGGAGCCGTAGAACTTGGCCGTGCCGAAGGTGAACACCCCGCCGTCGGAGGCCACCTCCCAGTAGCCGCCCCCGTCGCGGGTCAGCGCGGCCCCCACCACCGGCTGGTTGAGGTGGATGCTGCCCGTCGAGCCGCAGAAGGGGATGTTGCCGTAGTCGAAGATGCCGCCGTCGGTCGCCGAGAGGATGTAGCCGTCGGGACCATCGCTCGGGGCGTTGCAGGGCACCTGAATCGTCGGCCCCGGCGTGCCGGCGTCACCGGTCAGCTGGGGGTCGTGGTGGAACTGGGGCCAGGCGCCGGCCTCGTCGACGCTGGAGCCCGAGCCGCCGCCGCCGACCTCCCAGTGCGTGATGACGCTGACCAGGGTGCCGCCGTCGGACTGGTAGCCCGCCCCGGTGATCCCGATGCTCCCGTCGGGGTCGTCGGTCACCAGGGGGGAGTTCTGGAAGCTGTACCCGGCGCCGATGGTTGCGACCTGGGCGCCCGAGCGCCCGTCGAAGACGTCGATGCCGGCCGTCGTCGGCACGAGCACGTCCTGGTAGCCGCCGCCGGTGAGATCGGCCGTCACCGGCGAGCCGAGGACGGCGCCCGAGGTGGGATCCGACCACAGGATGGCCCCGTTGCTGCCGTTCAGCGCGTAGATCGTGCCGCTCGAGCTCCCCGTCTGCGCCCCCTCGACCACGGCCAGCTGGCCGTTGCCCTCGACGTCGGCCAGGGCGGGCGAGTCCGCCGTGATCCCGTCGAGGGTGTCGCTCCAGGCCAGACCGCAGCCCGTATTGATGGCGAAGACCTTGTCCGAGTCCGAGGCACCCTGGTAGTAGCTGCCGTCCCCGACGGCGATCCCCACGGCGCCCCCGGAGAGGAACTGGCCGACGGCCGGCGAGGAGCGGTCGATGTTCTGCGTCGTGTCGTACTGGCAGATCAGCCCCCCGGCGGGGTTGGCGCTCCCGGCATTGCCGGCGCTCGAGAGGATGCGGATGTGGCCGCCGTCGGTGTAGGTCTGCCCGTAGGCCACGCCGGCACTGGAGTCCCCACCGCTGACGATCTCGCTGTTGCCGTCGGCGTAGAGGTCGGCGAGCGCGGCGGTCGAGAACACCGAGTCCGCGGTGAACCACGGGAAGCCGGCGAGCATGGAGCCGTTGGCGGCGGCGAGGGCGTCTGCGTTCTGCCCGAGCGAGCCCGCCTCGACGCCGTACCCACCCGCGTAGCCGCCCACCGTCAATGAGGCCGACACGGCCGAATGCGGGGTCGGGTCACCCGCGGGGTTGTCCTCCTGGACGAACCACTGGTCGCCTCCGTTGGGAGCGATGGCCTGGTAGCCCCCCGAGCCCGGCGTGGTCACGTTGCCGGTGCCGACGTACACGGAGTCGAGCCCGTTGGCGTCGATCGGTGCAACCGAGGGTGACGAATCGACCGGCGCCCCGGTGTCGTAGGGCCACCCGGCGACCCCCGAGCCGTTGGACAGGTGGTAGGCGTACACGTGCCCACCCCGGTCCCCCACGACGACCGAGGGCTGGCCGTCGAGGTCGGCCACGTTGGGCGACGACAGCGCGATCTCGTTGTTCGGATCGTCGAGGGTCTGCTGCCAGATCTGGGTCACCCCGAAGTGCGGCGCCGCGACTGCGCCGGCCGAGGTCGTCGGCGGCAAGGCGAGGGCGGCGACGGGAAGGGCGGCGGCGAGGGTGCCGATGGCGGCCACGAGGCCGGGCCGGATGAAGCGGGTGTTCCTGGTGCCCATGGTGGCTCCCTCTGTCGTCGTACGCTACGCCCCGGCTCCGACCGGACCCGCCGGATCGCCGGTCCGAGCCCCGCCGGGCTCCCGGAACCATGTCCAGAAGCCGCCCCTCCCAATCTCCCGGCGCCACCGACATGGGCTGCAATGCCTGTGCACCCGGCCCTTTTCGCGAGCGGCGGGCCACCCGGGGCGAACTCCTGCCGAACGACCCTGTCACCCCTCGCCCCGCCGGCCGTACCGTGCAGAGTGGAAGCTGCATCGGCGGAGAGGACGGAGACATGCTGACGCGTGACGCACGGGTGGCCTTGTGAGCGCGATCCCGGTGGAGTTCGACCTCTCCTTCACGGCGCAGGGGCACCGGCTGGTCTACGACGTCTACGGCTCCTCCACGAGCCCCCTCGTGGTGTACCTGCACGGCCTGCTGCTGGACGCCGAGCTCAACCGGGGCATCGCCCAGGCCCTCGCCGAGCAGGGCTACCGCGTCGTCCTGCTGGACCTTCTCGGGCACGGACGCAGCGACAAGCCGACCCACGCGTCGACGTACCGCATCGACAGCTACGCGGAGCAGGTCATCGCGCTGCTCGACCATCTCGGAGTGGACGAGGCCGTGCTCGGGGGCATCTCGCTCGGCGCCAACGTGAGCCTGTTCGCCGCCACCCGCTACCCGGAGCGCACGCGGGCGTTGATCCTCGAGATGCCGGTGTTGGAACGGGCGGTGCCGGCCGCGGCCATGGTGTTCGTCCCGATGGTCCTCGCCGCCCATTACGGGCGGGGCGTCGTGAACCTGACGTCGCGCCTGATGCAGCGCATCCCCGCGACGAGGTTCGGGCCGCTCAACAGCGTGCTGCACGCGCTGTCGGTCTCCCCCGACGTCACGTCGGCCGTGCTCCACGGCGTCCTCGTGGGGCCGGTCGCGCCGACCCAGGAGCAGCGGCGCTCCATCGCGGTCCCGACGCTCGTCCTCGCGCACCGCAACGACGTCATCCACCCCTTCGACGACGCCGCCGGCCTCGTGGCCCGGATGCCGAACGGCGTGCTCATCCGGGCCCGTTCACCGCTGGAGCTCAGGCTCCGGCCGAAGCGGCTGACCGACGAGATCGTGGCGTTCCTCGCGGCTCTCGACCCGGGCACGGTGCAGCACCGGCCCCATCGCTCCGCCTGATCCCCGGCCGTCACCGCCCGAAAGGTCCCGCAATGGGGGCGAACGGCCCTGCCCGGGCGTGCGCTCCGGCGCGACAACAGAGGCCATGGCGCGCCCCGACGACCCGTCCGGCCCCCCTCCCACTCCACGAAGGCGCCGGCACACGCTCCGCTGGGTGCTGGCGGGGATCGCCGTCGTCGTGCTCGCCGGCGCCGGCACCTTCGCCTACCTGTGGTCCGACAGCGGCGCCCACGCAGTGCCCTCGAGCGTGGCGATCCAGCGCTTCCTCCAGGAGGGTGGGACCGCCGGCAGCGGCCCCGGGACGGGCCCGGCCCCCGGTGTCTACTCGTACCACGGGACGGGCACCGAGTCCCTCACGGTCCCGCCCAAGTCGCAGACCGAGGGCCCCGGGATCCCCGGCACGGTGGTCCGCCGCGCCGGCGGGTGCTTCGAGTTCCGCCTCGATTTCTCCGACTACCACTGGCAGAGCTGGGACTACTGCGTCCGTGACGGGGCGCTGGTCTCACCGTCGAGGGCCGGGTACTACAACTGGGACTTCGTCGCCTTCCACGTCGACGACACGTCCACCTTCGTCTGCCGCCCGTCGATCACGACGGTCGCGGGCCACCTCGTGCCCGGGGCGTCCCATGCGGTGGCGTGCACCGGCCACAACGACCACCTGTCCATCGGCCCGGTCTTCATGCACGGCACCTCGACGCTGGTGCGCGCCGCCGACCTCACGATCGGCACCCGACGGCTCGCCTCCGTCCTCGTCAGCGAGAAGGTGACGTTCTCCGGGGGCCAGAGCGGTTCCAACGTCTCCGACACGTGGTTCTCCGTCACCGACGGGCTCCCGCTCCGCGGGACGTGGCACACCACGGTGTCGACGGCCTCACCGGTGGGCACGTCGACGCTCGACGCGCACGGTGACTTCACGCTCGACTCGGTGACGCCTCAACGCTAGGGCGAGTGTCAGAGCCGGTAGAGCTTCGCCGCGTTCTCCCCGAGGATCTTGCGCTGCACCGACGGCGCCAGCGTCGACATCTTCTCCTCCACCGTGTCGAGCGGCTTGGGGTAGAGACAGGTCGGATGGGGGAAGTCCGTCTCGAAGAGGACGTTGTCCTCCCCGACCGACGCGATGAGGGCGGGCACGTTGGTCTTCTCGAACCAGAAGGTCGCGTAGAGGTTGCGCCGGAAGTACTCCGAGGGGAGCATCGACATTTGCGCGAGCTGCTGCGGCGCGTTCTCCGACATCTCGTAGTCGAGCGCCTCCAGGATGAAGGGGATCCAGCCCACGCCGCTCTCCACCGAGACCATCTTCAGCGTCGGGTGACGGTCGAGCATGCCGCTCAGGATGATGTTGCTCACGACGCGGGCGTTGCCGATGAAGAGCATCGTCCCGCCGATGGCCAGCTTCGTGTCCTCGTCCTGTGACGCCCAGGGGTAGGTCCCGAAGTAGGTCATGGTGGTGAGGCTGGCGCCGATGTGGAAGTGGACCGGCAGCCGCAGGTCGGCGCAGACCTCCCACAGCGGGTCCCAGGCCCGGCTGGCCAAGTCGGGCGCGCCGAGGTCCTGGGGGTCCGACGTCATGTTGACGCCGCGCAGGTCGAGGGCGGCCACCCGCGTCGCCTCGGCCACGCACGCCGCGGGGTCCCAGGCCGGCAGCACCGGCATGGGCAGCAGACGGAGACCCGAGTCCGCCTGCACCTCGGCCATGGCGTCGTTGTAGATCTGCACGCACAGGAGGCGGAGCTCGGGGTCCTTGACCACGTCGGAGATCCCCTGGCCCCCGAGCCCGATGGAGTTGGGGAAGCAGACCTGCGCCCAGATGCCCGAGTCGTCCATGACCGCCAGGCGCGCCTCGGGGTCGAAGGCGCCGAGGTGGATGCGGTCTTGCGTCCACTCGAAGAGTGCCTCGAGGGCCCGCCCCTTGCCCCCGTCGCGGTCGATGACGCCGCCGCCGCCGGCAAAGCCCAGTTCACACCCGTCGACGACCCACATCGGGCGCCCGTCGATCTCCTGGACCCTGGGCACGCGGTCCGCGTACTTGGCCGGCGCCCTGCTCGTCCACAGGTCGTGGGCCTCGGTCAGATGGGTGTCCGCGTCAATGACCCGGAGCCCGTCCAGTGCAAGAGCCATTGTCCCTCCCAGGTCAGCGACGACGAAACCCTACGACGTAGGGTACGGCCGTGCCCGTGGCGGAGATCGAGGGACTGCGGATCGCCTACGACGTGGTCGGCGAGGGCGATCCCTGGGTCCTCACCCCGGGGGGGCGGTTCAGCAAGGACACTCCCGGGCTCCACGAACTGGCGGGCGCGCTGGTGGCGGCCGGGAAACGGGTGCTGGTGTGGGACCGGCCCAACACCGGTGCCTCCGACGTGTGCTTCGCGGGCAGCTCGGAGTCGGCCATGCAGGCGGACGTGCTGGCGGGGTTGCTCCGCCGGCTGGACCTCGCACCCGCGACCATCGCCGGGGGGTCGGGGGGGTCCCGCGTCTCGCTGCTCACGGCGGCCCGCCACCGCGACGTGGCCCGGCGGCTGGCCCTGTGGTGGATCAGCGGCGGCCCCTACGGCTTGCTCAGCCTGGCGACGCACTACTGCGGGGACTCCATCGCCGCTGCCTGGCGGGGCGGCATGGCGGCCGTGCCCGAGCTGCCCGAGTGGTCCGAGGTCCTGGAGCGCAACCCGGCCAACCGGCAGCGCTTCCTCGCCCAGGACCCCGAGGAGTTCATCGCCACCTTGGAGCAATGGATGCTGGCCTACTGCCCCCGGCCGGACCAGCTCGTCCCGGGGGTCACCGACGACGAGCTCCGCCGGCTCGACCTGCCGGCCCTCGTGTTCCGCAGCGGCGTGAGCGACCCTCACCACACCAGGGCCACCTCGGAGCGCCTGGCTGCGCTCCTCCCCGCGGCCCATCTAATCGAGCCCCCGTGGGGGGACGCCGAGTGGAACGAGCGCATGGTCGCGGCGGCGTCAGGGGAGGGCCTGTTCGCCCACTGGCCGCTGCTGGCACCTCAGCTCACGGCCTGGTCCGCCGCCCTGTAGTCGGGGCGCGGCCGGCCCCCCTCTACCCGACCGGGGCGGGCTCCCGGGCCAGCTTGGCCAGCTCCTCGGTGACTATGCGGTCGTGTTCGGCCAGGTCGCGCCGGGCCGCCCGAGGGCTCCACCGCCCCCGCATGAAGAAGACGAGGATGGCGAACACCAGCTCGCCGAGGAGGCAGACCGTCCACCACCGCTTCCACTCGTTGGGCGAGGCCTTCTGGGCCGGCACGAGCTTCTGCTCGGCCACGAGCAGGCTGGCCAGGTTCTGTGAGTGCACTCCCACCTTGGCCTGGATCTCGGCCTGGCTCACCGGCTGGCCGTTCTGAATGGCGGTCGCCAGAGGGGAGTAGGCGAGCAGGCCTTGCACTTGGGGATTGGTGAGGCCGCCAGCGGCCGACAACGCCTTATTGAGGTCGTGAGTCGAGTTGCACCCAACCAGGAGCTTGGCCAAAGTCTGTGGCCCGACCTCTTTCGTGGCCTGCAGGTTGGTGATCACTTGTGCGGGCGTTTGGCCCGGAGAGCACTTCGGCGCGGAAGGTGCCGGCGCATAGGGTACGGCGGCCTCGATCGTCTGCAACGTGGCGCCCGCCGTCTGGTTGTCCACCAACACGGTCGACGTGGTGATCACGTGGGGCAGCACGAGGAAGGACAGTGCGACAGTGATGCGCAGGATCCAGCCCCAGACGGCGAGGCCCGATGCGGTGAGCGCCGGGTTGTGGGACTCAACCTGCTCGGTGTAGTTGGCCATCCACGGCGCGTAGGCGAGAGCGATCGACAGCGCCAGCAGCACGATGACGAGGACATTGGAGTAGTAGCCGGTGTGGGGGTGGCCCGTCTGGACGATGAGGAAGCCCATCATCACCATGGTGCAGATCGCCCCGACGAGCATGAACGGCTTGCGGACCCGGGCCCAGTCCGACAGCGCCCCAGCGACGACCAGTCCGATCGAGAGGGAGGCGGCAAGCCACACGTTGATGCCGTTGGCCTGCGGGGTGGTCCGGTTGAACGTCACCACCCAGTAGATCGTGAGCACGCTGACCGACGCGTAGTAGAAGAGGAGGAACACCGAAATCGCGATGGACGAGGCGACGAGGTCGATCTTCATCATGGAGCGGATCGGGTGCCTGGTCGCCTTCTGGACGTCGATACCCTTGGCGCGCGCCTCGACGAGCGCGCGCTCGCGCTCGGAAACCATGAGCTGGTCTCGCAGCCGCGGGGAGAGCTCCCGCAGGAAGAAGAACGCGATCACGACCACGCCCATGCACACCAGCCCCGAGATGATGAACTGGTCCTGCCACGGCGCGAGGTGGCTCAGCGTGTGGGTGGCCACCAGGCTGGCGCACAGGGCACCCATGGTGGGACCGAGCGCCCAGAACCCCATGGCCACCCCACGTCCCATCTGGGGAGAGAAGTCGCGCATGAGGGCCGGGGTCGAGACGAGGATCACACCCTCCACGAAACCGATGACGCAGTAGGAGGCGGCGAACCAGAACTTGTCGTGGATGTGCGGGATGGCGAGGAGCTGGATGAGCGCGACCACCAGCGTCCCGTAGATCGTGAGGTTGGCCCGGCCGATCTTGTCGGACAGGCCGCCGACGAACGCGCTGAAGGCCCCGATCGCGTTGGAGACCACGAGCAGGTACAAGAAGTACTGAAACGACATGTGGTAGTAGGGCAGCAACAGCGGCGTCACCGCACCCTCCACGTAGTAGAGGTAATAGAGCATGATCGTGGTGAGCACCACGATCGACAGGTACCCGAGCCGCGGCAGGGTGTTGGGGTACTTGTAGAGCTGGCGCCGCCCGAGGGCGTTCGCCAGGCCACTCCGCGGGACCGGTGTGCTCACCGCTGTCGTGGTCATGATGGATCCCCTTTCCCGAAACTCCGTAGCCCCATGCCCCCCACGGCCCCGTTCCGGGCCGGCCACGGCGTCGGGCCAGGACCGATGCTAGGGCGGCGGCGGGGCGACCTGAAGGGTCCAAAGACACATCGTCCGTCCGCCGGGGCCGGGGCGCCCGGAATTGGGGACTTCCGGCTCTATGCCAGTGGCCCGCACGAACCCACAATCGCACGGAGAAGGGGTTGTGTCATGGGAGTAGAAGCGATGCACGCGCCGGCTGCCGACACCATGAGCGGCTCCGACGCCCTGCTGTGGACGATCGGTGCCGATCCGGTGATGCGCCCGACCATCGTGGCCATCATGGTCCTGGACGGGAGACCCGACTGGGCGGAGGTCCGTGCCCGCGTCGGCGCGCTCACGGTGGCCGTCCCACGCCTGCGCTCGCGGGCCGTGACCCGGGCCCCGGGTCGGGGCCGCCCCCAATTCGTGCCCGACGCGTCCTTCGACCTGGACACCCACCTGCGGCGCATGCGCCTGGCCGGGCACGGAAGCCTGCGGGACGTCCTCGACATGGCCCAGACGATGGCGACCAGCGGATTCGACTCGGCGCTCCCCCTGTGGGAGGCCGTCCTGGTCGAGGGCATGGGCGATCGCGCTGCCCTCGTGATGAAGGTCCACCATGCGCTCATCGACGGCGTGGGCGGCCTGGCGGTGCTGGCCAATCTCTTCGACCCCTCCGCCCCGGTGGCGCCGCCTTCGACGAGGGGGGACGCGGGCCGGTCGCCGGACGGTGGACCGAACGGGTCGTGGCGCCGTCGCATGCCCCTGCCGCCGGATCCGATCGGCCTCGTCAGCGGCGCCGTCGACGCGGTGACCCACCCCGTTCGCTCGCTCGGACAGCTGATCGCGGTGGGCGGCTCGGTCGCCCGGTTGATGGCCCCGGCGGGCAAGCCGATCTCATCGATCATGACGGGGCGGAGCTTCCGACGCCACGTCGAAGTCCTGGAGTTCGACCTCACCAACCTCAAGAGCGTGGCGCGGGCGTGGGGCGGCACGGTCAACGACGTGTTCGTGGCGTCCGTCGTGCGCGGCCTCAGCCTCTACCACGAGCAGCACGGTGCCACGAGCTCGGGCTTCCGGGCCCTCATGCCCGTGAACGTGCGCGGGGGTGGCGAGGGGGCGGGGGGGAACCACTTCGTCCCCGCCCGGTTCGTGATCCCGGTCCACACCGACGTGGCGGACTGCATGGCGGAGGTCCGCCAGAACGCGGCGCAGTGGAAGCACGCGCCCGGCTTGGCCCTGAGTGACGTGATGGCCACCGTGCTCAGCGCGTTGCCGGCCGTCGTGGCCCGCAACCTGTGGAGCTCCATGCTCCTGGGCGACGACTTCTGCATCACCAACATCCCCGGGCCGCCGTTCCAGGCCTTCCTTGCCGGCACGGGCGTGGAGGGGATTTACGCGGTGTCACCGCCGTCGGGGGCGGCGCTCAACGTGTCGCTCGTGTCTGCCGCGAACCGTGCCTGCGTCACCATCACCGCCGACGTCGCCGCCGTGCCCGACAGCCCGAAGCTGGCCGCCTGCATTGAGGACGGCTTCGCCGAGGTGTGCTCCGCCCGGCGACCCGACCCCCCGCGGTCGGCATGACGGCCCCCACCGACTCCCTCACGCCGCTCGATGCGTCCTTCCTCTACATGGAGTCGGACCACACCCCGATGCACATGAGCTTCATCGGGATCTTCGAGGGTGGCCCGCTGCACGACGCCCGTGGGTGCCTCCGGCTCGACGAGGTGCGCGCCGAGGTGGAGAGCCGGCTGCACCTCGTGCCCAAGCTGCGCAAGGTCGTCCGGTTCCCGGCGCTCGGCGAGGCCGCGCCGGTGTGGGTCGACGAACCCGATTTCGACATCACCGACCACATCCACCAGGCCGCGCTGCCCGCACCCGGCACAGAGGCCCAGCTGCTGGAGCTCTGCGCCCAGCTGGTGTCATGCCGGCTCGACCGCACCCGGCCGCTCTGGGATATCTGGTTGATCGACGGGCTCGAGGGCGGGCGCGTCGCGCTGCTCGAGATGCTGCACCACTCCATGGCGGACGGCCTGGCCGGCGTCGAGCTGGCCACGGTCCTGCTCGACCTGGAGCCCCGTGCGCCCGCCCCGCACGAATCCGACGGGTGGCAGCCCACCCCGCCCCCGGGGAGGGTGGCCGTGGCGACGGGCGGTGCGGCCCGTCTCGCCGGGTTCGCCCGCACGGTCGCCGCCGACGGGTGGCACGCCGTGTGGCACCCGTCGTCGGCGGGCCACGTGCTGGCGCGCTACACGTCGGCCTTCCGCAGCCTGCTCCCGCTGTCGCCCGTCACGCCCGACTGCTCCTTGAACACCCCGGTCGGCTTCGATCGCGAGGTCGTCGTGGTGCGCCAGCCCATGGACGAACTCCGCCGGGCCGAACGCCGGTTCGGCGTCACCCTCAACGATCTGCTCCTGACGGCGATCGCCGGCGGGGTCCACGATCTGCTCTCGGCGCGGGGCGAGGTGATGGAGGGGCGCCGGCTGCACGTCCTCGTGCCGGTCGGGGCCGATCACCACGGCGACCATCGGCTCGGCAACGACGTCTCCGCCATGGTGGTGCGGCTCCCGATCGGTGCCGCACCCGCGGCCGATCGCCTGCAGGAGGTGGCCCGGGCCGAGCGGGACTCCAAGGACCACGCCCAGCCACTGGCCACGCACCTGTTCCTGTCCTCGCTCGACGCCCTGCCGCCGGCGGCACTGTCGGCGGCCAGCCATCTCGTCCACCACCAGCCGTTCGTCAACCTGGTCGTCACGAACGTGCCCGGTCCCGACGTCCCGCTCTACGTGCTGGGCGCCCGCATGCTCGAGGCCGTCCCGATCGTGCCCCTGGCGGGCAACCTCAGCGTGGGAGTGGCCGCCCTGTCCTACGACGGCCAGCTGGCGATCGGCATCCTCGCCGACCCGGTCGCCTGCCCCGACGCGGAGGTTCTCGCCCGGGGCATGGAGCGCTGCTTCGCCGAACTCGTCACCGCGGTGCCGCATCCGGACCGGGGGCCGCACCAGGCCGCACGGGCCTGAGCCGCAGAGACGACCTCAGCGGCGGAGGCCGATGGCGCCGCGCCCGGCCGGACCGGCCCCTCGCGCCCCGGCGACACGGCGTGTGACGTGGGCGTGCAGCAGCGCGGACACGCGGTCGCGGCCGGTGCGCTCCAAGAGGGTGTGTTCCAGGTTGGGGATGGTCTCCATGCTGAGGCCACCCTTGCGGATCAGCGCGCCGATCCGGCGCCGCTCGCCCTCACACAACTTGCGCTCCTCGACGCTCCCCGACACGACGAGGACGTCCACGCCGCTCCGGGCCAGGCGCTCGAACATCCGGCCCGGGCTCGCCGTCACGAACCACCGCTTGAGGACCCACCAGCTGCCGGGGACCCGCCGCGCCGCGTCCCGCAGCGGCGCGAGCCGCGACAACGCGGTCGACACAAAGGGGCGGGTCGACCCCCAGGCCTCGCGGTCGCTGAGCCCGGAGGCCTCGACGTTGGGCTCGAATCGTCGCTCGGGGTGCTGCACCCCCCGGTAGTAGGTGATTGCGGGATTGATCAGGCAGACGGACGCGACGGGTGCGGCGAGCGCCGACTCAATGGCGTGGTAGCCGCCCGAGCACAGCCCGACCAAGACGAGCTCCGTGCCCCCCTCCGCGGTGACGGCCCGACGGATGTCGTCCAGATCCTCGAGCGCATCGGCGGGGAACTCGACCAACTCGGTCCGGCCGGGCCTCGTGGGGCTGTCGCCGATCCCGCTGAAGTCCACCCGCACACACCGCAGCCCCTCGGCCGCCCACGACCGGGACAGGTCCACCCACAGGCGGGCCGGGCCCTCGTGACCGATCCGGCCCACGTTGAGGAAGACGACCGTCGGCGTCGACGGCTCGGCCTGGTGCTCCGGCTCGCTCAGCACGCCGAAGAGGTGGGCGGACCCCATGTCGAGGGGTCGCTCGCGCACGCTGGGCCGGCCCTCGCTCCGGAGAGTCACCGTGGTCTGGTGCGTCGGTCGTTCGATCCGGACGAGAGGCCCCCGGGGCTCGGTGACCCAGTGCACGATCCGTTCCAGCGTCGGCTCCGGTGTGACGGCGTCGACATCGAGGAGCGCTTCCTGGCCGGCGATCTGCTCGGTCTCCACATGGGGCAGCGCCAGCCGTTCCGCCAGCACGCGGTCGAGCTTCCTCCCCTCACGGGTCAGCAGCAGCTCCCGCGAGGCCAGGCTGCGATCGCCGCCGGCGATCGCCACCGGCTCCAATTCCGCGACGGTGCCGGCTGAGAACAGGATGCCCGGCGCCTCGAGCGAGGCGTCCGTGCTCTCCCCTCCCGAGCCCCACACCTCACCCTCGCGCAGCGTCCCCCATTCGGTGGCCTGGTCGCGCAGGAAGGCCCACAGCGCGCGTTGCTCGCGGAGGAACTTCCGGCCCGACGCGCACGGGTCCCACAACACCAGGTCGTCCACGCCCCCGCCGTCGGCGAGCTCGGCCGCCGCCAGCGTGGCGCCGAGCCGGAGGCCCACCACGGCCACCCTCGGCGCCCCGAGCGAACGGGCGCACCCGATGGCGCCGCGGACACCCTGCAGCCACTCCGCCACGAGGCCGGGGTCCGTCCAGGTGCCGGCCGAATCTCCTGTGCCCGCGTAGTCCAGCCGAAGCGCGGCCCACCGGGATGCGGCCAACCGTCGCCCCAGGTCGCGCAGCGCCCGGGCCGAGTAGGCGGCCTCCAACCCCATGGTCGGGCAGATGACGGCGACACCGGCGACCAGATCGTCGTCGGGCACGTCCAGCCAGGCGAACAGCGGCCTGTCGGGTCTCCCCAGCCACTGCGCGACGGACTCCACCTCGTTGGGGGGACCGGCGTCAGCGGTCACCGGTGGGCTCCGGGCCGGCGAGGCCGGTCCTCAGTGGTCTGGTCATGCATGGTGCGCCTCTTCACGTGTCGGCCCGCCTGCCCGGGCGCCAACCAGCGGTCACGCCCGTGAGCACCGCCCGGTGAGCATCCTCGCAGCGACGCCTGGCGGTCCAGCTTTCCCCCGGCTGCGGAGGGAGGACCTCCTCTCCGATGTCGACCGTCGACCCGTGTTCCTTGAGCGGCGAATGGGACCCTAGTGGGCCCGTGCGGTGAACCGGCCCAACGAGCTGCGGGAGCGGGCGACGAGCCGTTGCCGCTGATCGGACGGCAGGCACACCAGGAGGAGCGCGTAGAACACGGCGAGGAGCGCGACCGCGGCGGCGGCGACCGCGGTCAGGCCGAGCAGGCGGCCATGCGAGTCGGTAAAGGCGAAGAGCGGGCCCGCGCCGCGCCCGAGGACCCAGGCGAGAGCGCCCGTGACGAGCGCCGGCAGGCCCAGGGTGCGCACGGCGCGGCGCGCCCGGCGCGCGAACGAGTCCTCAATGCGACGGTACGCCAGGGGCAGCATGAGCATCCCCTCCATCACCACGACGCTGATCAGCACGGCCTCGGCCATGCCGGTCGCTCCGTAACGGGAAGCCAGCGCGATGCCGAGGGAGACGTGCAACACCGCCTCGATGCTGTAGAGCACGGCGGCGAGCGTCGGACGGCCCGAGCCGCTGAGCACGTTGCGGAGCGTCAGCGCCCAGACCTGCACGACGGCCGCGAGGCACAGCAAGCCGATCACCGTGGCCGCCTCGCGGTACAGGGGCCCCACCCATGCCTCGATGGTCGGCCCGGCCAGGAACCCCAACGCAATCGCGGCGGGGATGGCGAGGTACTGCACGTAGCGCACGACCTCGTCGGTGCTGTCCCGCAGACCCGACCGGTTGTCCCGTGCTGCCAGCTGCCCCGCCTTCGAGAACAAGAGCGTCGTCCGCGGTTGGACGATCCGGGCCGGAAGCAGGCCCAGCCGCTGTGCGACTGCGTAAATGGCGGCGGCGCGCACCCCCGCGGCGGCGCCGACGATCAGGACGTCGGAGAGCGCGATCACCGCGTCCGCGACCTGGAGCACCGAGTACCGGCCCGACGCTGCGGTGAACGTGCGCAGGAGGCTGCGGTCGAACCGTCGCAGGGACAGATGGAACCACGGCAGGAGGCGGTGCACCATCACGCCGCGCGAGGCCTGGCCCGCCAGGCTGATCGCGACCGTGACAGCACCGAGCGCGATGAGCCCACCGTGGAGCCACAGGACGACGACCCAGCCGAGGGCCTGCGCCACCATGACCGCGATCAGGCTGTAGTTCAGGAGGTCGAATCGCTGCAGGGCGCACAGCGCGCCCCCGTACGTGTCCATCGGGATGGAGATCGCCATGTCGAATGCGAGGAGCAGGAGGAGGAACTGGGCCTGGCCCACCAGGCTCTTGGGGATGCTGGTGATGAGGTCGGGAAGGAAGATCGCGAACACCACGACGCCCGCGAAGGCGAGGACCCCGAGCGCCGACAGGCACAGGAACGAGGTGTTGAGCGTCGCCGCGACCTTCTCGTCGTCCTCGAGCTCGAGGTGCCGGCTGACGAAGGCCACCGTGGCGCTGGCGAACCCCAGTTCCAAGAGCTCGAGGAACGGGATGAGCGAGCCGATGAGCGCCCACACTCCGTAACGGAGGATGCCGAGCTGGTGGGTGAGGATCGGCGTGGTGACGAACCCGACCACCACGAGCACGACGACCACGGCGTAGTTGGTGGTCACGTTGCGGCGGAGGCTCGCCTTCTTGGGCCGGCTGTTCCCGGCCCTGTCGCCGGGCGGGAACTCTGGCTCGCTCAGCACGTCCCTAGCCGGATCGGGCGAGCCAGCGGCGCCACGTGCTGGCCTCCTGCTCGGAGGTCGACCCGTAGTAGCCGTAGCTCTCGTCGACCTTCCGGCGTCGCACGCGGTTCAGCACGATGCCCGCCACGTTGGCACCGGAGGCTCGCAGCTGCACCAGGCTCTGCTCGAGATGCTCGGGGTCGAACTTCCGGGCGTCGACCACGAGCACCACGGCGTCCGCCTTGGCCACCAGGATCCTGGTCTCGGCCACGCCCGACAGTGGCGGGCAGTCGACGATGATCGTCCGGTCCGACTCGTGGAGGGCGGCCAGGAGCCGGGGCACGTCGGCCGTCACGATGTCCGTCGGGTGCCGTCCCGGCACGCCGGCCGGGATCAGATCGAGGTAGCGGTTGCCCGTGGGGGCCATGAGCTCGTCCGGGCCGGCCGCGGCGAAGTAGTCGCTCACGCCGGGCGAGAGGGCCACCCCGAAGATCTCGTGGAGCGTGGGCTTGCGCAGGTCGCAGTCGACCGCCACGACGGAGCGACCCGGCATCGCCAGCGCCCACGCCACGTGGGACGCGACGGACGACTTGCCCTCACGAGCATCCCAGGAGGTCACCGCGATGGTGGGGCTCGTCTCCTGGAACAGGAGGTGGAGCGAGCTGCGAAGCTGCTGGAACGCCTCGAGGGCGCGCTGGTCCTCGGTGGATTCGAAGATCTCGGCAGGGCCTCCGCCGGCGTGGATCAGCAACGGCACCTCGCCCAGGACGGTCAGCCCGACCCGCTCGCGGATCTCGTCGGCGGTCACGAAACGACGGCGCAGGGAGGCCGCCTCCAGGGCGGCGAACACGGCCAGGATCAGACCGAGGGCGATGGACGCCACGACGATGGTCTTGCGGGGATTCGTCGGTGTGGTCGGGAGCTGAGCCGGACCCAGTTCCGACAGGACGAGGGTCGTCGTCGCCTCGCGGTTCGTGAGCTGCAGCACCTTGGCCGCCAGGGCGTTGGCATAGGCCTGGGCGACGGCCGGGTCGCTGCTGGTGGCGACGATGGTCACCGAGTTGGAGCCGGGATCACCGGTTGCCGACAGTTTCACGGGCTCGGACCGGTAGCGGGCGGGCACGAGCGCGCGCGCCTGGTCGGCCACGCCCGCGTTGGTCGCTTCCACCACGATCTGGGGGACCTCGATCTGGATCGCACCCACGTCCGAGCCCGGGTCGGAGGCACCCGGCGGAGGCTGCGCCAGGAGCACGACCGAGGCCTGGTACTGCTTCGCAGGCAGCACGGCGAAGGCTGCGCCGATGCCCACGCACACGAGGAAGGTGACCAGAGCCACGACCCAGTTGGCGCGCACGGTGCGCACGATCTGCCTCAGATCCACGCCGATCCCTCTCCTTGCACCTCTCCGGCGGCCGCGGTGAGCGACCGCTCCACACCTTCCACCAGCCGGTCGAGTGAGAAGTGATCCCGAATATGAGCGCTGCAGCGGCCGGCCAGCTCAGGCTCCCGCTGCTGCCAGCCTACGAGGCTGTCCAGGGCGGAGGCGATCATCCCCGCATCGCCGGGCTCCATCAGGAACCGCTCGAACTCCCCCGTGAGGAGCTCGGGGATCCCGCCGATCCGGGAGGCGAGGGCCGGGCGGCCGGTGGCCATCGCCTCGACGATCACCCGCGGGAAGCCCTCGTCGCAGATGGTCGGGAGGACCACCACGTCCGCGGCGTGCAACGGGGGCACCACGTCCGCCTGCGACGGCAGCCAGATGCACCCCGGCGGGGCGTTCGCCTGGAGACCCTCGACGTACCGGTTCCCGTCCCGGAGGTGGGTGCTCGGTGAGCCGACGAGCAGGAGCCGCCCCTCTTCGCCGCCCAGGCCGAGCCTCCGCCAGGCGTCGAGCAGTACGTCGATCCCCTTCTCCGGGTCGAGGCGCCCGAAGTACAGGGCGATGAACCCCTCCTGGGGAAGTCCGAGACGGGCACGGGCGCTGGCCCGCTCCTCCTTCCCGCCGGCGGGGTACTGGTCGGACGACACCCCGTTGTGGACCACGTCGATGAGATCCGGGTTGAGCCCGATCTCCACCCACTGGCCTTTGAGGAACTCGGAGACGGCGATGAACCGGCGCACGTGCTCATTGGGGAACGACCCCGGTCGGGCATGACGGATCTCGTGGAGGTGACAGACGACGGGTGCCCCCGACAGCCGGCCCGCCGCCACCGCCCATACGATCTCGGCGAACCGATTGGGGTAGACGACGTCGGGCTTCTTCCTGGCGGCCGCGACCACGGCCGGTGCCATGCGCACCAGGTCGCGCAGGGCCGTCGAGCGGGCGAAGTCGAAGACCGGACGCCTGGTCACACTCCGGCAGAAGGTCCGGTACTCGTCGGCCAGGCTGCCGTCCCGCGCCGCGATCAGGTCGATGGCATGGCCGCGCTGCGCCAACCCGCGCGAGACCTGGAACACGTTCAGCTCCGTCCCCCCGGCGGGGGCCATGGAGTGGATCCCGATCGCTAGGTCCACGGGACACCCCCCGCCGCGGGCCGCAAGCGGTTCACCTCGCCCCGCCAGGTCGGCAATCGGCTCGTCATGTCCATGGACGTGACCGTGGCCCGCAGCATGCCGATGCTGACACCGAACAGGGTGGCAAGCCGGTACTCGTCGAGAAGGGGCTCAATGAACGCCGTGGCCAGGAGTCCCGCCAGCACGGCCACCAGAGCCAGGGCCAGGGCGGCGGTCACCGGGTCCGTATGTCGTCGCCACACCTTGAGCCCATCGGCGACCGAAGCCCACAGCGCGAAGACGAAGAGCAGCAGGCCGATGAGGCCGACCCGGAGCCACAGGTCCAGCACGATGTTGTGGGCGTACGCGATGGTCTTCACCGAGCGGGACCCGGTTTCGTAGTACTGCAGCTCCACCCCGAGGCCCCATCCGATGACCAGGTGCTGGGGAATGAGGGCTTCCGCCTCGGACGCCAGGTTCAGGCGATCCTGAGCCGACTCCGCCTTCGCCCCACCGTGGAAGAGGTTCTCGAAGGTCGAGGCGAGCGGGATCCGCGCCGGCTGACGGTCGGCCGCGGCCGGCACGACCACGACCACGATGCCGACCGCGACGACGGCCAGGAGGGTCACCACGACCTGGCCCGACTTGACGTGGAGGCTCTGGCCCACGCTCTGGCGGTGCCCGACGAGCAGCACGAGCAGCAGCACCAGGACCACCGCGCCGAGATTCACCAGCACGGCACGCTGGTCGGCCAACACGACGGCGGCGATCAACGGGACCAACGCCACGACATGGCGTACCCGGACGGTTCCGGACGCCAACCTGGTGAGGAAGCACATCGTTCCGATGGCGACGAACAGGGCCGCCGCCCCGGAACCGTCGAGGCCGAAGTTCTGCAGCGGGAGGAGTGGCAGGTTCGTGTTGAGGCCGATGTGCGCGATCGTCATCACGTCCAGCAGCGACGCGCACGCGACGCAGAGGCTTCCGAGCTTGAACAGGTCGCCTCGGTCGAAGTAGCGCCGCAGCGGCACTCCCGCGGCCAGCGCGTACGCCCCGACGATGTACAGGATGTCCTTGGCCTCGAAGAGATCCTGCGACAGGGCGTTGTGATAGAGCCTCCCCTCCACCGCGCCGACCGCCAACCAGGCCGCGAAGGCGAGCCAGAGGCCGGCCGGGAGGCCGATCCGCGTGGGCTTCCCCCGCGCGATGAGGCGCGCCACCAGCGCGAGCGTGATGTAGATCTCGGGCAGTCGCAGCTGCGCCGACCCCGATCCGGGGTGGAAGATGCTGCGCGGCAGCGTGTTGTCGTCGGCGTAGATCGTGGCCTCCACCACCAACAGCCCGAGGAGGACGAGCGGCACGAGCTGCTCCTTGCCCTCCCGCTCCCAACGAACGAAGAGCGCCACGACGGCGGCCGCCAGTCCGAGCGCGATGACGGCCTCCACCAGCTTCAACACGGGCGTACCGCCTGGAGCAGCGGCGCCAGCGCGGCGTCCCAGGTGTGGTCGGCGACCACCGCGTCGTGGCCGGCCTGCCCGAGCGCTGAGGCCCGGGCGGGGTCGAGCAGGAGCCCCGCGATGGCGTCGGCCAGTCCCCCGGCACTGTCCGCCACGACCACGCCCCGGCCCACCAGGTCCTGCATCCCCTCGCAGCCGACGGAGGTGGCCACGACGGGCCGGCCGACGTCGAGCGCCTCCATGATCTTGAGCCGGGTACCTCCGCCGGCCCGCAGCGGGGCGACGACGACGCGGGACCGTGCCAGGTAGGGGGTCACGTCGTCCACCGTTCCGGTCACCTGGACGCTCCCGCCGGCCAGGGCGCGCACCGCCGGGGCCGGGTCCTTGCCGACGATGAGGAGTTGGGCCCCGGGAACCCGGGCCAGCACCCGGGGCCAGATGTCGCGGCCGAGCCAGACGGCGGCATCGACGTTGGGGGCCCATCCCATGGTGGCCACGAAGGCCACGACCGCGTCCGGCGCGTCGGGGAGCACCACCGACGGCTCCCGGCCGTTGGGGCAGACGAGGACGGAGCGAGCGCCGGCGGGCAGCCTGGCCCGCTCCTCCTCGCTCACCACGACCACGTGGTCGAATTCCCCGATCGTGCGTCGCTCCATCCGCCTCAACGCGGCCGACTCGGAGCGGAGCAGCGCGGCGGGCACACCCCGGCGGGCCCGCGCGTAGCTCGCCACGAGGGCCGACTCGACGTTGTGGAGGTCGAGGACCGATGTCTTCGCCGGGAGGTCGAGCACGAACGGCACCATCTGCTGGTACTCGACCTGCAACAGGTCGACGGCCATTTCGTCCGCCGCGCCGCGGACCGTCTCGACCATCGCCGGGCTCCAGAACCGTGCCGCCGAGAGGCTGCGCGTCGCCAGCATCCCACGGGCCACCCCCACCGGCGTCACCCGCCACGGGACGGCCCGGACGTCGATCCCGAGGTCGCGCAGGCCCGCCCTGTCCGCGGTGCCGTCGTCGTACCCACACAGCACGAGGTCGCCGAGGCCGGCGAGGCGGCGGGCGATCGCCAGGGAGCGCTGGTGCCCCCCGTTGTTGTCCGGCAACGGCAGGAACTTGGTCACCATGAGGGTCCTCACCGCGCCGCCCCCGCCCCCGCGCCTTCCGTGGCCCTCGCCCGGGCCACCTCGCGGTACAGGTCGGCCACCGCCCGCGCCCGGGCGGCCAACGTGTGATGCGCCACGACGTCGTGGCGGGCCGCGGCCGCCAGTTCGTGGCGCAGGGCCGGCGCTCCGAGCAGGCGGTCGAGGCCGGCCGCCAGGGCATCCGGTCGACCGGGCGCGACGAGCAGCCCCGTCCGGCCATCGGTGACGAACTCGGGGATGCCGCCAGCATCGGTTCCGATCACCGGGACGCCGGACGCCTGTGCCTCCAGGATGCTCAACCCGAAAGGCTCCGACGTGGAGGCGTTGACGAGCACGTCGAGCGAACGCAACACGGCGGGCACCTCGTCGACCGGGCCCACGAAGCGGGCGCGCTCGCCGAGCAGGTCTGACGCTTCCGCTCGCACTTGGGCCTCGTAGGCGCCGTCGTCGAGGCCCGGGGCACCCACGACGGCAAGGTGGCTGCGCCGCGCCGGCCCGTCGAGCATGCTCATGGCCTGCACCACGGTCCTGATGCCCTTCTCGGGATCGACACGGCCGACCACACCGACGATGGGCTCGTCGGGTCGGCTGCTCAGCCGTGCTCTCCAGGACGCGTCCGGCGGGCCGGGATGGAATCGCTCCGGGTCCACGGCCTGGGGAATGACGCGGAGGCGACGCAGGCCCGTCCCCACTGTGTCCGCGACCGCCTGGCTGACCGCGATGCCGCCGGACGCCAGCCGCACGGACGCCCTCAGCACGACGCGGCCCAGCCCGGGACGCACGAGGTCGTGCAGTTCCAGGACCACCGGCCGGCGGGCGAGCCGGCCGGCCACGGCACAGTCCAGATGGGCCCACAAGCTGTTGGAGTGGACCACGTCCGCACCCCGCGCCAGCTGCGCCAGGCGTCGCGCGCTGCGCGCCGTGCTGGCGATCTCCTTCGACAAGGCGCGCACGCCGGGGCGTCCGCCGCCGTCCGCCCGCAGTCCGAGGCGGTCCGGGGCGGAGAACTCCACATGAGGGAGACCCAGGCTCGACCACGCCTCGGAGAGGCGGCCGGGTGGCGACGCCAACGTCAGCGCGACCCCCTGCTCCTCCAGGAGCGGCGCCAGGCCGAGCAGGCTCCGTTCGGCCCCCCACACCTCGGGCGAGATCGAAACGACGAGGACGCTCAGCCGGCCGGGTGCGCCGGGGTCCGGCCGCGTCGCCTTGCCACTCATCGCTCCACAGTCGACCACATGGTCGGCCGGTCACCACGCGCGTAGCGCGCCATGCCGCCCAGCGCGACGGCCTGGAGGAACATGACCTGTCCCGACCCCGCCGCCGCGGCGGCCAGCAGGCGGCGGGGGGTGGGTCCGACCGCGGCATCCCCGGCCGCGGTGTCGACGGCCCGGGTGCTCGCCACCAGGCCGGCGCAGCCGCACAGGTTGGCGAACAGGAAGAGCCGGGCCAGCCTGCTCGAACGCACCTTGGAGGCCGAGAGAGCCACGAGGGCCAGATGCGACAGGGGGCCCACCGTGAAGCGGACCAGGCGATGCCCCCACAGCTCGGCGGCCACGAGACCCGCCGACGGCCGCAGCTGCCGGCGGCGGCGCACGAGGACGTGCAGCGCGCCGGAGACGTTGCGCGTCCGGCGCTCCCACTGGACGGCCAGGGACGGCACGGCCGGATCGAGCGCCCGGGCCCGGGGTTCGTAGGCGACCCGGTAGCCCTGCTCAATGATGTCGAGCGCCGCCCACAGATCGTCGATGGCGACGTCGGCGGGGATGGGACGCCAGGCCTCGGTGCGGATGGCGGAGAGCTCGCCCACCAGGCCGATCGTCGTGCCCAGCCGGTCCTCTCGCTGCTTCAGCCACGACTCGAACCTCCAGTACAGGCTCTCGCCCCCTCCGCCGTCGTCTTCGAGCTTCTCGCCGGCCACCGCACCCACCTCGGGATCGGCAAAGTGCTCCACCACCGCGGCGAGGGCACCGGGGGCAAGGCGGTTGTTGGCGTCGCTGATCACCACGATTGGGGTATCGGCCTCCACGAAGCCCCAGTTGAGGGCTTGGGACTTGCCGAGCCGCTGCTCAGAGGCCAGGGCGCGGGCGCCCGCTCGCTCCGCGGCCGCCGCGGTCTCGGGATCCCCGTCGGCGATCACGAGGATCCGGAGGCGGCCCGGATAGCCGTTCGCCCGGAGGTCGTCCAACTTGTCGGCGATCACACCGGCCTCCCGGTAGGCCGGCACCAGGACGGTGAGGTCCGGCCATGCGCCGGGTGCCGGGGGTGCCGTCGCGGGTGCGACCCGGCCGCGGCCGCCGCGGGTGCGCCACGCCAACCACGCCGGATAGAGGACATGGCCGGCGGTGGCGCCGGCGACCAGTGCGCCCACCGCCGCGCTCGTTCCGAGGCGCGGCCGGCTCACCCCCGCACCTCTTCGGTGACGTCCACACCACGGAAGGTCCGGGTGCCGGCCGGCGTGAACCCGGCCCGTCGCAGGGCCGCGTCCACCGCCGCCGCCTGAGCCGGGTACAGGGACTGGTCCGCCGTCACGCTCACGAGCCAGAGCCGCTGGTACCCCGATGCCGCCTGCTCGACCGCGCTCGCGCTGAACGGCACGTTCCCGTCGAAGTACAGCGGGTCCACACCCCACGCCGTCGTCGGGTAGACGGGGTGCACCTCGCGCTCGGTGACCGGCCGCCCGACCAGGTACCACTCGACGGGCACCCGCTCGTAGGGGGCGAAGATGAGCACGCCGTCCCCCGGCTGCGCCCGGGCGGCGATGTACGCGACGGTCGAGCGGAAGTCCTGGGGCCCGCCCAGGGAATACCACTGCGCGACACCGACAGCCGACAGGCCGACGGCCAGCACCAGCAGCACCGCCGCGACGGCGGTGGCGCCGCGGCGGGTGAGCGAGGCGATGCGGTCGATCGCCAGCGCCACGAGAAGGATCGCCGGCGGAAGACTGACCATCAGGTAGCGCACCACGAGCAGCGGCTTGTCCACCAGGGAGAGAAGGATCACGGCGGCGACCGGCACGACCAGCCAGCACGCCGTGAACAGGAGCGGCCAGTGGCGGGCGAACACGCCGGTCACGCCCGGGCGCCGGCGCGCCAGGAAGATCACCGCCACGACGAAGACCGCCGCCGCCAGTACCAGCACGTCGAGCACGGCGTGCGGGACCGTCGCCCGGATGTGCGTGAACAGATGCCCGGCCGAGGACCCCGCGGCCCAGTTGACGCCGGCACTGTCGGTGGACTGGATCAGCAGCCCCAGCGGCACCAGCAGCACGACCAGTGCGGCAGCCGACGGCAGCACCCGGCGCCACGGGATGCGTCCCGACGGCAAGAACGCCAGGGACAACGCCTGCGCGACGGGGACCAACGCCGCCCAGAAGTTGCTGTAGGCGGCCAGCGCGGTAACGAGGGTGTAGGCCGTCCAGCACAGCCGGGGAGGCGGATCGACCTGCCGGATGCCCCGGACGAAGAGGAGGCAGGACGCGGAGACCAGGAGGAGCGCCAGGGAGTACCCCCGGACGTCCTGCGCGAACTGGACGTACAGCGGGTTCACTGCGAGCAGCAGCCCGGCGAGGAGCGCCACGCGACGGCCGAACAGCGAGCGCGCCAGCAGGATCACCACCCACAACGCGCCGACGGCGAGGACCACGGACAGGCTCCGGAGTGCGATCTCGCTGTGACCCAGCACGACCCACCCGCGCAACAGCACGTAGTAGAGCACCATGTTCGCCTCGCGGTGGCTCACGACGTTGACGAAACGGTGCCAGGGTGCCGTGGCCAGGCTGGCACTCACGGACTCGTCGAGGAAGAGGCTGTGGGTGCCGAGGAACAACGACCCGAGGATCCCCCCGAGCACCAGCTCCGCGACGACGGCGAGGCGCCAGCGCCGCGTCTCGACTCTCTCCTCAGAGACCGGCTCCGCCGGCACCGAGGGGACGGAGGCCACCAAGCCCGTCGTCACCACGCGAGCGCGACGCTGCGCTCGCCACCCCCTCTGTGGGAATTCAACGTCTCCTGCGCTTAGTCCCTGACCTGCTTGATCATGGCGCCGGCCGTCCGCGCCAGGATGGCCAGGTCTCCGCCAACCGACCAATTCTCGATGTAGTGGTTGTCGAACCAGGCCCTGTCCTCAATGGACGTGTCGCCCCGGAGCCCGTTGACCTGGGACAGGCCGGTCAGCCCGACCGGGACGCGGTGCCGATCGCCGTATCCGGGGACTTCTCTCTCGAACCTCTCCACGAAGTAGGGGCGCTCCGGCCTGGGGCCGACGAGCGACATGTCGCCCCGCAGCACGTTCCAGAGCTGCGGCAGCTCGTCGAGCGACGTCTTGCGCATGAATGCCCCGAGCTTCGTGACGCGCGCGTCGTCGTTCACGCTCCACTGGGTGTCCGACTCGCTGTTCACCCGCATGGAGCGGAACTTGAGGATCTCCACCTCGCGCCCCTTCTTCCCGATGCGGCGCTGGCGGAAGTAGACCGGACCGGGGCTGGTGAGTTTCACGCCCAGCGCGAGCACTCCGAAGATCGGCGCGGCGATCAGGAGGAGCGAGGCGGAGACGGCCGAGTCGAAGGCCCGCTTGAGCCAGCGGGACGACGACTGCATCGTCGACCGCCGCAGACGGACGAGGGGGTAGCCCCAGACCATGTCGACGTCGCGCGCCGCGGCCTGCAGGCCCAACTCGAAGAAACGCGGGACGACGTACATGTCCACGTCCGCGTTCTCACAGGATCGGATGACCCGCACCAGATCCGGGTCGCGGTTGACGCCGAACGCGAGCACGACCCGGTCGATGCGGTGCTTGCTCAGGACGTCGTCGAGCTGATCGATCCCGCCCAGCACCGGGTGCGACAGGGACTCGTCGGCGCAGTCGTCGAGCAGCCCGACCGGGTGCAACCCGTAGCTCGGGTGCGTCTCGAGGACATCTGCGAAGCGCTCCGCCACCTGCCCAGCTCCCACGATGAGAACCCTCTGGGCGAAGGCGCCCTTCGTCCTGGCGCGCCGGATGCCGGCGTAGGCGACGGCCCGGCCGAGCACCAGCAGGCAGAACGAGGCGACGGCCACCACGACGAACGGCCGGACCCGCGGGTCGAAGTCGTCCAACGTCGCGATCACCATGAGCGGCACGGTGACCGCCAGTGCCAGTGAGCCCAGATCCCTGCTCACACTCAGGGTGATCCGAGGTGCGTACTGGCCGCGCAGCGCGCAGAGAGCCAGCACCCCCAGCACGAAGACCGCGACCGACCACTGGAGCACACTGGGCGCGAAGATCACCACGGCAAGCGCCAGGACCAGGAGGTCCATGCCCGCGACGGCCTCTCCACTGGTGTGGGCGGCAAACCGGCGGCGGGCACCCGCAGCCGATTCCGACTCACGTGTCCACTGCCAGTGCTGCAGATCTCTTCCAATCGTCACCGACGACATCCGCTACTCCATCCGCCGAGAAATGTCGGGGGTCAGGCGGCGCGGCGGCGACTGCGCACCAGCACGGTGCCCACGCCAATGGCGACGACGCCGATCAGCGCCATCTCCTCGATGTCAGCACCGGTGAACGCCAGTCCGCTCGGTGAGGTCGACGCCCCGTCATTGGCCACGGGCCCGTTGCCCGACGAGGTCGTGATACCGGCCGCGGGAGAGGTGCAGCCCGTGTAACAGGTCGTGTCCGCCCCAGCGGCTCCTGCCAGGAGCCCACCAACCGGAACCGCCAGCATCACGCCCAGGACGGGACCACTGGCCATGGAAAGCAACCGCCGTGCCTTGGACCTCTTCATTTGATCTCCTCCACCTGTATCGCTCCCAAGAGCGCTTGATTCGAAAGGGCCAATCGTGCCCTGCACGAACTAATCGCCAAGACACCGGGCCGCCTTGATCATCATTCCAGGGAAATCGGTCGGCGGGCAGAGCCAAAGGTCATAATCCGGCGCGCGATGGCACAATATCGTGACAATTGGCAATTTCGGTGCATCCAAACGACGCCCCGCCACTCGGGACCGACTCGAGCAGTCGCGCTGACCGGACGGGGTGCCCGCCGGCTCCGGCAACCCCAGCAGTACGATCCCCCCGGTGAACGACGGCGAGCCGGGCGATCCGAGCGCCGAGGCCGACCCGCCGACGGACTCCGGACCGAGCGGCGCACTGACCCGTCGCCGCTCCACGCGGTGGAAGGTCGCCGCGGTCGTGGTGGCGCTCGTGGTGATCTGGGCGGTCGCCGTCGTCGTCGATGTGGTCGTGGCCGCCGAGCACATCCACCAGGGCCAGGCGGCTGTCCAGTCGGCCCGTCAGGGCCTCTCCGCTGACGGGGTCCTGTCCGGCGCCCCCATCGGGCCCCTCCACTCGGCGGCCTCCAGCTTCGGCGCCGCGCACGGCCTCCTTTCGTCCCCCCTTCTCTGGCCGGTGGACGTGCTCCCGGTGGCCGGGCGCCAGTTGCGCTCGGTGCAGGACCTGTCGGGGGCGGCCGAGCAGGTCGCCCGGACGGGCATCACGGCGGTCGGCCAGTCCCGGTCGCTGCTCCGCCTCCCCCACACGGCTGGACCCGACCGGGTCACCGCGCTGCGGCAGCTCGCGGCGCTCGCCGCCAGCACCCACCTCGCCCTGGCCGGAGTCGACCTGGGGCCGGATCAGGGCCTCATCGGGCCGCTGGCGCACGAGCGCAGCACCTTCCTCAACGACCTCACCCAGGTGCGGACGACCCTGGCGCGCACGTCGGCGGCCGGCGCCGCGGCGGCCTCCATCCTCCAGGGGCCCGGGACCTACCTCCTCCTCGCCGGGAACAACGCCGAGATGCGCTCGGGCTCAGGTGCGTTCCTCGAGGCCGGGATCGTGACCACGGGCGACGGCGAGCTCCATCTCTCCGACATGGTCCCGACGCCGTCACTGACGCTCCCGCAAGGCGCCGTCACGGTCGGCGGCGACCTCGAGGCACGGTGGGGGTGGCTCCTTCCCGGCGTCGACTGGCGCAACCTCGGGCTCACGCCGCAGTTCGACGTCACCGGCCCGTTGGCCGCCAGCATGTGGAAGGCCAACACGGGCCAGAGCGTGGACGGCGTCATGGCGATCGACGTCCAGGGCCTTCAGGAGCTCCTCACCGTGACCGGGCCCGTGACCACCTCGACCGGCTCGGTCGTCACGGCCGACAACGTCGACCAGTTGTTGCTGCACGACCAGTACGTCGGGGAGGACTACTCCTCCAGTGCGGCGAACCGGCTCGACGAGCTGTCCACCCTCGCTTCCGCGACGCTGCACGCGCTCGAGGACCGGCCGTTCGGTCTGCACGCGATGGTCAACGCACTCTCGGCGGCCTCGTCGGGACGTCACGTGCTCATCTGGTCCGCCAACCCCCGGACGGAGGCCATCTGGCGCGCCGTGGGGGTGTCGGGCGAGCTCCAGCCGAGCTCTCTCGTGGCCAACGTGATCAATCGCGGCGGCAACAAGCTCGACCAGTACCTCTCGGTGACCACCTCACTGCAGCTGACGCCGCGAGGCGCGCAGACGGACGGCCGCCTGACCATGACGCTCGCCAACCACACCCCGCCGGGCCAGTCGCCCTACATCGCCGGTCCCTACCCGGGCCTCGGCACGCACTACGGCGAGTACGTCGGCATCGCCACCGTCAATCTCCCTGGGGACGTCCGCCACGTCTCGTCGCCGTCGGCACACTCCGTCGTGACCAACGGCCCAGAGGGCCCGACCCTGTTGGTCGGGGTGTCCGTCGACATCCCCGCCGGAGCGACGCAGAGCGTCACGTTCAATTTCGTGCTCCCCCAGTCGCAGGGCACGCTGACCGTCATGCCCAGCGCGCGCATCCCACCCGTCACGTGGCACGTCGGCGACACGACATTCGAGGACGACACGCCCCACACCGTCAGTTGGTAACGACAGGACTCTCGATGGTCAGCCCAGGTCTGCGCTGAAGGCAGCCAGGCTGTTCGGGAAGGATCCCCCGGTGATGAAGGAGTTGACCCCGCCGGCGTTGCAGTCGAAGTAGCTCTCGAACGCCACGTCGTTGGAGGCGGTCTCCATCCACGAGGCCATGTGGTTGATGTAGTACGGGTCGTCACCGAGGCCGTGGCCGTCGCTGCGGATGGAGAGACCCCATTCGGTGAAGGCGAGTGGCTTGCCGTGTGAGGTTGCGAACTGCTGCGCCGCGGTCAGCGAGGGCAGCGTGGTCGCGGTCCAGGCGTTCGCCGGTGTCTGCGGCGTGGCCCAGGTCTGGTCGTAGGCGTCGAGCCCGATCACGTCGACATAGGCGTTCCCGGGGTAGGCCGCCGCCACCGAGTATCCCGACTCGGTGAAGGCTCCGGCATCGGGGTTCCACACGAAGCGGAAGGCCGCACCGGGCACGGACCGCATGGCCGACACGATCTGTTGGAAGTACGAGGCGTAGCTGGCCTCGGCACTGGCCGTCGTGGCCTGCCAGGGCATCCAGGTTCCGTCGAACTCCCAGCCGAGACGCAGGTAGGCGTTCGACTCACCGGCGCTGACCAACGTCTGCGCCAGGGTGACGTAGTAGGAGTTGTAGGCCCCCGTGGCGCCCGTGGCCAGCGTGGCGACCGCGGTGCCGCTCGAGTTGGTCGGGACGATCGGCACGCCCAACGACAGTGCGTAGTGGCTTCCCTCCCAGGGTCCAAGCAGCCAGTTGAGGCTCCCCCCGGTGCCGTCCATGCCCGTCCATCCGGCATTCCCCGGCAGGTAGGCGGTGGCGAGGGTGGGCGAGGTCTCGGTGGCCGAGGCGAACGACGCCATGGCCGACGGGGTCCCGCCGGAGACGTAGGCACCCTGTACCAGAGTGGTCGCCGGCGGCGTGGTCGACGTCACGGTCGTGGTGGTGGTCGGCCGCGTCGTGCTGGTCGTCGTGGTCGTCGAGGTGGTCGAGGTCGGCGGCGGTGGCGGGGCGGTCGTCGTCGTGACGGCAGGCGCCGGAGGTGTCGTGGTCTTGGTGATGGCGGGCGCGGGAGGTGTGGTGGTCGTGGTGATGGCGGGCGCCGGAGGTGTGGTGGTCGTGGCAGGCCCGAAGAAGACCGCCGATCCGTTCGACTCCACGATGAAGTAGCCACCGTTGGCCGGGTCGATGACCATGCCGAGAGCGGTCACGCCGGTGCCGCCCGTCGAGCCGTAGTAGCCGGCGTCACCGAAGGTGAAGATGCCACCGTCGGCGGCCACGAGCCAGTAGCCCTTGCCGTCGGGAGTCGGTGCCATGCCGGCGATGGGCTGATTGAGGTGAAGGGCGCCCGTCGAGCCGAAGTAGCCCGCGTCGCCGAAGCTGAAGATGCCGCCGTCGGAGGCGACGAGCCAGTAGCCGTTGCCGCCGGGCGTGGAGGCCATGCCGACGATGGGCTTGCTCAATGTGAGCCCCGACAGTGCCGGGGAACCCAGTGAAGGAGCCCCTCCGTACGGTGTGACCGTTCCCGAGGCGCTGTCCGTCCAGTAGCCGCCGTTGGGGTCGGCAGTCATCATCTGGCCGCCGCCGTAGCCGGCCGTGCGCACCACGGCGCCCGCACCGGTGGAGGATTCGACGGCCAGGCCCGTACCCAGCGCGCAAAGAAGGCCAATCAGGGCGATGCCTCGAACAATGAGGACCGTCAGTGCCCGACGACTGCGGGTCTTCTGCATTGTCTCCCCCCTGACGGACCGAAGAGGTCGGGCCGTGGGGCGACAAGCAGCGTGCTTATTGCTGAATCGGCGGCCCGGCGAACTCCATGAGTCCCGTAGCTTTGCGTCCCCCCCTCACGGGAGGTTTGCCTTTTCGTTCACTTGCAAGGATGAACCGACGGGCGTTGCAGTACAAGGTGCATTCGGACTACCGGCCCGCAATTGCGATCAACGACGCGTCAATTGACGCTCGTTGCCCCTGTCAGACGGCCAGGTTCGCTTCGGTCTCCAACGGAGCGATCGGCACGTGCCACGTCAATCGGGTGCCGCCCTCGCGGGAGATGCCGAGCTCCACGCTGCCGCCCAGACGCTCGGCACGCTGCCGGAGGTTCTTCAGGCCGCGGCCCGTGGAACCGGCGTCGCCCATGCCGTCTCCGTCGTCGGCCACGACGAGCCGCAGCTCCTCGCCGGCGGCAATCGTGACGACCACCTGGTTCGCGTGCGCGTGCTTGCCCACATTGGTGAGCGCCTCCCGGAGCACTGCGAGCACCTCTTCGGAAAGCTGACCGGTGACGACCTTGTCGACCGGGCCGCTGAACGAGACCTGCGGGTGGAGGCCCAGCACCGAGCGGAGCTCGTGCACGAGGTCGAGGACCTTGGGATGCAGTCCCTCTTTGTTGATGGTGAGCTCAATGTCGAAGATGGCCTTACGGAGTTGGCGGATGGTCTCGTCGAGCTTGTCGATGGCCTCCCCGATGCGCATGACCGCCTCCGGCCTCTCGACCAGGCGAGCCGTGCCCTGCAGAGAGAGCCCGATGGCGAACAGCCGTTGGATGACCGAGTCATGGAGGTCGCGGGCAATGCGGTCGCGGTCCTCGGTCAGCGCGCGATCACGCACGAGGCCGTGGAGGCGCGCGTTCTCAATGGCGATGCCGGCCGCCATCGCCAGGGCGAGCACCAGCTCCTCGTCGTCTTCGGAGAACTCCTGCGCCGTCGTCTTGTTGGTCAGGTACAGGTTCCCGTAGACCTCGCCGTGCACCCGGACCGGGACACCGAGGAACGAGCTCATGGTCGGGTGGTGAGCCGGGATGCCGAAGCTGTCCGGGCTGTCGGCGATGTTGGCCAGGCGGAGGGGCTTGTCGTCCGCAATCAACGTCCCGAGGACACCGCGCCCGGTGGGGCGGGGACCGATGGCCTGCTCTTCCTCGCTGGTCAGTCCCACCGTGAGGAACTGGTCCAGCGCCCGCCCGTCCTCGGTCAGGACGCCCAGTGCGCCGTACTGCGCGTCGACGAGGTCGACTGCCTCCTCAATGATCCGGCGGAGCACCGCCGGCAGGTGCAGCTCGGCATCGAGGATGAGGATCGCCTGCACGAGCCGGCGAAGCTTGACGGGATCGTCGATACGGTCGAACGGCTGCACGACGCGCCAGGATAGAGCCGAGTACGGCGCACGGCGCGCCCGCCTCGGCGCTCCGGCCTTTCTGGTCCTCCGTTCGTCGCGTGGCAGTATTGGCCAGATGGCGATCAGGGTCTTCGTCCTCGACGATCACGAGCTGGTGAGGACAGGCCTGCATACGCTGCTCGAGGCCGAAGACGACATGGAGGTCGTCGGCGAGGCGGGCACCGCGGAGCAGGGCCTGACGCTGATACGCGACCTCGAGCCGGACGTGGCCATCCTCGACGTCCGCCTTCCCGACGGCAACGGGATCGAGGTCTGCAGGGAGATCCAGTCCACCTCTCCCCAGGTCCGGTGCCTGATGCTCACGTCCTATTCCGACGACGACGCGCTGTTCTCGTCCATCATGGCGGGGGCGTCGGGCTACGTGCTCAAGGAGGTGGGCAGCGGCGACCTGCTCGGCGACATCAGGCGGGTCAGCCAGGGGATGTCCCTGCTCGATCCGATGCTGACGCAAGAATTGTTCGACCGACTCCGCAAGGACCAGGAGGCCGAGTCGCGCCTGACCGTGCTGACTCCCCAGGAGCGCAAGGTCCTGGAGCTGATCGCCCAGGGCCAGTCGAACCGCCAGATCGCCGAGCAGCTCTTCCTGGCCGAGGCCACGGTGAAGAACTACGTCTCGAGCCTCCTGTCGAAGCTCGGCATGCGCCGCCGGACCGAGGCCGCGGTGTACGCCGCCGTCCTCGCGGAGCGCAAGGGTACGAACCCCAAGGGTACGAACCCCAACGCCTGACCACCTCGGCGCCCGACCGTCGGTGTCAGGCCACCGTCGCCCGGCGATGGTCGTCCAGCGTGCGGAAATCGACCCCCACGGTGCGCAGGAGCTCCTCCAGGCGCTCGCGTTCGGCCAGGGGGTTGGCGAACCAGGTCGGGTCGCTCTCTATGCCCAGCGCCGTGCACAGCCGCAACAGCATGCGGTCGTGATCGAGCTCGAGCGCCAGGTCCTCGGCCATGATGTGGCTCCTGTCGTGGCCGTTTCCGGTGAGCTGGCGCCGGCGCTGCAGGAGCACCACGACGAGCTCGTCGCTCGACGAGGGCAGGGGCAGGGGCTCCACTTCGGAACACAGGCCCACCAGTAATTCGCTGTACATCGACATCGCAAACATAATTTTGCTGGAATTGGGCGAGCGGAGTAGAGCCGATACTCCTGTTTTGTCTAGGGCCGATACTCCCTATCGCACGCCACGCCCCAGCGTGCCCGAGCGTGCCCGGGCGGCGAACATGGACCGTACGCTGCTGGTTTGTCCACGACGACGACCGGTTCCCGGGGTCGTGGCGGGTGTCGGGAGGGAGCGGTGCGGTCAGCGCTTGGCGACGCGCGTCGAGCGATCCGCTCGCGCCAGCACGTCCTCGGCGGACTCGGTGTCCTCTGCGATCGCGACGCCCAGCGAGGAATGGACGCGAATGTCGCTCACGCCCACGATGACCGGCTCGTCGAGCGTGTGCTGTATCCGGCGCATGAGCGGCCCGACCGCCTGCTCGTCGCTGACGGTGAGCACGACCACGAGCTCGCTCGAGCCCACCCGGCCCACCGTGTCCTCGCTGCGCAGGATCGACACCAGGCGGCGGGACGCCTCGCACAGGACGGCGTTGCCCGTGGTGTACCCCAGGTCCACGTTGATCTCCGCCAGGTTGTCCAGGCCGATATGGCAGACCACCACTTCGCCGCCGTGGCGCCGGCGGCGCGTCAGGGCCTGGGTGAGGCGGTCGAGCAGCAGGAGCTGGTTCGCCAGTCCCGTGTGCGGGTCGGCCATGGAGAGCTGCCAGAGCTGGTCGTACTTGCCCGTGCCCGGCGCACGCCGTCCCGGCACTCCGTCCCCGACCGCGCCGAACTCCTCCAGCATCGACTCCACGGTCCTCGCCGACCCGCCCCGCGACGACTCCGCGGCGGCCGGTCCGGCGGCGTCGGCGGGGACCCGGTCGGTGCCGGCGGTCTCGCCACCACGTTGTCCCTTCGCCTTCTTCACAGTTCCCCCTCCGATCCGACTTTTCACTGTTATCGGAACGGTCCCGTCTGAACCAGAGCCAGAAGTCTCGTGACCTGGGCCGAACGCCCGGTCGCGCACCGAAAAACGTTCTCGGTAGAGCGTCAAGTTTACTCCCGGAGGGTGAAATGCAGGCCTGGAAAAGACTGCAGGACGGTTGCGAAAAGGGTGCAGTGATCACGAGCCCGACCGGCGCCGGGCGGCGTCACCGACCCGCGCTAGCCTCGCCGCTGGCCTTGCACCTTCACCCACCTCCTCCCACCGCGACGACGACCGCGCCCGACCTCTGCCCCAGCGCGACGACATGGTGACGCCTTCGTGACCCCGCAGACCGAGCCGGCGACCATGGTGGTCGACACCGCCGGCCTCCGTTCCCTCGTGGCCGACCTCGTCACCGAGGAGTTCTACGGCTTCGACACCGAGTTCCACACGGAGAAGACCTACGTCCCCGACCTGGCGCTCATTCAGATCGCCTGGGCCGACAAGGTGGCGCTCGTCGACCCGCTGGCGGTCGACCCCGCCCCCCTGGCCGAGGTCTTCGGGGGACCGGGCACGGCGGTGGTCCATGCCGCCTCGCAGGACCTCGATGTGCTGATGGCCGCCTGCGGCACCGTCCCGGCCACCGTGTTCGACACCCAGATCGTTGCCGGCTTCCTCGGGATGTCCTCACCCTCGCTCTCGCGACTGGTCGACCAGATGCTGGGCGTCTCCCTGCCCAAGGCCGACCGACTGTCGGACTGGCTGGAGCGCCCGATCTCGGACCGGCAGGTCTCCTATGCCGTCAACGACGTCGCCCACCTGTTGGAGCTGCGGCTCGTGCTGACGGAACGGCTCCGCGCCCTCGGTCGCCTCGACTGGGCGCTCGACGAGTGCGACCAGGTGCTCGGCGATCGCGCTCCGGCCCGCGTGCCCGAGGAGGCGTGGTGGAAGCTCGGCGACATCCGCGGCATGTCGCGCCGAAGCCGCGGCGTCGCCCAGGAGGTGGCGGCCTGGCGGGAGCGCACCGCCGCGGAGACGAACCGCCCCCGGCGCATGATCCTGTCGGACCTCGGCCTGATGGCGATCTCGCAGCGCCCGCCTCGCAACGGCGACGAGCTGCGCCGCGCCCGCGGCGTCGACGGCCGGCACCTGGCCCAGGGTCGAGCGGCCGAGATCCTCGCTGCGGTCAACCGCGGCCTCGGGCTGCAGCCGGACCAGATCCGGATGCCCACCGAGGGACGCGACGCAGTCGCCCCGGCCGCCGCCGTCGCCGTCTGCTCGGGCGTGGTGCGCCAGATCGCGGACGACCTCGACTTCGACCAGGGGCTCCTGGCCACCCGGGCGGACATCGCACAGTTGCTCGCGGCCGAGCCCAGCCGCCTCGACACGGGTTGGCGTCGCACCATCGTGGGCGACCCCCTGCGCCGGCTCATCGACGGGGACGTCGCGGCCGCCTTCGACCGGCGCGGCCATCTCGTCATTGAGGAGCGCTCGCGAAGGCCGGTGCCGCCGACAGGCGGCCACTCCTCCGCCGGGGGCTAGCCGACCGACCGCTCCCGCCCCGCCCAGTAGGGCTGGCGGAGCTTGTACTTCTGCAGCTTCCCCGTGGCCGTCCGGTCGAGCGCGTCGCGCACCTCGACCGTGGTCGGCGCCTTGAAGTGGGCCAGCCGGTCGCGGCAGTGCGCGATCAGCTCGGCCTCGGTGACCGTCTCGCCGTCGCGCACCACCACCAGGGCCTTGATCGTCTCACCCCACTTCTCGTCGGGCACACCGATCACCGCCACCTCGGCCACGGCGCTGTGCTGGTACAGGCAGTCCTCGACCTCGATGGACGACACGTTCTCCCCGCCGGTGATGATCACGTCCTTCTTGCGGTCCGAGATCACCAGGTAGGCCCCGTCGAGGTAGCCCCCGTCCCCGGTGTGGAACCAACCGCCCTCGAGCGCCCTCGCCGACTCCTCCGGCTGCTCCCAGTACCCGGCGAAGACGTGGTTGGCGCGCGCCAGCACCTCACCCTCGGCATCGGTCTCGATCCGCACACCCATGGCAGGGACGCCGGCGCGGCTGAGCAGCATCGATCGCGAGGGTGCGTCGAGGTCGTCCCACTCCGAGGGTGCCCGGTTGATGGTGAGCAACGGCGCCGTCTCGGTCAGCCCGTAGATCTGCATGAACTCCCACCCGAGCTCGGCCTCCACCCGCTCGATCGTCTTGGACGGCGGGGGTGCGCCCGCCACCACGATGCGTACCGTGCCCCGCCCGGGCACGTCCCGTCCCTCGCCGGCCCGGGTCTCCGCTGCGCCGAGGATCGCCGCCACGACGGCCGGCGCGGCGCAGAGGAGCGTCACGCCGTGGCGCTCGATGCGCGAAAGGATCTCCTCGCCGTCGATCTTGCGCAGCGCGACGTGCGCGCCGCCCATGCCGGTCACGGCGTACGGCATCCCCCAGCCGTTGCAGTGGAACATCGGCAAGGTGTGGAGGAGCACGTCGCGATCGCTCACACCGGTGTGCCACCCGAACATGGTCGCGTTGAGCCAGCAGTTCCGGTGGGTGAGCTGCACACCCTTCGGCCGGGCGGTCGTGCCCGAGGTGTAGTTGACCGAGCACGTGGCGTTCTCGTCCGGCTCCCACGGGCGGGGGGCCGCGTCGGGCGGCGCCGGGGCGAACAACGCCTCGTCGTCGGAGCCGTCCAGGCAGAACCGGTGGCTCACCTTGATGCCATCGACCTGGTCGGCCACCTCGGGGTCGTACAGGAGCACAGACGCCCCGGAGTGCCCGACGACGTAGCCGATCTCGTCGGTCGTCAGCCGGAAGTTGATCGGGACCAGGATGCGGCCGAAGCCGCTGACCCCGAAGAACGAGGTGAGAAATCGGCCCGAGTTCGGGCTGACGATCGCGACCCGCTCCCCGTGCCCGACCCCCAGGTCGTCGAGGGCCAGGGCCAGGCCTCGCGCCCGCGCCTCCATCTCGGCGTACGTCTGTGTCCCGAGCGAGCCCGCCACGTCCGGCTCGTCCTCCACGGCGACGCGGTGCCCGTAGACGAGCGCAGCCCGGTTGAGAAAGTCGGACACCGTCAGTGCGACCTGCATGTCACCCCTCCGATCTCTCGAACTCGGTCTCCTGCGGCCGACCCTAGTTGACGGCCCCGGTGGCGCCCTAGAAGTGACCGAGGACGGGGTGCGCGACGTACGGCTTCTCGAGCAGCGCGATCTCCTCCTCGCTCAAGGTGAGCTCCTCGGCGGCGAGCGCGTCCTTCAAGTGCCTCTTCTTCGTCGCCCCGACGATGGGCGCCGTCACGCCCGGCTTGGCGAGCAGCCAGGCGAGTGCCACCTGCGCCGGAGCCACGTCACGCGCCGCCGCCACCTCGACCACGGCGTCGACGACGTCGAAGTCCGTTGGTTGGTCGTAGAGGTAGTCGGTGAACGGGTCGGTGCTCGAGCGCGTCGTGTGCCGCCCCCCTTCCCGGGTTCGGTTCCCGGCCAGGACGCCACGGGCCAGAGGGCTCCACGGGATGCAGCCGACGCCCTGGTCCAGGCAGAGCGGGATCATCTCGCGCTCCTCCTCGCGGTAGAGGAGGTTGTAGTGGTTCTGCATGGAGACGAAGCGGGTCCAGCCGTTGAGCCGGGAGAGATACAGGGCCTTGGCGAATTGCCAGGCGTACATCGACGATGCGCCGATGTAGCGGACCTTGCCGGCCTTGACCGCATCGTGCAGGGCTTCGAGGGTTTCTTCGATGGGGGTTTCGTAGTCCCAGCGGTGCGTTTGATAAAGGTCCACGTAATCGGTCTGGAGACGCTTCAGGCTCTCGTCGAGCTCGAACAGGATTGCTTTACGGGAGAGGCCGTGGCCGTTGGGTTCCTCGCGCATGGGGCTGCAGACCTTGGTGGCGAGGACAATCGATTCGCGGCGGATGCTGTTCTGCTTGAGAAACCGGCCGATAACAATCTCACTGTCGCCGCCGGAGTAGACGTTGGCGGTGTCCCAGAAATTGATGCCAAGTTCGAGGGCCTGGCGGAAGAAGGGCTGGCTGTCGGATTCGTTGAGCGCCCAGGACTGGCGGCCGGGCAGGATTTTGCCGGTGGCGGGCGATCCGTAGGTCATGCAGCCGAGACAAATGCGGGAGACTTGAAGGCCGGTGTCGCCGAGATTGATGTAGTCCATGGGGTGCTCCTGTCTAGAGTTTAGTGCGGATAGGGCGGTGCGGTGATTCGGAAGATGGCTCTGCAGCAGTTCCGGGGTGGTATACGCAACTCAGGCGCTATCCCGACCTTGCGATGGGAAAAAGCCGCAAGGATGGAGTGCGGGCTTTCCTGGAAATAGCATCCGGAAGATCATTTTTTTGATTTTTCATGCCCAAGGCTGCTCCTGAGGCCGTATCGTTGGGTACGCCGCTCCATCCGGGAAAGTCCCGGCCTCCCTGGAGAAATGAGGATCACAATGTCCGATGCGCGCGTAACGATACTGGAGAAAGTGGGATCGATGAAGGAACAGAAGACAGCCATGACCGCCGAGGCGCTGGCCCGCAGCTTCCTCGACAACCTCTTTTTTGTGCAGGGCCGGAGCCTGGAACGGGCCACCGTGAACGATCTCTACATGGCGCTGGCCCACACCGTGCGCGATCGCATCGTGGAGCGCTGGATTTCGACGGTGACGAATTACCAGGCCCAGGATGTGCGGGTGGTTTGCTACCTTTCGGCCGAGTTCCTGACCGGGCCGCACCTGGCTAACAACCTGGTCAATCTAGGCATCCGCGACGAAGCCGAGCAGGCCATGACACAACTCGGGCTGAGCCTGGGCAAGCTGATCGAGCAGGAAGAAGAGCCGGGCCTGGGCAACGGCGGGCTGGGCCGGCTGGCGTCCTGCTTTATGGATTCGCTGGCCACGCTCGATATACCCGCCATCGGCTACGGCATCCGCTACGAGTACGGCATCTTCGACCAGCAGATCCGCGACGGCTGGCAGGTGGAGACGACCGACAAGTGGCTGCGGCTGGGCAATCCCTGGGCTCTGGAGCGCCCCGAAGACGCCTTCGAGGTGAAGCTGGGCGGACACACCGAGCGGCACAGAGACGCCCATGGCCGCCTGCACGTGCATTGGGTTCCCGGCCACGTGGTACGCGGCGTTCCCCACGACACGCCGATTCTGGGCTACCACACCAACACCGCCAACACCATGCGCCTGTGGTCGGCGCAGGCTGTGGAGAGCTTCAACTTCGAGACTTTCAGCCACGGCGACTTCTTCGGCGCGGTGCGCGACAAGGTGGCCTCGGAGAATATCTCTAAGATCCTCTACCCCAACGACGAGTTCACGGAAGGCAAGCAGTTGCGCCTGGCCCAGCAGTTTTTTTTCGTCTCCTGCAGCTTGCAGCACATCGTGAAGATCCAGTTGCACGCCAACCGTCCGCTGGCCGACCTGCACCGCAACTTCGCGATTCAGATGAACGACACGCATCCTGCCATCTCGGTGGCCGAGCTGATGCGCCTGCTGGTGGATGAGCACGGGATGGAGTGGGACGCGGCGTGGCACGTGACGCAGAGTACTCTCTCCTACACCAACCACACACTGCTGCCCGAGGCGCTGGAGCAATGGCCGCGCGCCCTGTTCGGCAGTCTGCTTCCGCGGCATCTGGAGATCGTCGACGAGATCAACCGGCGGCATCTGGAGAACGTGCGGCAGAGGTTTCCCAACGACGAAGAGCGCGCCCTGCGGCTTTCCCTGGTTGATGAGCACGGCGAGAAATACGTGCGCATGGCCCACCTGGCGGCACTCGGCAGCCACGCCATCAACGGCGTTGCCGCGCTGCACACGGAGTTGCTGAAGGCCGAAGTCCTGCGCGACTTCTACGAGCTCTCCCCGGAAAAATTCTCCAACAAGACCAACGGAGTTACGCCTCGCCGCTGGGTGGTGCTGGCCAATCCAGGGCTTACCCGGCTGCTCACCGCCCGGCTCGGCGCGGGCTGGATTCGCGACCTGGAAAAACTCCGGCGCCTCGAACCACTGGCCGCGGATCGCGAGCTTCACGATCAGTGGAGAGCCGTCAAGCTGGAGAACAAGGTCAAGCTGGCGGATTATATTCAGGACCGGCTCGGCATTGCAGTCGACCCTCACTCGATGTTTGACGTGATGGCCAAGCGGTTGCACGAGTACAAGCGCCAGCACCTGCAGGTCCTGCACATCCTTACGCTCTTGAAGCGCATCCAGCGCGACCCCAACATGGAGATCGTGCCGCGCACCTTCCTGTTCGGCGCCAAGGCCGCTCCCGGCTACCGCATGGCCAAGCTGATCAT
>PMPX01000095.1 GCA_003169235.1 Acidimicrobiaceae bacterium | reverse complement strand
GAGTACCTGTCCGACTTCGTCGATTTGGTGATCGTCTGGATCGCGCCATGGAGCGCCATCTTCCTGGTCGACTGGGCCTTGCGGCGCTACCGCTACGTGCCGAGTGAGCTGCAGAAGACGGGGCGCACCTCGCTGTACTGGCGCAGGGGCGGCGTCTTCTGGCCGGCCATCATCGCCCAGGTGGTCGGGATGTACGCCGCCATCTCGGCACTGTACGTGAACCCGACCTACTACTTCCGCGTGCCGCGCTGGATGAACGAGGTCACCGACCACACGCAGGACGCCTACCACTACGGCGGCGACTTCAGCGTCTTCCTCGGCATGGGCGTGGCCGCACTCGTCTACCTCGTGCTCGCCGTCCGCAAGGTGCACAAGGAGGCCGAAACCCAGGAGCAGCTCCTCACGGAGGAGGGTCTGCTCGCCGGCTGAGAGGACCCGCCGCCACCCACGCCGAGGGCCCACGTCTCGGGCCTCGCAAGCTCTCGCGCCGACCTCCTTGCCAGCGGTCGGCCTCTCCCTCTCGGCCGGAGCTACGCGCCGGCGCCACCTTCGGGTCCGGGTGGTTCAGGTCGGGCCCCGGCGCCGAGAATGTGGAGTTCGGGTGTCACCAGCGTGCGATGGGTCCACAGCACGACGGCGGCGACCACCCAGAGATAGAGCGCCACGATGAGCACTCGCACCGTGTCCGACCGGCCACCGAAGGATCCGAACACCCCCGGCCCGGCTAGGGCGAACACCAGGTACGCGGAGAACACGAACAGGACGAGAAGCGAGAGCACCGAGACGAAGGCCACCGCAGACACGTAGCTCTGGCCCACCCGTTGGGACGGGCCCTGAGTGTGGCGGTCGGCGGCAGCAAGGGCAAGACCACGACGCAGATGCGGCACAAAGAGCGCGACGCCGACGAGGGTTGCCAGGGCGCCGAACACGATGGCGCGGGCCGCGGAATTCGTGACCGAGTTCGCATGACTGCCGACCAGGACGACCACCCCCGAGACCACTACAGCAGAACCGAGGATCGCCACTGCAAGCGTCACGAACGACACGGCGAAGTAATAGACCGACTGCGGTCGGCGGCCGCTCGGATCGGGATCAGCCCGGTTGGCGACGACGATGATCACGAAGACACCGACCAAGGAGAGCACGACCAACACCGCAAAGAGCTCGACGAAGACGCTCACCAGTGTGGTCAAGCTGAGCCCGGGACTCGAAGACGTAAATACGGTCGACCCTCCGCCCTGAATGACGCTCCCTGACGACCCACCCTGAATAGTCGGGACCGGGGTGCCGCCGGTGATGAGATTCGGAATGGTCGTGGGGACCACGTTCACGATGCTCATCTGGCTCCTCCCCGAGACTCGATGCTCGACGATACCCCCCACCGTCCCGCAACAGGTGTCCTTCGGGCCGCCGAGGGTCCGACAACTCGGTCGAATGTCAGCACGGCGCGGCCCAGATCTGCAGGGCGGCCACGCGCTACGGTGCGTCCATACGCCCGGAGCGACGAGTGCAGAGACGGGAGAGTGGATGACTTCGAAGTCGGACTTCACCACCGAGGAATGGGAGCTGATCCTGGAAGCGCCTCCGAGCGCAGGGATGATCGTGGTCACGGCCCAACGAGGGGGCTCGTTCCGCGAGACGATCGCCATGGCCAAGGCCTACGTCGAGGCCCGGCAGCAGCACGGCAAGAGCGAGCTTCTCGATGAGATCGTCGCGGCAAAACCCGAGCGGGACCACACGCACTACCACTCCCCCGAAGAGCTGAGGCAGCACGGGCTACAACACCTGCGGGATTCGGTGGCGCTGCTCGCGAGCAAGGCATCGCCGGAGGAGGTCGACGAGTACCGCCGGTTCATCGTCAACCTGTCACACAAGGTCGCCGCGGCCCACCGGGAGCACGGTCAGGAAGTCAGTGACGCCGAGCAGTCGGCAATCGACGACATCACCGGGGCCCTGCACACGGCCACCGAGTAGGCCGGGTCGGAGGCTTTCTCCCCTCAGCCCCAGTCCTCGGTGAGGCCTCCCTCGCCGTCGGGGTGGAACAGCGGCATGGCGCCAAGAGCACGGACCAGTGCCGCATCGGGGCCCAGGGCCTCCCTCCAACCGCCGCCCTCGGTCATCAGGGTCCCGATCACCACCGGCTCGGCGTTCATGCGGCGCACCAGGCGCAACGCCGACGACAACGAGGCCCCGGTGGAGATGACGTCGTCCACCACTGCCACCCGCCGGCCGCGTACGGCGTCGACCCGGGCAGGATCCATGCGCAGCCGCTGGGGCTTGTCCGTCGTGATGGAGTACACCGGTTCGGCCCACGATTCGCCGAGGTGGATCTTGGGCGTCTTGTGCAGGATCACGTAGTCGTCGAATCCCAGGGCCCGGCTGGCCTCGATGGCCAGCGGGATCCCCATGGTCGCCACCGAGACGACGATCTCGGGGCGGGACGGCCGCATCAGCTCGGCCAGCTCACGCCCTGCCGTCTCTGCGAACGAGACCCCCAGATCAACACAGATCAGGAGCGCGATGGTCAACTCATCGGAGAGGGGGACGAGCGGGAGCTCCAGCTTCTGGCTCCCGACCGTGGTCGTGTAGGTACGATCGGCGGCCGTGGACATCACGCTGCACCGAGCATATGTCCCCCGCTGAACCACTCGACGACGCCCTGGTCCGGCGCATGCTGGCGGTCGCCGTCGCGGAGGCGCGCCACGGGCTCTCCGAGGGCGGTATCCCGATCGGCGCCGCACTCTTCCACCAGGACGGCACCCTGCTCGGGCGCGGGCACAACCGCCGCGTCCAGGACGGCGATCCCTTAATGCACGCCGAGACGGCCGCCTTCCGGGCCGCCGGGCGCCGGCGCCACTACGCGGACTGCGTCATGGTCACCACACTCTCACCCTGCTGGTACTGCAGCGGACTGCTCCGCCAGTTCGGCATCGGCACCGTGGTGATCGGCGAGGCGCGCACCTTCGAAGGTGGCCACACGTGGGTGGCCGAACACGGCTGCCGGGTGGTCGTACTCGACGACGCCGAGTGCATGGAGCTCCTGGGCGGGTTCATCGCGGTCAACCCCGAGCTCTGGCACGAGGACATCGGCGAGTAGCCGGCGCCAGCGTCAGTCGGGCGGCCCGAAGAGCCGGTCACCGGCGTCGCCGAGGCCCGGCACGATGAACCCGTTGTCGTTGAGACCGGGATCGACCGCGGCGCAATAGACCTGCACCCGGGGGTGGGCGCCCCGGAAGGCGGCCAGACCCGGCTCCGAGGCGAGGACGCACAAAGCGATGACCTCCGCCGCACCGCGTGCAGCGACCAGCTCGCACACCTGCCCGAGCGAGCCACCCGTCGCCAGCATCGGGTCGCAGACGAGCACCCGCCTTCCGCCCAGGTTCTCGGGCAGGCGGTTGAGGTACACCTCGGACCTCAACGTCGTCTCGTCCCGGCGGAGCCCGACGTGGGCCACCTCGGTCAGCGGCACGATCTCCTGGATCGCCTGCACCATGCCGAGGCCGGCGCGCAGGATCGGCACGAGCAGGACGACCTCGGTCACGCGACGCGCCAGGGCGGCGTCGGCCACGGGCGTGTCGACAGTGACCTCCGCGGTCCCGAGGTCACGCATCGCCTCGTAGGCCAGGAGGCCGGACACCTCGGAGACGAGCTGGCGGAAGGTGTCGCCGTCGGTGGCGCGGTCGCGCAGCTGGGCCACCCGGTGGGCCAGTACGGGATGGTCGACCACCGTGACCCCGCTCACGCGCCCNNCCGTCGCCGTCGCCACCAGGTCGGCCAGCACCCGGCGCAGCTCGAGCGTGGTGCGGTCGGCTCTCGTGTGCACCTCGGCCGTGGGGTCCAAGGGCAGGGTGAGCTCGTGGTACGCCTCCTGGATCCGCAGGTCCTCACGGAGCACCTCGAGCTCGAAGGCCACGGCCTCGGCCATGCGGCTCTCGTCGCCGTCGAGGTCGTCGCGCCACAAGGTGGTGAACAGCCGGCAGCTCTCGTCGGTCTCGGGCTGGATGAAGAAGCCGATCACGTTGGAGCCCCCCGAGTCGACGAAGTCGATCCGCAGCCGGAGGTGGAAGGGGGCGTTCAGCCGGTAGGTCAGGCGCCGGGTCTGGACGAGCGGGCGGTGACCGGCCGTGACACCTGGGTCCTCGCGGTGGGCGAAGGCGTGCTCGTAGCTCATGGTGAAGGACCAGTCGTCCCGCGCCACGGCATAGGGAGGGACCTCGGCCGCCTCCTCGGCGCCGAACGTCCCGGCGTGGACGAAGGGGAAGTGGGCCACGTCGAGGAAGTTGTCGGCCAGGAGGCCCGCCGAGGCCCTCGCCCGCAACGTGGGGAGCTCGGCCACCATGAAGGACGGGTCGTCGGCCTCGGGGATGGAGCCGAGCGGGGCGATCGGTTCGCCGGGCGCCATGAACACCATTCCGTGGGCCTCGGCCGTGGCTGCGGCCGGCTCGAGGCGCGCCGCCGGCGGAAGGGTCGCCCCCGCCCCCAGGGCCGGGATCTCGACACAGCGTCCTGCGGTGTCGAAGCGCCACCCGTGGTAGGCGCACTGCAACACGCCGTCCCCGTCGCACTGGCCCAACGAGAGGGGGCAACG
>PMPX01000154.1 GCA_003169235.1 Acidimicrobiaceae bacterium | reverse complement strand
TGAACTGGTGGTACATCGAGGGCAGCCGGCGCCGGATGTACTCGGGGGTGCGGCGCGAGGCGATGTCGAGGAAGACACCGCCGTGGGGGCTGCCGCGTCCGGCCTTCACCTCGGAGTTGATGGCCCGGGCCACTTCGTCACGCGGCAGCAGGTCGGGCGTGCGCCGGTTGTTGTTGTGGTCCTCGTACCAGGCGTCGGCCTCTTCCTCGGTCTCCGCCGTCTCGGCCCGGAACATGTCGGCCACGTAGTTGAACATGAACCGGGTGCCCTCGGAGTTGCGCAGCACGCCGCCGTCGCCGCGCACGCCCTCGGTCACGAGGATGCCGCGCACCGAGAGCGGCCACACCATCCCGGTCGGGTGGAACTGCACGCACTCCATGTCGATCACGTCGGCCCCGGCCCAGATGGCCATGGCGTGCCCGTCGCCGACGGACTCCCACGAGTTGGACGTGTACTTCCACGACTTGCCGATCGACCCGGTGGCGAGGACGAAGGCCTTGGCGGTGAAGAGCACCATCTCCCCGGTCGGGCGCATGTAGCCCACGGCGCCCGAGATCCGGCCCTCCGCGTCGGGCAGCAGGCGCAGGATCTTGCACTCCATGAAGACGTCCGTGCCCATGGACACGACCTTCTGCTGCAGGGTGCGGATCAGCTCCAGGCCGGTGCGGTCGCCGACGTGGGCCAGGCGGGCGTAGCGGTGGCCGCCGAAGTCGCGCTGGGTGATGCGGCCGTCCTTGGTGCGGTCGAACAGCGCGCCCCAGCGCTCCAGCTCGTAGACCCGGTCGGGCGCCTCCTGGGCGTGGATCTGCGCCATGCGCCAGTTGTTGAGCATCTTGCCGCCGCGCATGGTGTCGCGGAAGTGCACCTGCCAGTTGTCCTCGGGCCACACGTGGCCCATGGCGGCCGCCATGCCGCCCTCGGCCATGACGGTGTGCGCCTTGCCGAGCAGCGACTTGCAGACCAGCGCCACGCGCAGGCCGCGCTCCTTGGCCTCGATCGCGGCGCGCAGCCCGGAGCCACCGGCTCCGATGATGATGACGTCGTAGTCGTGCGTCTCGTAGTCGTGCGTCTGGTCGGCCATGCGGGTCCTCGCGGTCCAGTCCTAGAAGTGAAAGCCGGGGTCGTGGATCGTCCCGCTCGCCACGAGGCGCACGTAGAGATCGCAGAGGGCGACGCCGAAGAGGCTGATCCAGGCGAAGCGCATGTGGTGCGCGTTGAGCGGGGTGACGAACTTCCACAGCTTGTAGCGCGTCGGGTGCTTCGCGAAGGACTTGACCTGGCCGCCGCAGAAGTGCCGGCAGGCGTGGCACGAGAGCGAGTACAGCCACAGGAAGGCGGCGTTGGCGCACAGGACGAGGGTGCCGACGCTGATCCCGATCCCGAGCCCGGGCTGGCGGAAGGCGAGGATGGCGTCGTAGGTGAGGACGCAGTTGAAGAGGAGGAGGATCCAGAAGAAGTAGCGGTGGATGTTCTGGAGGATCAGGGGGAAGCGGGTCTCGCCGCTGTAGCTGCGGTGGGCGTCGGACACCGCACAGGCGGGCGGCGACAGCCAGAAGGACCGGTAGTAGGCCTTGCGGTAGTAGTAGCAGGTGAGGCGGAAGCCGAGCGGGAAGATCAGGATCAGCAGCGCCGGCGAGTAATTCCAGAAGGGCAGCGTCCCGAAGGCGTGACTGCCGGGCACGCAGCTGTTGGCGATGCAGGGGGAGTAGAAGGGCGAGATCAGGTCCCGGTGCAGGTCCGCCCCGGCGTAGTAGTTCTTGCCGACGAAGGCCGCCCAGGTCGAGTAGGCGACGAAGGAGACCAGCACGACGAAGGTGACCAGGGGCTCCACCCACCAGTTGTCCTTGCGCAGGGTCGGCTGGTCGGGACCGCCCCGGGGCGCCCCGATGGAGACCGGGGTCGGGGATGGGTTCTCGACCGTCGTCGTCACTCGCGCCTCCTCGCTGGCCGGCTCAGCGGCCAGGCCGGCAAATCATTCCAGACCACTCCCGCCACGGTGCAAATGCCCGTGCTGCAGGCGGTGACCATACGGTGCGTCCGGCGGCACGTCAAAGACATAAAGAGCATCAAAGTAAGAGCTATATGCTCTGATTGATGCAGCTGCACCAGTTGGCCTACGCCCTGGCCGTGGCGGACGAGCAGAGCTTCACCCGCGCCGCCGACCGGCTGCACCTCGCACAGCCCTCGCTGTCCCGGCAGGTCCGGCTGTTGGAGCACGAGCTGGGTGTGGTCCTCTTCAACCGGGGCCCGGGACAGGGGCGGGTCACCCTCACCCCCGACGGCAGCGCCCTGCTGCCGTTCCTGCAGCGCGTCATGGCCGACGTCGAGGCGACCGGCGCCGAGGCGCGGGCGCTCTCGGGCATGGCCCGGGGGCATCTCGCCGTCGGTGCCACCCCGAGCCTGATCACGAGCGTGCTGGCCCCGGCGCTGGTCGAGTTCCACGCCAGCTACCGCGGCATCGACCTGTCGGTCGTCGAGGCCGGCTCACACCAGCTCGTCCCCCGGGTCGCCGCGGGCGAGGTCGACCTGGCCCTCATCGTCCTGCCGGTGACCGATCCCCTGGTCGCCACCACCGCGCTCTTCGACGACCCGCTGGTGCTGGCCACCGCACCCGATCACCCCTTCGCCCACCGGCGGCGGATCCGGGTCCGCGACCTCGACGGCCTCGACCTGGTCATGTTCCGTGAGGGCTACGACCTGCGGGCCGTGACCCTGGCGGCCTGCCTGGAGGCGGAGGTGGAGCCGCGGCTCGTCAGCGAGGGCGGGGAGATGGCCGGAGTGCTCGCCTTCGTGGCCTCCGGGTTGGGCGCGGCCGTCGTGCCCGCGATCGCGCTGCCCCGCGACGGGTCGCTGGTCGGCATCCCGTTCTCCGGCTCCACCATGCGCCGCACCGTCGCGCTGGCCCAGCGCGGTGACCGCACGCTCGCCCGGCCCGCCCGCGCCCTCGCCGACCAGCTCGTCGCCCGGCACGGTGGCGCCGTGGGCCCCGGGTCCCGGTCCGGACGGGCCGGGACCCTCTCCACCGCCGGAAGCACCGGCGAGCCCGACCGATCCGGATGAGGAGCGCCGCCGCGCCCACCCGGGATGCAACCGCCACGAAGGCCGAGGAGCAGCGTGGAACCGAGGAGCACCGTGGAACCGGGCGCGCCGATCCACGAGGCAACGGTTTAGGCTTCGTGCATGGACGGCCATTCGCACTTCGATCCTTCCGCGACCCCGGCCCCGGGCGGGCGCAAGGCACCTGACGACCTGCCCCGGGCCCTGGCCGACCTCCGAGCGTCCGGCTGGGAATCGGTCCCCGTCGCCGACGAGATGCGGCGCAACACCGCCAAGGCCATCGCCGCCGGCCATTCGCTCGTGCCCGGCGTCCTCGGCTTCGAGGACACGGTGGTGCCCCAGCTGGAGACCGCCATCCTGGCCGGCCACGACATCATCCTCCTGGGTGAGCGCGGCCAGGCCAAGACCCGGGTCATCCGCTCCCTGGTCGGGCTGCTCGACGAGTGGCTGCCCATCGTCGCCGGCTCCGAGATCAACGACGACCCCTACAACCCCGTGTCGCGCTTCGCCCTCGACCTGGTCGACGAGCTCAGCGACGCCACGCCGATCGACTGGGTGCACCGCTCGCAGCGCTACGGCGAGAAGCTGGCCACCCCCGACACCTCCATCGCCGACCTCATCGGCGAGGTGGACCCGATCAAGATCGCCGAGGGCCGCTACCTCAGCGACGAGCTGGCGCTGCACTACGGACTGATCCCACGGGTCAACCGGGGCATCTTCGCCATCAACGAGCTCCCGGACCTCTCGGAGCGGATCCAGGTCGGGCTGCTCAACATCCTCGAGGAGCGCGACGTGCAGATCCGCGGCCACCGCATCCGGCTGCCGCTCGACATCATGCTCGTCGCCACGGCCAACCCGGAGGACTACACCAATCGAGGCCGCATCATCACACCGCTGAAGGACCGCTTCGGCGCGCAGATCCGGACGCACTACCCCTACGAGACCAACACCGAAGTCAAGATCATGGAAGGCGAGGCCGACCTGCCGACGGCGGGCGTGCCCGTCTCGGTGCCCCCGTTCATGAAGGAGGTGGTGGCCGAGGTCAGCCAGCTCGCCCGGCGCAGCACGCACCTCAACCAGCGCAGCGGCGTCTCGGTCCGCCTGTCCATCGCCAACTACGAGACGCTGGTGGCCTCCGCCGTGCGGCGCGCGCTGCGCACCGGCGAGCCGGTGGCGGTGCCCCGCATCAGCGATCTCTCCTCGCTCGTGCCCTCGACCCAGGGCAAGATCGAGGTCGAGGCGATGGAGGAGGGCCACGAGGACGAAGTGGTGGCCCAGCTGGTGGCCGCGGCGACACTCTCGGTGTTCCGCCGCCGGGTGACCCTCGACGACCCCCAGTCGATCGTGGCCGCCTTCCACGACCAGGTCGTGGTGCACGTGGGCGACGACCTGCCGTCGGCGGCCTATCTGTCCGTGCTCGCCGACATCCCCGAGCTCGAGCCCCCGACCCGCAAGCTGGCCGGCCCCGAGGCCGCCGACGCGGAGTCGCCGGCCCTCATGGCCAGCGCCTTGGAGTTCCTCCTCGAGGGCCTGCACCTCACCAAGCGGCTGAACAAGGACGCGTCGGGCGCCCGGGCCCTCTACCGCGGGCGCAAGTGACCACCCGGTGAGCGCCCGCTACGACTACACGGAGTGGGACGGCACCCAGCAGTTCACCGACCTCGATCCCGACGACCTCCTGGCGGGCCTCACCGACGACCTCCTTGCCGGCGGTGACCTCGACGACGCACTGCGCCGGATGTTGCGCAGCGGCTTCCGCACCGCCGACGGCGACCAGGTGCCCGGGCTGCGGGACCTGCTCGATCAGCTCCGCCGCCGCCGGGCCGAGATGCTGGCCGAGGGCGACCCCGACGGGCGCATGGCCGAGCTCGGCGCGCAGCTCGACGAGATAGAGCAGGACGAGCGCGCCGCCATCGACGAGCTCGTCGACGAGGCGCACGGCTCGGGCGACCAGCGGCGCAGCGAGGTCACCGACGACGTCGCCACCGAGCGGCGCATGGCGCTCGACCTCCAGCCCGACGACCCCGCCGGCCGGATCAGCTCCCTGCAGCATTACGACTTCGTGTCCTCCGAGGCACGCGAGCGCTTCGAGGAGCTGGTCGAGGAGCTCCGGCGCGAGATGGCCGACACCTTCTTCGAGGGAGCGTCCGACGCGCTCTCCACCATGAGCTCCGAGCAGATGGCGCGCATGCGCGACGCCTATGACGCCCTCAACAAGATGCTCGAGCAGCGCGAGGCGGGCGAGGACCTCGACCCGAGCTTCGAGGAGTTCATGGCCCAGTACGGCGACATGTTCCCCGGCGACCCCAAGACCCTCGACGAGCTCCTGCAGCAGCTCGCCGAGCGCATGGCGGCCGCGCAGGCCGTGTGGAACTCGCTCAGCCCCGAGCAGCAGGCCCAGCTGAGCCGCCTCATGGAGTCGGTGCTCGAGGACATGGACCTGCGCTGGCAGGTGGAGCGCCTGGCCGAGAACCTCCAGCGCGCCGTCCCCGACGCCGGCTGGCAGCAGTCCTACGACTTCAACGGCGAGGGCCCGATGAGCATGAGCCGGGCCACCGACCTGGCCTCTCAGCTGGGCCAGCTCGACCGCATGGAGGAGATGCTCCAGTCGGCCTCGACCCCGGCTGCGCTGGGCGAGATCGACCTGGACCAGGTCCGCCAGCACATGGGTGAGGACGCCGCCCGGGCCCTCGACCGCCTGGCCAACCTCACCAAGTCGCTGGCCGACGCCGGGCTGATCGAGCAGCAGGGCGGCCGAATCGAGCTCACGCCCCGCGGCGTGCGGCGGCTGGGCCAGAAGGCACTGGCCGACCTGTTCGGCCAGATCAACAAGGACCGCATCGGTGACCACGCCGCGCAGCGCACCGGCACCGGCCACGACCGCGAGGAGACGACGAAGGCCTACGAGTACGGCGACCCGCTGAACCTGCACCTCTCCACGACGGTGCACAACGCGGTGCGCCGCGGCGGCTCGGGCGTGCCGGTCCGCCTGACGCCCGAGGACTTCGAGGTGGTCGAGGTCGAGGCGCTGTCGCGCTCGGCCACGGTGCTGGCGATCGACCTGTCCATGTCGATGCCGATGCGCGACAACTTCGTGCCGGCCAAGCGCATGGCGATGGCGCTCCAGACGCTCATCTCGTCGAAGTTCCCCCGCGACTACCTCGGCATCGTGGGTTTCTCCGAGGTCGCCCGCGAGATACGCCCCGACGAGATCCCCACGGCCATGTGGGACTACGTCTACGGCACCAACCTGCAGCACGCGCTGGCCCTGTCCCGCCGCATGCTGGCCCACCAGCACGGCACCAAGCAGATCATCGTGGTGACCGACGGCGAGCCCACCGCGCACATCGACGACTACGGCGAGGTCCACTTCAACTACCCGCCCATCCCCGAGACCCTGCGCCGCACCATGGCCGAGGTGATCCGCTGCACCCGGGCCGGCATCGTGATCAACACCTTCGCCCTCGACCTCCAGCGCACCCACTACCCCTTCGTGGAGCAGATCGCCCGCGTCAACGGCGGCCGCACCTTCTACACGACGCCCGACGCCCTGGGCGGCTACGTGCTGGTCGACTTCCTGAAGCACCGCCGCGTGCTCCGTCCGACGGGCTAGGACCCGACCGGCCGAGCCGTCAGCCCGGTCCTCCCGGAGCCCACGGGTCCCTTCCGGCGGCCCGCACCTTGTCCGACCTGGGATTTTCCACATCCCGGGTGGCGCGCATCCACATCGGTGGTCCGCAACGCTCTCACCTGGGGTTTTTCGTGCACAGGGAGGGCCGATCGGGGCTCCAGACGCACAATTCGTGCCTGGAATCGTCGATTCCCTCTTGCGCTCCGGAGGAGGGTGGGGAAAGATGACTACACCGTTGTAACTACACCGTTGCCACCTGAGGCGAAGAAGGGGGGCGAACCCAGTGCCCGTTGACATAGTCACCACGCTCTACGGTCGCCAAGAACGAAGCTGGCAGTTGCAGGCGAATTGCATGGGCGTCGACCCTGACCTGTTCTTCCCCGAGCGGGGCGCGTCGACGCGTGAGGCCAAGGAGGTCTGCCGCGGCTGCGTCGTCCGGGAGGACTGCCTCGAGTACGCGCTGGCCAACGGCGAGAAGTTCGGCATCTNNCAGCGCGTCCTAGCCCCTCGTCGTGAAGCCGGGTCAGCCTGTCGGATTGAACTGATAGGCGTAGCCGCCGGCGTCGACCGCCATGCACCAGGTGGTGCTGGGGCACGAGATGCTCGTCGGGACGGCCTTGGAGTCGTAGTGGCTGGGCGCCGACCAGGTCTGGCTCGACGCGGTGTACACCAGTGCGTTGCCGTCGAAATCGATCGCAACGCAGATCGCTCCGCTGGGGTCGCACGACGCCGACTGGAGGGAATCGAACGTCGTGCTCGCGTCGAT
>PMPX01000372.1 GCA_003169235.1 Acidimicrobiaceae bacterium | reverse complement strand
TAGAGCTCGACATAGCCGAGGGCGCGGTCCGCCAGGAGGTGCTGTTCCTCGAGGGCGGCCATCCACTCGGCCTGCTTGCCCCGGATGGGCAGCGACCCGACGAGCCGCTCGGCCAGCGACATCGCCTTGGAGGCCCGGGTCAGCTGGCGCTGCACCCGGCCCCGGCCCGGGAACGACCACTCGGGCACCACGATGGGCTGCCCGTCCTGGTCGTAGACGGGGTGCTCCTGGAACCAGGCGGTCACCAGCTCGACGAGCTTGCCGTAGCGGAACGGGTTCCGGACGCCGGAGGCCACGTGGTACACGGACGGGCCGCCGTAGGCGTCCGCCGGGTCGTCGGACGCAGCGGATGCCAGCGCGTCGCCGGACACGGCGATGATGGCGGCCACCACCAGGTCGACGGGGATGACGTCGACGATCCCCTCGGGGACACCGGGGAATTCGCGCAGCAGTCCTCGCGCGTACGAGACGATGATCGGCTCCGCCATGCGGAAGCCCCGGATCCAGCCCGGGCGTGGCTCTGCGACGGCGGACTCAATGATCGACGGGCGCACGAAGGTGATCGGCACCCGGCCCTCCCACTGCTCGACGAGTGCTCGCTCGCCCAGCGCCTTGGTGAAGGGGTAGGCGTCCGGCCAGCCCAACGACAACGCCCGTGCCGTACCCGCCTGCACCAGCTGGTCGTTGACCCACTCCTCGCGCACTCTCTCCGCCCGCGCCGCGATCAGGTGGTCGCCGGCCGCCCCGATCTCGGCGCGCGCCTTCTTGGTGAATTCACGCAACCGCTCGGGCTTGCGCGACTCGGCCTGCAGATCGGCTCGGAGCCGCCGTGCGGACGCCACCTCGTCCTCCCAGGGGACGTCGAGGGTGAAGCGGTTCTGGGTGAGCAGCTCCTCTTTGGCCTCGCCCTGGTGCGTGCTGGCGACGTACGCGGTCGAGACGGCGATCAGGTGCGCTTCCGAGCCGACGTCGGCGATCGCCGCGGCCACGCGCGAGGGGCCGAGGAGGTTGATCTCCACCGCCTGGGTCAGCGGGGCGTCGAAGGACACGGTGGCCGCGGCGTGGATGACGACGTCGGCCCCGGCCAGAGCGGCCCGTCCCTCGTCGTCGAGGCCGAGGCCGTCGCGACTCACGTCCCCGGCCACGGCCGTGACCCGTCGGGCCACCTCGTCGGCGAAGCCCTCGCCCAGCTCGGACCGCAGGCGGTCGAAGCAGTCGTTCTTGATCACCTCGCGAGCCACCCGGGCCGCGGCGTCGGCCCGGCGCCCCGGCCGGACGAGCACGGTGATCTCGGCCCCGGGGACGCAGCGCAGGATCCGCTCCACCAGGGCGGTGCCCAGGAATCCGGTGGCACCCGTGATGAAGAAGCGCTTGCCGCGGAGGTCCCGCTCGATCGGCACCGGGATTTTCTAGCACCGGAGCCCGAATCTGTCTACCATTTGGTAAGTGCCGACCCCCGGGACCAGCGATCGCATCCTCGACGCCGCACTCGCCTCCTTCGCCACCAGGGGTTATGAGGCCACGTCGCTGGACGCGACCGCCAAGAGCCTGGACCTCACGAAGCAGTCGATCCTCTACTGGTTCCCCTCCAAGGACGCCCTCTTGGAGGCAGTGATCGCCCGGAGTGCCCGGGACCTCTCCGAGGCGCTCGAGACGGCGCTCCGGGGTGCCGGAGAGGGGTGGGCCCGGGTCGAGGCGGTGGTGCGGTCGGTGTTCCGCCTGGCCGCCCGCCAGCCCGAGTTGCTCGGGTTGTTGCGAGAGGTGGGCCGGCTCGGGCCACCGGCGGCGACGCAGATGACACTCGCGCTGGGGCCGCTCGTGGCGCGCGCCACCGCGTTCCTGGAGGCGGAGATGGACGCGGGCACCATGCGCCGGCACGACCCCGGGCTGCTGTTGCTGGCCATTTACTCCACGGTCATCGGCATGGTGACCGAAGTCGAGGTGTTGCGGGCCCTCGGCGAGGAGCCCACGGCCCGCTCACTGGTGCGGCGCCGGGCCGACGTGCTCCAGCTCCTGCGCTCGGCGCTCCTGGTCGAGCCCGCCGGCTGAACGCGCCGTCCGCGGACGGCACCTATTCGGTGGGTTTGGGGATCTTCTTCCGGGGAGCCGCCTTGGGCGTGTAACGCTTGTTGGCGGTCGGTGGCTTGGACGTACCCGACCTGGCCGGCGTCTTGGCGGTCGACTTCCCCGCCGTCTTGGCGGCCTCTTTCCGATCTCGTCCGCGGGGACGGTCCCGGACCTGGGCCGCGATCGCCTTGGAGTTGGTGGTGCCGTACTTGTTGAGGCGCCAGGCCCGCAGCAGGAGCCAGCCGCCGAGCAGGATGAAGACGAAGCCAACGAGCCCGACGAAGAGCGTGAAGCCGAATCCCAGGAGGAAGAGGTCGAAGGCGACGAGGGTGCGCTTCCGCCTCCAGAGAGCGACGAACCCGATCGCGCACAACACGAGGAGGAGGGCGCCGAGCAGCTTGGCGTCGGGGGCCACGGCGATGGTGTCCTTGCCCCTCTTGGTGACCTTGTTGTCGGTGATGATGTAGGCGGGGATGGCGATGCCGGCGACGGTCGCCAGCACGAACGCCCCCAGGCTCCACTTGGCCTCCATGGGGTCGAGGCCGGACATGGCCGCCTTGCGCTCCTCGACGGGCAGGACCTCCCCACGGTCGGGGCTCTCGCCCGATGTGCCCGAAGTGCCTCGGGGGGAGGTGAAGGCACCCAGCAGCCGCGTGCTCCACGTCTGGGGCCTGTTGCTGCCGTTGCCGCCGGGGGAGGTCATGCCCGACTCAGGGTACCGGTGCCACCAGGGTCCCCCAAATCGCCCGACTGCCGCAGGTGGCTGCCGCGACGCAGGCTACGGTTGTGGTCCGGCAAATCCCGAAAGGGCGCTTAGCTCAGCTGGTTAGAGCGCAGCCTTCACACGGCTGAGGTCGTGGGTTCGAGTCCCGCAGCGCCCACCAAAAATTCACCCAGCTCAGCGACCTGCGCGCACGAAGGCGCTTTGGCGGGGTGACGGAGGTCAGTGTCCGACCGTGGACGTACCCAGTCCGAGGCGCAGGCGCCTCAAAAGCCGCTCTGGAAGTGCCCGGGTGGCAGCTGCCAGATGCCCTGGCTCTCGGTGATCGGGACGAGTTGGCCGGCGACGCACGCCCCGAAGCCGAGGTTGTGCTGGGCCGAGACCCCCGGTGACGTCGTATTGAGCTCGAGGGAGCTGTAGTCACAGGCCGACTTCGGCAGGGTCCCTATGAAGAAGGACACACCGTCGACCACCCTCACGGAGGGTGATGGAAGTGCCTGACCGACGTCGAAGGTTCCTGGACTGCTCTCGCTGAGGTCGACCGTGGCCAGGCCCGGGTACCCGACGACACCGGCCACCACCCCGTTCGAGCCGACGTCGATGAGTTGCAACTCCGCCGGGTTGGGGTAGCCGGGACAGAGGCCATAGGCGCGACCGTCGAGCACGAGACCGCCGTTCTCCATGCCGAGCGCTCCCGACTGGTCCTTGGCGGACCACAGACTCCACGATTGCCCCCCGACGCTCCCACTGGCCACTTCGGTCCCCGTGGAGGTGATGGCGCTCGGGGCCCCGCCCGACGAAGATGGAACCGTCGTCGGAGAGCACGTCGAGGTGTCGTTTGGAACGCTCACCGAGCTCGAGGCCGAGCCCGAACCCGAACCGGAACCTGAACCCGAACCGGCTCCGAAACTGGACTCGAACTGTCCTGGCGGCAGTTGCCACACACCCTCGCTGTAGCTGAGCGGATCGAGCTTCCCGGTGACGCATGAGCCGGTGTTGCCCGGGTTGTTGTTGATCGCGTAGCCCTGCCCGGCCCCGTCCCCACCGAACCCGATGTTGTGTTCGGTGGAGTAGCTGGGCGACGTCGTGTTGATCTCGAAGTAGCTGTACGAGCACGCCGCCTTGGGCAGCGTGCCGATGTAGAACGACACTCCGTCGACGACAGAGACGCGCGGCGACGGCAGCGCCGTGCCGAAGGCGAGACTGTTGAGAGCGCCCGTGCTTATCTGCACCTTGGCCAGGCCGGGATAGTCCACGACGCCGTACATGACGGCGTCCCCACCCGTGTCGATCATCTCGGTCTCCGAGGGATTCGGGTAGCCCGCGCACAATCCGTACTCCCGTCCATCGAACACGAGACCGCCGTCCTCGAGTCCGGCCGCACCCGACTGGCCGTCGGCGGACCAGAGGCTCCATGCCTTCCCTTCGATCGTGCCGGTTGCCACCTTCTTGGCCGATTTCGTCAACCTCTGGGGTGAACCGCCCGAGGTCGCAGCGTCGGTGGTGGGCGCGCAGATGGCAGCCCCGTCGTACCCCGCGCTGGCCGGCGCGGACGACGTCGTCGTGGTCGCGCCATCGCCACGACTCGCCGCGGCCGCGCTCGCCACACCGAGGGGAGGCACACCGAGGAGCAGGAGCCCGGCCGCGACCATGATCCCGGGGAGGAGCGCACGGCGTCGCGAGAGGTGGAGGGGGCGTGGCATTCGAGCGGTCGTGGCGGCGGTCATGGCGCCCTCCTCTCATGACCGGTGTGTGCGGCAAAGTCTCGCGCGATCTTCAATGTGGAGCGAGGGGCGAGGGCGGGAGCAGTTGCGGTCAAGGTCCGTCGAGGAGCGCCCGCTGCATGTCAGAGGTCTGCTGTGGGACCTCCTTCGGGCACAGGTACCGGGCGGCGAACTCGGCCACGACGTACGACTCGAAGTCGCTCAGGTGCCGGCCCGTGAGCGTGCTGACGATCCGGGCTTCGCTGTCCTGCTTCGCGAGATCGGCGCACGCCAGGTCTCCGTCGCTCATGGCCGCGGTCCTGCTGACGCCGGAGAACGAGCCCGGGACGGTCGTCAGGAGGTGGAGGAACGCCTGGTGGGGCTGTGTCGGCAGGCTCGGGTCGTCGTCGTAGAGGGTGGCGTCGGCCACCGCCGCCGCGGGCGCACGGACGGCGACGCGGGGCAGTCCCTCGAGCGGGAACACCAGGAGGTCGACGTAGAGGCGCCGGTGGGCGTAGTCGCCGGACTCCCCGGGGACGAGCCCGTGGTGGACCATCCAGATCAGGTTTCCGGTCTGGAAGAACTCCGAACCGCCGTATCCCTGCCCGTTGGCGCTGTCGGTGCTGGTGTGCCACGCCCGCCCGAGTGGCTTGGCACAGGGGCCGACGACCGAGGTGCAGGCGGCGATGCCGATGCTGTAGTTGGGGGTGCCCCAGAGGTTGGCGGAGTAGAAGAGCCAGTAGACGGCGCCCTCCTTGATCATGGACGGCGCTTCGACCAGGTTGCCTTCCCAGGCCTGCGTGGCGCCGATGAGCTTGTGTGGAGGGCCGACCGTCGACAGCCCGTCGGGGGAGAGCTGCTGGGAGTAGATGTACGTCGGCTGGTTGCAGCAGTCACCGTCGCTCTTCCACAAGAGCCAGGGGGTGCCGTCCGCCCTGACGTAGATGCTCGGGTCGATCGCCCCGCCCTGAGCGTAGGGGCAGACGAAGGCCGACGAGGAGTCGTCGACGAACGGGCCTGCGGGGCTCGTGCTGGTGGCTCGGGAGATGCACATGGCCGTGTTGGGCCCGTGACTGGTCTCGACACAGCCGAACGAGGCCGGCGTGGCGACGCAGTTGATGGGATGTGTCGCCGGTGTGGCGTAGTAGAGGACGTAGGTCCCGTCGGGGCGGGCCCACACCGACGGTGCCCACTGGTAGCCGGACACGGTCCATTGGGGCACGGTGGGGAGCGCATCACCGAGGTAGTGCCCGCTGAAGCCCGTCGCGCGGGTGATGGCGATGACCGGTATGTGCGCCCCGGGCAGGTGGACGGATCCATAGGTGTTGGTCGCATAGGCATAGACCGAGTCGCCGACCACGAGGGCGAAGGGATCGGCGAAGTCGGCGTTGAAGATCGGCTCGCCGTGGAGGAGGCCGTTCAGCACCGTCAGCTCAATGCCGTGTGCCTTCGAGGGGTGGGTACCCAGCGGGCCCTGCGTCGCATTGTGGCCCGGTGTGACGTACGGCTGGCCGGCGCGCGCCGCAGGCGAGAGCGAAAGGGGTTGTGAGCCCGACCTCGAGGGGCGCGTCGACGAGGTGGTTCCCGCGCCGCCGGCGGCGTCCGCGCCGACCGCGAGCAAGCAGGTGGCGGCGAGGAGGGCGACGGCGGCGTGGAGGGGACGTCGACGCGCCCGTCGCGTCGTCGTCAGAGTGCGCCGAGCCGAGCTCGCCACCGTTCTCGGCACCAGCACCTCCTCATATTGGCCGATCCCGGGCAGCGGGAGTTGCACCCGACGTCGGGATCGGCGGGGTGATCTGGTCGTGATGACCGACCGGGGCCGGCAGCAGGGTCGCAGGGTCCGCGGTCGGGCCTCCAGCACGCCGGTCGGCCCTGGATCTAGTGTCCGACTGTAAGAAGCCCCGTGTAGATAGGAGCGTCACTCGTGTACAAGGTCATCGTGGTCGGAACCGATGGTTCGGAGCGGGCGGGTGTCGCAGTCAAGGAGGCCCTGGCGTGGGCGAAGGTGTACGGGGCGACGTTGCATGCGGTCAACGCGGTACGCCAGTCAGCCAACTCGGAGGTCGCAGACTCACCACAGGCACAGGCACAGGCACAGGCAGAGGGGAGTGGCGAGCGTGCAGAGAAGGACAAGGTCTGGGGGCACTTGCTGGCCGATGCCGAGGCGGAAGGCGTCTCCGTCGAGCTCCACACCCCGAGCGGCGACCCGGCGGACGCCCTTCTCGGCGTCGCCAAGGCCTGTCGCGCCGATCTCATCGTGGTGGGGAACAGGGGGATGAGCGGATTGAAGCGGTTCGTGCTCGGGAGCGTGCCGAACAAGGTCGCCCATCAGTCGGACTGCAGTGTCCTGATCGTCGACACCGACGCCGCCTGACCTCGCCGGGTCGTGGGCTCGCCCGGTCAGGCCGCCCCGGGGGCCGTCATCGACCTGTCCACACCGGCGGCCGCTTCTCGAGGAACGCCGCGACGCCTTCCCGGGCATCGGCCGAGCCGGCGGCCGCGGCCAGCGCGCCGCTCGTCTCCCGCCAGCCCAGTTCGTCGCCCGCCGAGGTGACGGTGTTCACCGCGTGCAGGCAGGCCTGGACCGACACCGGCGCGTTGGCGCAGATCTCCCGGGCGAGCACCAGCGCCTGGGCCACCGCGGCGCCGGGCTCGGCCAGCACGTTCACGAAGCCGACCTCGTAGGCGCGCCGGGCGTCGATCGGACGCCCGGTCAGGATGAGTTGGCGGGCCAGGTTGAGCGGGAGTGCCCGAGGCCCCCGGAACAGGCCGGCGCAGGTGGGCACCACTCCGATGCCGACCTCCGGCAGGCCGAACCGGGCGCTCCTCGATGCCACCACCAGGTCGCAGGCCAGGACGATCTCGAGCCCTCCGCCCAACGCCGGCCCTTCGACCGCAGCGATCAGGGGGGTGCGGCGAGGGCGCCGGATGATGCCGTACTCGCCACCCCGTTCGGTGACGTAGTCCCCGCCCGCGGTGAGGTCGCTCCCGGCGCTGAACACCTCGGTGGTGCCGGTCAGCACGCCCGCCCACAGGTCGTCGTCGTCCTCCAGTTCGTCGAGGGCTGCATCGAGCGCGTCGGCCATGGCCCGATCGATGGCGTTCCGCTTCGCCGCACGCTGCAGGGTGATGACCAGCACGTGCCCTTCACGTCGCGTCGCGACGAGCTGTCCCGCCCCCTCGTCGATGCCGTTCACGTGCCCTCCCGATCGCTGTCGAGCTCTCCGGAAATGGAAGGGGTCAGGATACGTCCCGGTGACCGGAAAGGCCGCCGGGCGTCGTTGCGACCGGCCCTCGCCAGGGGAAGGGTCAGGTCCCCGCCATGTCCACCACGGGCTTGTTCAGCGGCTTCCCGCCCATGGAGCCGTAGAAGGGGGC
>PMPX01000205.1 GCA_003169235.1 Acidimicrobiaceae bacterium | reverse complement strand
CGCCGCGGTCGCGGGCCAGCAGGGCCAGAGCCGCCGCCAGGCCGCCCCCGGCGCTGGCCCCGCACAGGGCCACCCGCCCGGGGTCGACCCCGAGTGCGCCGGCCTCGGCGTGCAGGAAGGCCAGCGCGGCGTAGCAGTCGTGCAGCCCGGCCGGATAGGGGTGCTCGGGAGCCAGGCGGTACTCCACCGAGACGACGACCGCACCGGTGTCGATCGCCATGAGCGCCGCCCCGGCATGCTCGGCCTCGACGCTGCCGATGACGAAGCCACCGCCGTGGATCATGACGACGCCCGGAACGGGCGCGCCGGCCGACCGAGGCCGGTACACCCGGACCGGCACGTCCGGATCGCCCTCCCAACCCGGCACGAGCCGGTCGTCGATCCGGAGGGTCTCCACCCCGGGGATGTCGACCCGGATCGCCACGAGGATCTGCTCGAACGCCCGGCGCGCCGCCACCGGGTCGGAGAGGTCGATCGACGGCAGCAGGTCGATCATGGCAGCCAGCTCCGGGTCGATCATGGTGCTCCCCCTGTCGTCTCGGCGGTGTCCGGGCGCCGCGGGCCGGCTATTTGGGCTGCAGGCGGGCGCCGGCGTCGAGCCGGACCGACTCGGCGTTCATGTAGCTGTTCGTGAGCAGCTCGAGGGTGAGCGACGCGAACTCGGCGGCGTACCCGAGGCGGTGCGGGAACAAGACGTCGTTGGACAGCTTGCTCTTGAAGGCGTCCGAGCCCTCGCCCGACCCGTAGATCGGGGTGTCGATGAGACCCGGGAGAATCGTGTTGAGCCGGATGCCCACCACGGCCAGGTCGCGCGCCACCGGCAGCGTCATGCCGACGACGCCGCCCTTCGAGGACGAGTAGGCGGCCTGCCCGATCTGCCCATCCTCGGCGGCCAGCGAGGCCGTGTTCACGATGGCACCTCGGGCGCCGTCCACGTCGGGCTCGTTGAGGCTCATTTTGGTGGCGGCCAGCCGGATGCAGTTGAAGGTGCCGACGAGGTTGATCTCGATCACCCGCCGGTAGAGGTCGAGGTCGTGCGCCGAGCCGTACTCGCCGTCCTTGCCGATGGTGCGGCCGGCCCACCCGATGCCGGCGCAGTTCACCAGCGACTTGAGCGGGCCCATGTCCAGCGCGGCGTCGACGGCGGCGATGACCTGCTCCGTGCTCGTCACGTCGGTCTTGGCGAAGAGCCCACCGATCTCCTTGGCCAACGGCTCGCCCTTGTCCTCTTGGAGGTCGGCGACGACCACGTGGACGCCACGCTCCGCCAACAGGCGTGAGGTGGCCTCTCCCAGCCCGGACGCCCCGCCCGTGACGATTGCCGACGTGCCGTTCAGATCCATCTTCCCTGTGGCTCCTTGTGGGGTTGGGGTGCGGGCCACCATGCGGACCGGCGCACCCGACGTGCCCGGCAGAGGATAGGGGCCGGCCCGGCCCCGGTCACATCTGCTCGGGTGCCTCGATGCCGAGCAGCGAGAGCCCCTGCTCCAGGACCCTCGCCGTCAGGTCGCACAGCCCCAGGCGCGACGAGCGGACCGCCTGGTCGTCGACCAGGACCCGACAGGCCTCGTAGAACCCCGTGAAGGTGGTGGCCAGGTCGAAGAGGTAGGTGCACAGCTTCGAAGGGCTGGAGGTCTCGGCGGTGACCTCGACGGCCTCGGCGAAGCGGAGCAGCTGAAGGGCCAGGGGGCGCTCCGCGGGCTCGCCGAGGAGGAGCGGCGACCCGGGGGGTGGCGGCGGCAGGTGGGCGCGCCGGAAGATGGAGCGGATGCGGGCGTGCGCGTACTGCAGGTACGGCCCCGTGTCACCCTCGAAGGCGAGCATCCGGTCCCAGTCGAAGACGTAGTCGCGGACCCGCTCGGTGGAGAGGTCGGCGTACTTGACTGCTCCCACGCCGAGCGCGTGCGCGGTGGCGGCCTGCCGCTCGGGGGACAGGTCGCTCGAGCGCTCCTTCAACGCGGCCTCGGCGCGCTCGATCCCCTCCGCGAGGAGATCGACGAGCCGGTCGGAGCCACCGCTGCGGCTGGCCATCTTCTTGCCGCCGGTCCCGAGCACGTTGCCGAAGGCGACGTGGACGGCCGCCGAGGCGTCGGGCAGGTAACCCGCCAGGGCGGCCACCGCGAAGACGAGCCGCAGGTGCAGCGCCTGGTCGGCCCCCACGACGTAGACCAGCCGGGTGGCACCGACCCGGCCGGTGCGGTCCCGCACGCAGGCCAGGTCGGTCGCCGGGTACCCGTAGCCCCCGTCGGACTTGCGCACGATCAGCGGCAGAGGCTCGCCGTTGCGGTTCTCGAAGCCGGCGGGGAACACGCAGAGCGCGCCGTCGTCCTCGACGAGCAGGCCCCTGGAGTCGAGCTCGTCCACGACGACGGGCAGCAGCGGGTTGTAGAAGCTCTCGCCCACGATGTCGTCGTCAGTCAGGAGCACCCCCAGGAGCTCGTAGACCTCGCGGGCGTGGCGCATCGACTCCGCCACGAAGATGCGCCACAGCCGCAGCGTCTCCTCGTCCCCGCTCTGGAGGAGGACGACCCTGCGCCGGCACCGCTCGGCGAAGCCCGGATCGGAGTCGAACTGCTTGCGGGCGGCCGCGTAGAACTCGTTGAGGTCCCGCACGCTGAAGGTCTCGGCGCGCATGGCCCCGCCGACGTCGATCAGGTGCTCAATCAGCATCCCGAACGGCGTGCCCCAGTCGCCGATGTGGTTCTCACGCCGCACGTCGTGGCCGAGGAAGCCCAGGACGCGCGCCAGCGCATCGCCGATGAGCGTGCTGCGCAGGTGCCCGACGTGCATCTCCTTGGCCACGTTCGGGGCCGAGTAGTCGATGACGATGGTCTCCGGGCGCTCCACCTCGGCGACGCCCAGCCGGGGGTCGGCGGACAGCGCGGCGAGCTGAGCGGCGACGAACGCGTCCGACAGCGTCAGGTTGATGAAGCCCGGGCCGCTGATCTCCACCTCGGAGCAGATGTCGTCGAGGGAAGCCGCCGCCACGACCTCCTCCGCCACCTGCCGCGGCGGCCGTCCCACCTGCTTGGCCAGGGCGAGGGCACCGTTCGCCTGGAAGTCGGCGCGGTCGGACACCCGCAGCACGGGGTCGGCGCCGGGCGCCACGGTGTCGAACGCGGCCTGGAGCCGTTGCAGGAGGACGCTGGAGGCGTCGGGCATCCCTCATTCTCGCATGCCCGGCAGCGGGCAGGACCCGGCGCCGCGGGTCGAGGCGTCAGCCGGCGGGTGCCCCCATGGCGCCGTCCATCAGGCCGTAGCGGCGGTAGGGGCCGAAGAAGCCGTGCTCGAGCAGGCCGTAGCCGACGTGGCCGTCGTAGGAGAACTCGGCGACCTGATCGACGATGCCGTACTGGGCGATCCCCTTCACCTCGTCCACCGGCAGCACGAGGCCCTGCGTCACCGGCTCGGGACCGTGGTACATCCCGTGGCGCCAGTCGGCATCGATGCCGTAGCCGGTACCGATGGAGACGTAATTGGCCAGCAACGGCGTGCAGGTGATCTCCAGGCCGGCGTCGGGGAAGCGCAGCACCGAACGGTCGATGACCCGGGTGCCGGGGACCAGGTGGTGCTCGTGCTCCGAACGGCCCAGCTCCTCGACCTCGCGGGTCGGGTCGACCCAGACCCGCTCCCCCTGCACCAGCGGTCGCTCCCCGTCGTCGCGCTCGTGGCAGATGTACATGATGGCGTGATCGTCGAACTGCATGGGGAAGTAGTTCCACATGCCGCCGAGCACGAGCTCGCCCTGGCGGATGCCGTCGGTCTCCGGCTCGCCCACGGGGCGGACCCCCCAGGAGCGGTCGCGCGTCCCCCAGCAGTGCTCGGGCGCGACCTCCACGTCCGTCCCGCCCACGGACAGGGCGCCCGTCCAGCGGCCGGTCTGGGCCAGCCGCTGGGTGTCGAACACGACCTTGCCCCTGGAGCGCATGTACTGGCGCGGCTCGGCCATGGCGGGGATGTGGCCCTCCCAGGTCACGTCCATGGCCACGCTGTGCCCGCTGGGCTCGACCACGACCCGCAGGCGCCGGAGCGGCTCGAGCACCTCCACCCGGAAGGGCCCGACCGAGAGGTCGCCCCGGTCCACGAGGGGTGCGGAGGCGCGCACGACGTGCTGCGATCCGCCGTGCCGCACATCGATGAAGGCGTCGACCACGCCCAGGTTGGGGTACTGGCCGTAGCCGAAGATGGCGAACCAGTCACCCGAACAGGGGTGCATGTTGAAGTAGTAGCGGTCGTAGAAGTTGCGGTCGCTCGTCGCCGGGTGCGCAATGAACTCGGCGGCCTGATGGACGGGGTAGTCGTCCCAGGAGGAGAGGGTCATGGCGGGGCGCTCAGCAGCAGGCGCAGCCGCTGCCGCACCCGCCCCCCACCGGCGCGCCGCAGAAGCCTCCGGGTGCCGGCTCGGCCGCATGGCCCGTGGTGGCGAAGACCGGGAACAGCCGGCGGGCTCCGAGATGTCCTCCGGGGCAGGTCGCCGGGGCGTCGGCGTCGGCCATGGGCCGGCGCTCGTCGAAGACGGCGTGACAGGTCGAGCAGCGGAATTCGTAGACGGGCACGGTGGACCTCCGCCGGCAGCCTACGCGAGGGGACCCCACCCCCGGCCAGCTGTGGCGAGCGGCGCCACCGCGGTGCCCTTCAGCGCCTGGCGCGGCGCGGCTCGCTCAAGACCCGGTCAGGTGGCGGGCACCTCGTCCTTGAGGTTCTGGCGCAACCAGGTCCGGACCTCGTCGGTGTCCTCGTGCCCGTGCACCGAGACCGCGTGCTGGGTCGCGGCGAGGACGACCTCGTCCTCCTCGCCCGAGATGGTCAGCGAGCAGCCGCTCTCGCTCGGGAAGTCCCGGCAGTCCGCAACTTTTCGACCCATGTGGATCTCCCTTCCTCTTCACTCGGGTGCGCTCGTGACGGTCGAGCGCCCTCACATCTCCTCGACGTTGTGCACGTCCAGATTTCGAAAGACCATCGGCGCGTCGCTGAGCGCGGCCATCTTCTGCGCGAGGAGCGCCGTCTCGGGGAGCTCCGAGTTGGCCATCGCCGCGTCGTAGGACGGGAACTCGACGATCTGGACGTACACGTCGGGCCGGTCCCTGTCCCGCGTGAAGGTCCCCCGTTGCGCCGTGCGCTTCCCGGCGGTCTGCGCCCGCCACTCTGCGACGAGCGCCTCCGCTTCGTCCGGTCTGGTGGTCTCGATTTCGATGATCTGGATGAACGCCATGATCACCACCCCCTTGCCCTACTGACCGCAATTGGCAAGATAAGCCCGAAATGGCCATCTTTCAATAGGTGGGTCACGAGGGCCACGCGGTGCGCCCTCAGGACGGTCAGGGCTGCGCGAAGGCGTAGATCGGCGCGCCGTTGTACGAGCTCGAGTCGGCCGGCAGGAACGGCCCGTCGAGCGCCACCGACAGGTAGCCGTCGCGACCCGGCCCGGAGTCGCCGCCCACGGTCATGATCGACCCGTCCGGCCAGACCTGGGTCACGATCCCGACATGGACCGACGAGTACACGCTCTGGGGCCCGGTGCCGTAGAGCACGGCGTCGCCCACCGCCGGCGTGGCGGTCGGCGGAAGGTCGCGGCCGTAGGTGGCGGCCCAGTCGAAGATGTCCCCTGTGAAGCCGTACCGCGGGATGGGGATCCCGGCCTGCTCCCAGGCCCAGGTGGCGAACAGCGCGCACCATTGCTCACAGGGCCCGTACGGGTTGCACCAGGCCCCTTCCGTCACACTGGGGTCGGGCTGTATCTGGGAGGCCACGGCGGCGGCGATGGTGGCCGATCCGGGGAACTCGGGCTCGGGCGTGGGTGTCGTGAAGCTGTACTGCCAGGCCTGGGGATCGAGGAGCCAGTAGCCCGTCCCCTGGTTGTTGCCGATGATGGCCGAGATCTGGGTCGCCGTCGGGTCCAGCGTGAGCCCGCCGAAGGCCTGCGCGTCGCCGTAGGGCAGCACGACCCCGTTCTCGGTGGCCAGCAGGTAGCCCCCGCCGTCGGGTGAGGCGACCATGCCCACCACGGGGTCGGGCAGGTTCTGCGCACCGGCCGACCCGTAGAAGCCGGCGTCGCCGTAGTCGAAGATGCCACCGTCGGCGGCCACGAGCCAGTAGCCCTGGCCGTCGTGGGTCGGCGCCATGCCGACGATGGGCGAGTTGAGCGCGATGCTTCCCGCGCTCCCGTAGAAGCCGGCGTCGCCGAAGGTGAAGATGCCCCCGTCGGCGGCCACGAGCCAGTACCCCTTGCCGTCGGGCGTCGAGGCCATGCCCACGATCGGCTGATTCAGCCGGGTGGACCCCATGGAGCCGTAGAACCCCGCGTCGCCGTAGGCGAACACGCCGCCGTCGAGCGCGCCGAGCCAGTACCCCTTGGCGTCGGCGGTGGTCGCCATGGCGACGATCGGGCCGTTGAGCGGCACGTCGCCGGCGGAGCCCTCGAACGTGGCATCGCCGAACGCGAAGACGCCGCCGTCGGCGCTGGCCAGCAGGTAGCCGCCCCCGTCGGGGGTGGCGGCGCCCGAGAACACGGGTGAGTTCAGCGGCTGGGGCAGCGCCGGGTCCAGGGTCGCGCCGCCGAAGCCGATCATCCCGCCGTCGTTGTAGACGTGGGGCAGCTGCGCGGCGCCGGCCGGTGCGGCACGCGTGGAGGCGACACCGGCGACCAGGAGGCAGGGTACGAGCAAACCCGCGCACGCAATGGCCGCCACCGGCGGGACCAACGACGCCAGGCGTGGGACGCGCCGGCGGCGCGGACCATCCCGTCCGATGCCCCCCCTCGCGCCTTCACGTGCTCGCACTGCCTCGATTGTGCCCGCTGGCGTGGCGCCGAATGCGCGGGTGTGGTTACGAAGACGTTACGAATCAGCGGGTCAACGAGGGTGTCAGGCGGCCGGAGCCGAAAGTGCGTCGACCTGGCCGTCGGGGGCACCTCCCGGACGCGAGCGGTGAGCCCGTTGGGCGTTCCCGACAGCCCCACGGCAGAATGGGTGGATGAGCACGGACTCCACGACCGCAGCGCACCCCGACACCTTCGGCGCCAGGAAAGATCTGGTGGTCGGCGGGCGCACCTACGAGATCTTCGACATCACGGCGCCGTCGCTCGCCGAGCGGCACGACATCGAGCGCCTCCCCTACTCCATCAAGGTGATCCTGGAGAACCTGCTGCGCCACGAGGACAGCCCCCACGTCTCGGCCGACGACATCGTGGCCGTCGCCGCCTGGGGGGCGAACCCCGAAGGCCACGGGCAGGGCGCGGGCGATGCGGCCCACGAGATCGCCCTCACGCCCGAGCGCGTCCTCATGCAGGACTTCACGGGGGTGCCCGGGGTCGTCGACCTAGCCGCCATGCGCGACGCGCTGGCGCGCCTCGGAGGGAACGCCTCCCAGGTCAACCCGCTCGTCCCCGTCGAGCTGGTCATCGACCACTCGGTCATCGTGGAGCGCTCGGGCGACGCATCGGCCTACGACCAAAACGTCTCCATTGAGTACCAGCGCAACCTGGAGCGCTACCAGCTGCTGCGCTGGGCCCAGGGCGCGTTCCGCGGCTTCCGCGCCGTGCCGCCGGGTATGGGGATCTGCCACCAAGTCAATCTCGAGTACCTGTCGCGCCTGGTCTTCGCGACCGACGACGGGCGCGCCTTCTGCGACACCCTGGTGGGTACCGACTCGCACACCACCATGGTCAACGGGCTCGGGGTGCTCGGCTGGGGCGTGGGCGGGATAGAGGCCGAGGCGGCCATGCTGGGCCAGCCGCTCTCCATGCTGCTGCCGCCCGTCGTGGGGCTCCGGATCTCGGGCGAGCCGAGGGCCGGGATCACCGCGACCGACGTGGTGCTGACCGTGACGGAGCTGCTCCGCGAGCACGGTGTGGTCGGCGCCTTCGTCGAGTGCTACGGCCCCGGTGTGGCCGCGCTGCCGCTCGAGACACGGGCCACCATCGGCAACATGAGCCCCGAGTACGGCGCCACCTGCACGATGTTCCCCATCGACCAGGTCACCGTGGACTACCTCCGCTTCACCGGGCGCGACGAGGAGCACCTCGCCCTGGTGGAGGCCTACGCCAGGGCCCAGGGGCTCTGGCACGACCCGGACGCCCCCGAGCCGGTGTACTCCGAGCACGTGAGCCTCGACCTCGGCGACGTGGAGCCCTCGCTCGCTGGGCCGTCGCGGCCCCAGGACCGGGTCGCGCTGGCGGCCGCCGCCGACTCCTTCCGGGTCGCGCTCGACCGCGCGCCGCGCACCGCGCCGACCGAGCCGGCCGCGGCTCCGCACCACCAGGTCACCGACGGCGACGTGGTGATCGCCGCCATCACCAGTTGCACCAACACGTCGAACCCCCAGGTGCTCGTGGCCGCCGGGCTCGTCGCGAAGAAGGCGGTCGAGCGGGGCCTGCGGTCCAAGCCCTGGGTGAAGACCTCGCTCGCCCCCGGCTCCCGGGTGGTCGTCGACTACCTCGAGCGTGCCGGCCTGATCGAACCGCTGCAGCAGCTGGGCTTCTACCTCGTCGGCTACGGCTGCACGACCTGCATCGGCAACTCGGGCCCGCTCCTCGACGGCGTGAGCGACGCGGTGCACGAGGGCGACCTGTCCGTGGCGGCGGTGCTCTCGGGCAACCGCAACTTCGAGGGGCGCATCCATCCCGACGTGCGGCTGAACTACCTGGCGTCGCCCCCGCTGGTCGTGGCCTACGCGCTGGCCGGCACGATGGCCCTCGACCTCACGACGGAGGCGATCGGCGCCGACACCGAGGGCAACCCGGTCCTCCTCTCGGACCTGTGGCCCTCCATGGAGGAGATCAGCGAGACGATCCGGCGCTCACTGACGTCGGAGATGTTCCGCACCCGCTACAGCTCGGTCTTCGACGGCGACGAGTACTGGCAGCAGGTGCCGACCAGTTCGGGCGAGACGTACGCCTGGCAGGACGACTCCACCTACGTCAAGAACCCCCCGTTCTTCGAGACGATGACCATGACCCCCGCCCCCGTCGCCGACATCGTGGACGCGCGGGTGCTGGCCCTGGTGGGCGACAGCGTCACCACCGACCACATCTCCCCCGCCGGCTCCATCGGGCCGTCCACTCCGGCCGGCCGCTACCTCACCGACCACGGCGTGCCACGCGAGGACTTCAACTCCTACGGGGCGCGGCGCGGCAACCACGAGGT
>PMPX01000110.1 GCA_003169235.1 Acidimicrobiaceae bacterium | reverse complement strand
CTTCGGGCCGGGTGACCCCGTCCAAGCTCCGGCGCACCACCGTCGTCGCCCTCGACGGCGTCCTGGCCCTCGGGGCGGGTGCGCTCGGCGGCCTCTTCGCCACCGGGACCGCGACGGCAGCAGCCCCCACCCCGGGCTGGACCGGCACACAGGCGCCACTGCCGAGCGGCCCCGATGCGCCGGGGACGAATCCTGAATCGGATATCAGTTCCGACTCGTGCGTGTCCGCCGCCTTCTGCGCGGCGGTCGGTGACTACCAAACGAGCGCGCACAACTCGTTGCCCCTGCTCGACACGTATGCCGGCGGTACCTGGTCGAGCATCGAAGGACCCCTCCCGTCCGACGCCGGGACCGACCCGGACGCCTCGCTCTTCGGCGTCTCGTGCCCGCGTGTCGGGTTCTGTGTCGCGGTCGGCGAGTACGAGAACACCACGACCTTCCTCGATCACGGGCTGATCGAGACGCTCTCGGGCGGCGTCTGGAGCGACATGGAGACGCCGCTGCCCAGCGGCGCGGGGACCGGATCGGACGCGGGCGCCTGGCTCTCGGCTGTGTCGTGCCAGACCGATACCGATTGCGTCGCCGGTGGTCTCTTCAAGAACGGGAGCGGGAGGGACGTCGGTCTGATCGACACGCTCACCGGCGACACCTGGAGCGCGCAGGCAGCTCCCCAGCCGGCGGACGCCGCCGCCAACCAGGACGTCTGGGTCAAGGACGTCTCGTGCCCCTCCAGCGGTGCCTGCGCGGCCGGCGGCTATTACGAGAACGGCGACGACCGCGTGCAGGCGCTCCTGTTCTCCCAGGCCCCCGACGGAGCGTGGACCGACCAGGCGACGTCGTTGCCCAGCGGTGCCGCCACGGGCACCGCCGAGTCGAGCGAGGCCGATGCCGTCTCCTGTGCGACGACCTCGTGTGAGGCGGTCGGCCAGTACGAGGACACCTCCGGACGGGGGCACGGCCTGCTCGAGAGCCTCGCCGACGGGGTGTGGACCGCGCAGGCCGCGCCCGAGCCGGGCAACGCCGGCAGCGGGTCGGACCAGGGAGCCGACCTCTACGGCGTGTCGTGCGCCTTCGACGGCTGTGTGGCGGTGGGCGAGTACGAGGACTTGGCGGGAGGCATCCGGGCCCTCGTCGACACGGTGACGGCGGGTGCCGTCACCGCCGCGGAGGGGCCGCAGCCGAGCGGTGCCGCCGCCGGGAGCGCGGTCCACGGGGCACTCAACGGCGTGTCGTGCCTCTCGGTCGCCGACTGCACCGCGGCGGGCTTCTATGTCACGACCGCCTCGAGCAACGATGTCGCGCTCATCGACAGCAACCTCGGCGGCGCGTGGAGCAACGCCGTCGCTCCACTGCCGTCCACGGCGGCCACGGGCTCGACCGCTGAGTCCGGGTTCCAGGCGGTGGACTGCACCTCCCGGGGCACCTGTATCGCCGGGGGCGACTTCGCCGACACGTCGTCGAACATCTTCCCTCTCGTCGAGTCCTACACCCCGGNNCGAGGGCTACTACTCGGTGGCCTCCGACGGTGGCATCTTCAACTACGGCAGCGCGAACTTCCACGGCTCGCGCGGCGGCCAGGCCATCAACGCGCCCATGGTGGGCATCGCGGCCACCCCGGGCAACGGGGGCTACTGGGAGGTGGGCTCCGACGGAGGGATCTTCAGCTACGGCAACGCCGTCTTCCACGGCTCGACGGGCAGCCTGAAGCTCAACGCGCCGATCGTGGGCATGGCGGCCACGCCCGACGGCGGGGGCTACTGGCTCGTCGCCACCGACGGGGGCATCTTCAACTACGGCGACTCCTCGTTCCTGGGCTCACGCGGGGGCCAGCCCCTCAACAAGCCCATCGTGGCGATGATGAGCACCTTCGACGGGGCCGGCTACTGGCTGACCGCGTCGGACGGAGGGATCTTCGGCTACGGCGACACCGGCTTCTACGGCTCGGCGGGCTCCATCCACCTCAACGCACCCGTGGTGAGCGGCACGCCGAGCTGAGGCGGNNAGAAGACGGCGATCGGGTTGACCGGCGACGCCGTGCCGCGCCGGATCACGAGCGGCGCCACGGTGAGGAGGAACTCCCAGCGCCGTTCCTCGGCGCACGCGTCGGCCAGCGCATCGAGGTCCAGGTTGTCCATGAGGTGGACCCCCATGGCCACGATGACGACCGTGTGGATCGGCATCACGACACCCTCGACCCGCGAGGGCAGGACGTCGGAGACGCCGTCGCTGCCCAGGGTGGCCACGTCCCGGTCGCGCAGCCAGGCCAGGCACGAGGCGTCCAGGCCGGCCGCCAGGGTGGCTGCGTCCCAGGCGCCGTGCTCGGCCCGCCAGCGCCAGCGCCCCGTGCGCACCAGCAGCGCGTCGCCGGCGCGTACGCGGAGGCCGGCCCGTGCCTCGGCCGCCTCGAGGTCCTCGGGGAAGATCGGCTCACCCGGCTCGAGGGCGTCGACCTCGCGCAGCGCCGGGATATCGAGCAGCACCCCCCGGGTCACGATGCCCGCCTGGAGGTGGTGGATGCCCAGGCGGGTCGCGCCGTGGGCGGTGACCGTCTCGACCGGGTAGCCGTTGAAGATCTTTCCCTCGTGGAAGATGTGGCAGAGGGCGTCGATGTGGCTGGTGGCGAAGCCGTGGGGGGCCAGGGCGATGTAGTCGGCGCCACCTCCCTCGGTCGCCGTGCCGATCATGTGGTGGGCCACCGGGTTCGGGTTGTCGACGGCACCGCGGGTGTCGAGCGCCCGGGCACACGAGACCGTGCGCCCGGCCCGCACCGTGGCGGCCGCGGCGGCCGTGACCTCGGGCGTGATGAGGTTGAGCGCTCCCAGCTGGTCGTCGTCGCCCCAGCGTCCCCAGTTGGACAGGGTCGAGTGGAGGGCGAGGACGTCGCCGGGCGCCATGGGCTCGTGGGGCACGGAGCGGACAGTAGCGCCGGACCAATACGATCGCTCCATGACGACACTCCAAGGTGACTACGAGCCCAGCCCATACGAGTGGGTCCGCGACCAGGAGGCCGAGTACGCGGCCTCCGGGGGCCAGCGGGCCAACACCCTCCTCGACACGGGGATGCCCATCATCGTGGTGGCCACCCGGGGGGCCAAGAGCGGCAAGGTCCGCAAGAACCCGGTCATGAAGGTGGAGCACGACGGCGAGTACGCGCTGGTGGCCTCCAAGGGCGGGGCGCCCGAGAACCCCGAGTGGTTCCACAACCTGGTAGCCCACCCCGACGAGGTCGTGATCCAGGATGGCCCCGAGCCCTTCGCGGTCGACGTGCGCGAGGTCACCGGGGACGAGAAGGCGCAGTGGTGGGAGCGGGCGGTCGCCGCCTACCCGCCCTACGCCGAGTACCAGGAGAGGACGGACCGCCAGATCCCGGTGTTCATCGCCAGCCCCAAGGACGCCTGAGGCGCTCCCTCAGCGCGCGTCGGCGAAGGCCCGGACCATGGCGGCGCGCCACGGCACCAGGTTGGCCTTGCGCTCCAGTGGCGTCTTGCCGAGCCGCACCACGACGAGGTCGAGGGCGGGGCAGATCGTGATCGACTGCCCCTCGTAGCCGGCGGCGCGGAACGTCCCCAGGGTGTCGCCCACCACGCCGTACCAGTGGGCGCCGTACGGGTTGTGGTCGTCGGGGTCCACCGAGGCCCAGGTGCGGCCGTAGTCGACCCAGCCCGGCGGGAGGATGCGGACGCCGTCCCACATCCCGTCGCGCAGGTACAGCAGCCCGAAGCGGGCGAAGTCCCGTGCCGTGGCGCGCACGTAGGACGAGGCCACCCACGTGCCGGCCTCGTCGAATTCGGGGTCCGCACTCGCCATGCCGATGGGCCCGAAGAGGCGACCGTGCAGGAAGCGGGCGTAGTCCTCTCCCGGCCCCACCGTCCGGGCCACGACGCCCGAGATGATGTTCGAGGTCCCCGACGAGTAGTTGAACCGTGCCCCGGGCTCGGCGACCAGCGGACGGTCGGCGGCGAAGTGGGCCATGTCGGCCTGGCCCTCCCCGAAGAGCATGTGGATCACGTCGGACACCCGGTCGTCGACGTAGTCCTCCGTGAAGTCGAGCCCGTCGCGCATGGCGAGCAGCTGGCGCAGCGTGACGGCGTGACGGGGGTCGTCGGGAGCCGACCACTCGGGNNGCGGTCGAAGTGCTCGAGGGCCCCGCCGTAGCGCTCGGCGACGACCTTGCCGCCGTGGACGACGAGCACGGCGTACGAGGTGGCGAGGGGCCCCGCCTCGTCGAAGGCCGCGTCGAACAGCGGTGCCAGGTGCACGCCCTTCGGCAGGTCCCCGGTCGGCCACCCGTCGGTCGGCCACGGCACCCCGGCCGGCTGGGGTGGCAGCGGGACGAGGTCGCTCATCTCGTGGTGCTGAGGAACTCCAACAGCGCGGCGTTGGTCTCGGCCGGCCGCTCCTGCTGCACCCAGTGCCCGGCCCCCTCGACGACCGTGCCGCCGCGGAAGTCGGGCAGCGCCTCGGCCATGGCCTCGCCCGCGCCCGGCATCATGGCGTTCACCGGGTCGAGTGATCCCGTGATGAAGGCGGTGGGCATGGTGTAGACGGAGGCGGGAATGTCCTTCGACCGCTCCCAGTTGGCGTCCATGTTGCGGTAGAAGCTCACCGGCCCGAAGAAGCCACTCTCCTCGAAGGCCGCGGCGTACACGTCGACGTCGGCCTCGGTCAGCCAGTCCGGGAGCACCTCGGGCGCGGGCGGCAGGATGTCCATGAAGCGGGTGCCCTGGCGCGGCACGTCCGGCAGCGGGTTCGCACCGGCCATCCCCTCGCCGCCGGCGGCGTAGAGCATGGTGCGCAGGAACAGGCGCGGGTCGGCCTCGAACTCGGCCTCGGCCGGCCCGACCGGCTGGAAGTAGAGCATGTAGAAGAACTTCCCCTCGAAGATCACCTCGAAGATCTCCGTGGGTGGCGCCGGCGAGTTGGAGTAGGGAACGCTCATGTTGCAGATGGACGCCACCCGCTCCGGGCGCAGACGACCCATCTCCCAGACCAGCATGGCGCCCCAGTCGTGGCCGACGAAGGCCGCCTGCTCGTAGCCGTAGTGGTCGAGCAGCCCGGCCAGGTCGCCGGTGAGCTGGTCCGAGCCGTAGGCGGCGACCTCGCTCGGACGCGAGCTGGCGCCGTAGCCGCGCAGGTCGGGGGCCATGGCCCGGTAGCCGGCGTCCGCCAACGCGCCGAGCTGGTGGCGCCAGGAGTACCAGAGCTCGGGGAACCCGTGACAGAGCACGACGGGCGGACCGTCCGTCGGGCCGGCCACCGCGACGTGCAGCTCGATCCCGTTGGCCGGGATCTGCTCGTGCGTGACGTCAGCCACGGGGCGCCGCCTCCTGAGCCTCGGACTTCTGGGCCTTCTCCTCCTGGTGGGTCTGAATGGCCGACATGACGGCGTTCACGGCGCTGCCGATGAACTCCGGCCGGTTCTCGGCGGCCCAGTCGCGGCTGCGGGTGAGCGACGCCGCGGAGCCCTGGAACCGCGGTGCCACGTAGCGGGCGATCAGCTCGTAGGAGTGCCGGGTGGCGGCGGTGTCGGCCCACTCGTGACCCATCAGCAGGTAGGTGCCGAAGCCGCCGGACTGGGACTGCAGGCGCTCGATCTGCGCGATGGCGTCGTCCACCGTGCCGATGACGGCCATGCCCGACGCGTTCAGGGCGTCGACGAGGGACTCGAAGTTCTCGGTGTCGGGTGCCAACGGGAGGGCGGCCACCCGCTCGAAGTAGTCCACCCAGTCGGCGAGCCCGAAGGCCACGTCGGCGATCGCCTGCTCCTTGGTGTCGGCGATGTGCATGGGCCCGACCAGCCGCCAGTTGTTGCGGTCGACCGTGGTGGAGAACTCGGCGGCCCGCTGCTCCATGACCTCCCAGTGGGAGGCCAGCACGTCGAAGCCCCCGGTGGTCGTCGCGCCGAGCGAGAGCAGGCTGCAGCCGAAGCGGCCGGCGGCGCGGGGCCCGGCCGGCGACACCTGCGCGGCGACGGCCACCTCGGGGAAGGGGCGCTGGTAGGGCAGCAGCTGCAGGCGGGCCTTCACGAGCTTGAACCACTCCGTCTCCATGGAGACCGTCTCGCCGGCCAGCAGGAGCAGGATCGCCTGGAGCGACTCCTCCATCATGTCGCGTTGCTTGGCGGGGTCGATGCCCATCATGAAGGCGTCGGAGGGCAGCGCGCCGGGCCCGACGCCCAGCATGACGCGGCCCCGCGTCAGGTGGTCGAGGAGCACCATGCGGTCGGCCAGCATGAAGGGGTGATGGTAGGGCAGCGACGAGACGCCGGTGCCGAGGCGGATCTGCTTCGTGCGTTGCGCGGCGGCGGCGATGAAGACCTCGGGTGAGGCGATGATCTCGTAGCCGGCCGAGTGGTGCTCGCCGAACCAGGCCTCGTCGAAGCCGAGCGCGTCGAGGTGCTCGACCAGCTGGAGGTCGCGTTCGAGCGCCAGCGTCGGGTTCTGGCCCACCGGGTGGAACGGGGCCAGGAAGATCCCGAACCTGAGTCGGCCGTCGGCGTCAATGGTGGTCATCGCTCTCCATGTCTGTCGGTGTCATCCGGTGTCGTCCCTACGGCGTCACGAGGATCTTGCCGTGCTCGCCCGGCGTGCGCAGCGTCTCGAAGGCGCCCGGGGCACCGGCGAGGTCGACGGCGGACGTGACCAGGAGGTCGGCGCCGGGGACGCCGGAGGCCAGGCGGGCCAGGGTGGCGGCGAACTCGTCCGGTGTGTAGCCGAAGGAGAAGCGGAGCTCCATCTCCTTGGTCACGGCCATGAACGGCTCGATGGTGTCGGAGTGCATGCACACCCCCACCACCACGATCCGACTGTGCGGCGGGGCCTCGGCGAGGAGTGACTGGAGCATGCCCGGGACGCCCACCGCCTCGAAGATGACGGGGTCCTGCACGACGGCCCCGAGCATGCCCGCCCCGATGCGCTCCACGACCGTGCGGGCGATGCCGAAGTCGGACCAGCGGTCGTGGGGCGAGCCCTCGGCGGGGTCGAGCACCTCGTCGGCTCCGAAGGCCTCGGCCAGGCGCCGTCGCGTCGGGGAGTAGTCGGCGGCGAGGACCGGACCGTGGCCCCGCCCCTTCAGCGCGGCGATGACGGCCAGCCCGACCGGGCCGCACCCCACCACGAGGCAGGGCTGGCCCTCGCTGAGGCCGGCCAGCCCCACGGCGTGCTCGCCGACCGCGAGCGGCTCGGTGAGCGCGGCGAGCTCGGTGCTGAGCGCGTCCGGGACCGGGAGGCACAGCAGCTCCTGGAGCACCATGTGCTCGGCCAGGGCGCCCGGGTAGGCATTGGAGTAGCCGATCTGCTCGACCCCTGTCGGCCCGAGGACGATGGGCACCGAGCACACCCGGGTCCCCACCGGCAGCGTGCCGGCGGTGTCGGGACCGTGCTCGACCACCTCGGCACAGAACTCGTGGCCGAACACGCAGTCGGCCGTCGGGTCGAGGGCGGGCACGCCCACCGAGTCCATCAGGCCGGTGAAATGGGGGAAGTCGGCCAGGGCGTGCAGGTCCGACCCGCAGATGCCGGCGGCCAGCGAGCGCACCACGACATGGCCCGAGGACGGGACGGGATCGGGCACCTCGCCCAGTACCAACCTTCCGCCCCTCGTGACTGCGGCCCGCATGCCGGCACACCCCCCGGGCAGCGCGGCCGCCCGCATTCGTCGCTACGTTTGCCCAGTGAGTTTCACACAAGGACTTGAGCAGCGCCCGTTCGCGGACCAGGTCGCACTGGTGACCGGGGCGGCACGCCCACGGGGTATCGGCCGGGCCACGGCGCTCGGCCTGGCCCGGGGCGGGGCGGACGTGGCCTGCCTCGACATCGCCCGGCCCTACGAGGAAGCCCCGTTGCACGGCACCGCCAGCCACGACGATCTGGACTCCCTGGCCGCCGAGATCACGGCCCTCGGGGGGCGGGCGCTCACCGTGCAGGCCGACGTGGCGGACGAGGCCGCCGTGGAGGCCGCCGTGGCCCGGGTGAGCGAGGAGCTGGGCACGGTCACCCTGGTGGCCAACGTCGCCGGGGGCAGCGGCCCGGGATTCGGCCTCGGCCCGCTGCTCAACGTCGGGGTCGCCGAGTTCCGCCGCGTGCTCGACGTCAACGTGGTCGGGACCTGGCTGGTCGCCAAGGCCTGCGCCACCCGCATGGTGGCCGGCGGCGTGGGCGGGCGGATCTGCAACGTGTCGAGCCAGGCGGGAAAGCGGGGCTTCCCGTTCCTCGGCCCCTACTGCGCCGCCAAGGCCGGGGTGATCCTCATGACCCAGACCATGGCGCTCGAACTCGGGCCGGCGGGCATCGCGGTCAACGCGGTGTGCCCGGGCACGGTCGACACCGACCTGATGAACAAGGACTCCATGTTCGAGAACCTCATGGGCGGGCCGGAAGGCCTGGCCGCCTACATCGCCCGCGAGATCCCGCTCGGCCGGCTGCAGAGCGCAGAGGAGATCGCCAGCGCCATCTGCTGGCTGCTCTCCGAGTCGGCGGCCGGGGTCACCGGGGAGGCGTTGAACGTGAGCGCCGGACAGACAATGGTGTAGCGATGCCGATCCTCGACGCCCGCCACGACCTCGCCCATCCCGTGGAAGGCGACACCGCCTGGAGCGAGTCGTACTACTTCAACGCGTACGACCCCGGGACGGACTCGGGCCTCTTCAGCCGCATCGGCATCCGGCCCAACGAGGGGACGATGGACGTCGGGATGTCGCTGTGGCTGCCCGGCGGTGAGCTGGGCGAGTACCGCTCGGTGCGGGAGCAGCGGGAGATGGTCGACACCGTGCTCCTGGTGGGCGACGTCCGCTAAGAGATGCTCGAGCCACTGCAGTCGTGGCGCCTGACCATGGACGGCGAGGTGCGGGCCCGCCCGTGCCAGCGCGGCGAGACCGCGACCCACCCCGTCCCCGTCTCGCTCGACGTGCGGTTCGACGCCATCACGCCTGCCATCGGCACCGACGGCCAGCCGAGCGGCGGCCCGAAGTCCGCCGAGGCGGCGGCGGCCGCCGGCACGGTGGGCAAGGGGCACCTCGAGCAGGCGGGCCGTTGGACCGGCTCCCTCACCGTCGACGGTGTCCGCCACGAATGGCACGGTGCGCACGGCAACCGTGACCGCTCGTGGGGCCCGCGCCGCTGGGGCGGCCCGAAGATGTGGCGCTGGTTCTCCATCAATTTCAGCAACGGCAACATCGGCGAGGACATGCACTTCGGGGGCATCCGCCTCGGCACCGAGGCCGGCGACCTGCACCGGGGCTGGGTCTGGGACGGCGACCGGGCGACGTCGGTGCGCGAGTGGGACGTGCGCACCGAGCTGGCCGACGACGGCGTGACGCACCGGGTCGTGCACCTCGAGGTCCACGACAAGTCGGGCCGTATCTACCCGCTGCGCGGCGACGTCCTGCGGGTGGCCGACATCGGCCAGGCCGGCGGCACCATGGTCAACGAGGGCCTGGCGCGGTGGACCTACGAGGACCCGGCCGGCGAGGTCCGCACCGGCTTCGGCATCTGCGAGTACCTCCACCAGCTCGACGACGGCGGGAGGCCCGTCGTCCCCGTCACCTAGCGGCGCGGACGATGGCACGGCGGCGCGGGGACGAGATCGCGGCGGCGCTCGGCGCGCACCTCGGCGGGACCGTGCGGGACCTGCACCGGCTCTCGGGTGGCGCATCGAGGGTGACGAGCGCGTTCGAGCTCGAGTCGCCCGGCGCCGCGCCGCGCCGGCTCATCCTCCAGATGGACCGGGGCGACATCGGCACCCAGTCGGGCAAGGTCCCGATGGAACGGTCGCTGCTCGAGGCGGCGCACGCGGCGGGGGTCCCGGTGCCCGCCGTCGTGGCCATGGGCGTCGGCGACGACCTGGGCGCCGACTGGCTGGTGGTCGAGCGGTTGGAGGGCGAGACCATCCCGCGCAAGATCCTGCGCGACGCGCAGTGGTCCGGGGCCCGGAGCGCGCTGACGGCGCAGTGCGGCCGCGCGCTGGCCGCCATCCACACCATCGACCCGGGTTCGGTCGACGGGCTCCCGGCCGCCGACCCCCTGGGTGACCCCCTGTCCTTCCTCGACGCGCTGGGCGAGGCGCGCCCGGCGCTCGAGCTCGGTGCCCGCTGGCTGGACCGGCACCGGCCCGCGACCGGCCCGCGGGTCACGGTGCACGGCGACTTCCGTTGCGGCAACTTCCTCGTCGGCCCCGAGGGGCTGCGGGGCGTGCTCGACTGGGAGCTCGCCCATGCCGGGGACCCGGCCGAGGACATCGGGTGGCTCTGCGCGCCGGCCTGGCGCTTCGGCGGTGGCGGCGAGGTGGGCGGCTTCGGCACACTGCACGAGCTGCTCGGCTCGTATGCCGCGGCCGGCGGTGAGGCGATGGAGCGCGACCGGGTGCACTGGTGGCAGGTGCACGCCACGGTGAAGTGGGCGGTCATCTGCTCCCTGCAGGCCTCCGCGCACCTCAGCGGGGCGACCCGTTCCGTGGAGCTGGCCGCCATCGGCCGGCGGGTCTGCGAGAGCGAATGGGACCTCTTCACGCTGCTGGGCGTGGCTCCCGGCGAGCCCGCCCCCGAGCCGGTCGCCACGGGCAACCCGGTGGCGCCGTTCGGGAGGCCGACGGCGGCCGAGCTGGTCGAGGCCGTCCGCGAGTACCTCGAGGCCGACGTGATGGAGCGCAGCGAGGGCGGGGCGCGCTTCGAAGCGCGGGTGGCCCGCAACGCGCTCGCCATCGTGGAACGCGAGCTCGTGTACGGCCGGGACGTGGCCGTCGCCCACGCCTACCGGTTGCGTGACCTCGGGATCAGCGACGATGCCGCGCTGGCCGCCGCCATCCGGGCCGGGGACTTCGACGACGGCTGGGAACCCGTGGCAGCCGCGCTCGCCGCGTCGGCGCGTGACCAGCTGCTGGTGGCCAACCCCGCCTACTTGCCACCGGCCAGCGCGTAGGGCGCCGCCCCGGACGCGGGCGCCTCGTCGAGCGCCACCGTCCCGGCGTCGGCGGTCTCGGTGACGCGGGTGCCGATGCCCTGCAGGATGGCACCGGCCACCAGGCTGCAGGCGATCATGAAGATCCAGGCGTGGTGGAAGGCGGTCACGGCCGTCGCGCCCGTGGCGGAGCCGAGGACGGCGACCAGGCACGCCACCCCGAGAGCGATGCCGATCTGGCGCGTCATTGCGTAGAGCGCGGAGCCCGTGGCGAAGCGCTGCGGGGGGAGCGGGGCCGTGGCGGCGCCGCCGAGCGAGGGCAGCATCAGCCCCACACCGATGCCGCTCACGATGCTGCCGGGCAGGTAGGCGCCGGCCCAGTCCGGCACGGCGCCGGCATGGGTGATCCACCACAGCCCGCCGGCCGCGAACAGCAGCGAGCCGGCGGTGCCGACGGCGCGGTGCCCGATGCGGGCCCCGAGCAGCCCACCGGGGAAGGCGGTGAGCGCGGCCAGCAGGGGTCCGGGAGCGATCATGAAGCCCGCCCGCAGGATCGACTCGTGCCAGACGCCGGTCAGGAACAGCACGCCACCGAGGACCAACGCCCCGAAGCCGCCGAAGAAGGCGAGCGAGCTCAGGTCGGCGAGGGCGACGGCGCGGTGCCGGATGACGGCGGGCTCGATGATGGGGTTCGGGTGGCGGTACGAGCGTACGACGAGCCAGGCGCCCGAGGCGACGGCCACGGCGAAGGCGCCCACGATGCGCGCGCTCAGCCAGCCCCAGTCCGAGCCCTCCACGATGGCGGCCACGAGGCTGGCCACCGACACCGAGAGCAGCGCGGCGCCGAGCACGTCGGACTTGTGGGCGGCCGGGTCGCGCACCTCGCGCAGCGAGCGGACGCCGAAGACGAGCGCCAGCACGCTGAAGGGCAGGTTCACCAGGAACACCCAGCGCCAGCTGACCTGGACCAGGAGCCCGCCGATGGGCGGCCCGAAGGCGGCTGCGGCGCCGCCGACGGCGGACCACAGCCCGATGGCGGCCCCCTTGCGCTCGGGCCCGAAGGCCGGGAGCAGCAGGCCGAGGGAGGTCGGCAGCATGAGTGCGCCGCCCGTCGCCTGCAGGACGCGGGCGGCCACCAGGAAGCCGAGCGAGAGGGCGAGGGCGCAGAGCGCCGAGGAGGCGGTGAAGACCGCCAGGCCGATGAGGAACGCCTTCTTGCGCCCGGCGCGGTCGGCCCAGCGCCCGGCCGGGACGAGGGCGGCGGCGAACACGATGGTGTAGGCGCTGAGCACCCACGACAGCGAGCTCAGGCTCTCCCCGTGGAAACTCGCCGAGATGCTCGGGAAGGCGATGTTGACGATGAAGAGGTCGAGTGAGGACAAGAAGACCCCGGTCAGCACGATCAGGGCGGTGAGCACGGGGCGGGAGCGCTCGGACGGAGCCGTGGACCGGATCGTGAGTTCTGTCATGCAACGTACTGTACCAAGAAAGTTGTATAAAGCAACCGACTCCGATGAAATCTGCTGTATGCTGGGGGGATGCTGAATCGTGACTACCCGAGCCAGTACTGCCCGGTGGCGTCGACGCTCGAGGTCGTGGGCGAACGGTGGACGCTGCTGATCATCCGCGACGTCTTCCTGGGCATCCGTCGCTTCGACGACCTCCAGCGCGACCTGGGCGTGGCGCGCAACATCCTCCAGGCCCGCCTCGAGCGCCTGGTGGAGGAGGGGATCCTCGTGAAGCGCCCCTACCAGGAGCGCCCCGTGCGCAACGAATACCGCCTGACCGAGAAGGGCGCGGACCTCTGGCCCGTCCTGGTCGCTCTCCTGCAGTGGGGTGATCGCTACGGGCTGGAGGGCGAGCGGCCCATGATCCTCCAGCATCGGGGCTGTGGCGGTGAGCTCGACGACCGCCGGCGCTGCGTCGCCTGCGGGGCCGACGTGACGGTCACCGAGGCGATCGCCGTCCGGACCGGCGCGCGGCGGCCGCAGACCGTGGCCGAGCCCGTCAGCGCCTGAACCGGCCGGCCGGGCGCGCCGGGTCACCCCTCGCTACCGTGGCGCCATGAGCGAGGACACGGCATGGCTGGACGCGACGGCGCAGGCGGAGCTGGTCCGCACCAAAGAGGTCTCACCGGCGGAGCTCGTCGGCGAGGCCATCACGCGCATTGAGGCGCTGAACCCACAGCTCAACGCGGTCATCCACGAGCTCTTCGACCGCGCCCGCACCGAGGCGGCGGGCGAGCTGCCCGACGGCCCCTTCCACGGTGTGCCGTTCCTCCTCAAGGACCTCGGCGCCGAGCTGGCGGGCACGCCCTACAACGAGGGGACCGATTTCTCGGGTGACTACATCTCGACGGTCACCCAGGAGCTGACCCAGCGCTACATCGACGCCGGCTTCGTGGTCTGTGGCAAGACCAACACGCCCGAGTTNNGCGTCGGGCATGGTGCCGGTGGCGCACGCCAACGACGGTGGCGGATCGATCCGGATCCCGGCCTCGTGCTGCGGCCTGGTCGGGCTGAAGCCGACCAGGGGACGCAACTCCCTGGCGCCCCAGTACGGCGACATGATGGGCGGGCTCGTCATTGAGCACGTGGTGACGCGCTCGGTGCGCGACAGCGCGGCGATCCTCGACGTCACCGCCGGCCCCGTCCCGGGCGACCCCTACTGGGCCCCACCGTTGCGCGGGCCGTCCTTCGCCGCCGCGGCGGCGACCGCACCCGCCGCCCTGCGCATCGCGGTCATGACGGCCTCGCCCACCGGCAGCGGGGTGCACCCCGACTGCGTGACCGCGGTCCGCGACACCGCTGCGCTGTGCGAGTCGCTCGGGCACCGGGTCGAGGAGGCGACGCTCTCCGTCGACGGGGACGCCTTCACGGCCCACTTCATCAACCAGTGGGCGTGCTCCAACGCCTGGTCAGCCGGCGACTGGGAGCATCGGGTCGGCCGCAGCATGGAGGAGGGTGACGTCGAGCCCCTGACGTGGGCGCTGACCCAGCTGGGCCGCTCCATCGACGGTGGCCGGTATCTCGAATCGGTCCAGGAGCTGCAGAAGATCAGCCGCCAGATCGCCGACTACTTCGAGGGCATCGACGTGCTGGTGACCCCGACCCTCGGTGAGCCGCCGGCACCGATCGGGACGTTCGACTCGCCCCCGGGCGAGCCGCTGGCCGGCCTCCTGCGCGCCGCCGCCTACGTGCCCTTCACGCCGCCCTTCAACGTGACCGGCCAGCCCGGGATCTCGCTGCCCCTGCACTGGAACGACGACGGGCTGCCGATCGGCGTGCAGTTCGTGGGGCGCTTCGGCGACGAGGAGACACTGCTCGCGCTCGCCGGCCAGCTCGAGCAGGCGGCCCCGTGGGCGGAGCGTCGGCCGCCGGTCCGGGCCTAGGCAGAACCGGGGCGGTCGTCCACCAGGACGCAGCGCGTGCCCGAGTAGATGGTGGGCATGCACTTGTTGCAGTGGATGCACAGCGACGTGGTCGACGTGCCGGCCTGCATGCGGTTGGGCAGGTCGGGCTCGCGCAGGAGGGCACGAGCCATGGCGACGAACGCGAAGCCCTCGGCCAGCGCCGCCTCGACCGTCGCCAGCTCGGTGATGCCGCCGAGGAGGATGAGCGGGGTGGACAGCGCTCGCTTGAACTGCCGCGCGTAGGGGAGGAAGAAGGCCTCTTCGTACGGGTAGGACTTGAGGAACCGGTTGCCGACGACGCGGAAGCCGAGCCGGACGGCCGCCGGCAGGGTGGCCCCGAATTCCCTGAGCGGCGCGTCGCCCCGGAACAGGTACATGGGGTTGGCCAGGGAGCTGCCGCCGGTGAGCTCCAGCGCATCGAGCGCGCCGTCGGATTCGAAGAGCGCGGCGATCTCGACGCTCTCGTCGAGCCACAGCCCGCCGTCCACGCCGTCGGCCATGTTGAGCTTGGCCGTGACGGCCGTCCGTGGTCCTGCGGCGTCGCGCACGGTGCGCAGCACGTTGCGGGCGAAGCGGGCACGGTTCTCGACCGAGCCGCCGAACTGGTCGTCGCGTCGGTTGAGCTTCGGGCTCAAGAACGCGCTCAGGAGGTAGTTGTGGCCGACGTGCACCTCAATGGAGTCGAAGCCGGCCTCGACCGCCAGCGCGGCGGCCCGCCGGTAGTCCTCGGTGATGCGCTCGATGCCGGCCACGTCGACGGCGCGCAGGCGCGAGCCCATCGGCGTCAAGCCGCCGGAGGGCGAGAGCGCCGGAGCTCCGTTGGAGCGCGCGTTGGCCACCGGCCCGGCGTGGCCGATCTGGGCCGCCACCGCGGCACCCTCGGCGTGGACGGCGTCGGTGACCCGGCGGAGACCGGGCACCGTGGCCTCGTCGAGGAGCAGGCAGTGGCGGTCGGTCCGGCCCTCGGGCGACACGGCGAGGTAGGCCACCGTCGACATGGCGGCGCCGCCGGCGGCCACCCGGCGGTGGAACTCGACCAGTGCGTCGCTCGCCGTGCCACCGCGCATCACGCCCTCGAAGGTGGCGGCCTTGATGATCCGGTTGCGCAGCGTGAGCGGGCCGAGGGGGGCCGGGGAGAAGACCTGCGGCGCGGCCGGGCGGGCGGTGCGTGGCATGGGCCCACCTTTATGCACGCGGGGGCGGCCCGCACGTCGGAGTCAGTCCGGGCGATCGCCGGCGGCCGCCAGCGCCGGCTGCAGCGGTGGGCCGCTCACGGGGCACGACCAGCACCGCTCGTCGCGGCGGTGGACGGGCGCCGGCCCGTGCGAGGGGTTGCGGATGGTCAGGGCGGCGACCAGGCCACCGGCGGCGCAGGTGACGCCGGAGATCAGCATGGCGGTGCGGAACCCGGCGGCCAGCTCGGTGGCTCCGAGCGCCGCGGACCCGGTCAGGCCGGCGAGCAACGGGAGCACGGCGACGGCGAGCAGCCCTCCCGCCCGGGCCACGACGTTGTTGACCGCCGACGCGACGCCCGAGTGCTGGGCCGGCGCCGCCCCCATGGCGGTGGCCGTGAGCGGGGCCACGGTCATCGCCAGGCCGAAGGAGAACACCATCACGGCCGGGAAGACCTCGGTCCAGTAGCTCCCGGTGTCCGTGGCCCGCCCCAGCAGGGCCAGGCCGGCGCCGACCACGAGCGGCCCCACCGTCATCTGGAGGCGGGGGCCGATGCGCGCCGACAGCTGGCCGGAGCGGGCCGACAGGGCCAGCATGACGAGCGTCAGCGGGAACAGCGCGAGCCCGGACTCGAGCGGGCTGTAGTGCTGCACGATCTGCAGCTCCACCGGCAGGAGGAACAGGGCGCCGCCGAGGGCCCCGTAGACGGCGAAGGTCACGGCGTTGGCCCCGCTGAACTGGCGGGACCGGAACAGCCCCAACGGGAGCATGGGGCGGGCACGGTGGTGCTCGAAGATGAAGAAGGCGGGCGCAGCCACGGCCGCGATGGCGAGCGAGGCGACCACGGCCGGGCTCGACCAGCCGCGGGCGGGGGCCTCAATGAGCCCGTAGGTCAGCCCGGCGAGGAAGACGACGGCCAGGGACGCCCCGATGCCGTCGATCCGGCCGGTGCTGGTCGGATCCCTCGACTCGGGCACATGGCGTGCGGTCAGGACGAGCACGACGGCGGCCAGGGGGAGGTTGATGAAGAAGACCCAGCGCCACGAGCCGACGGCCAGGAGATAGCCCCCGACGAGCGGCCCGGCCGCCGCCGCCACGCCGCTCAGGCCCGACCAGGCGCCGATGGCCTTGGCGCGGTCGTCGGCGCGGAACGACGCCTGCAGGATGGCCAGGCTGGCGGGGGTGAGCAGCGCGCCGCCGACGCCCTGGACCACCCGGGCGAGGACGAGCAGCTCGGCATCCGGGGCCAGGCCGCAGCACGCCGACGCGGCGGCGAACCAGACGACCCCGACCAGGAAGATCCGCCTGCGGCCGTAGCGGTCCCCGAGCGACCCCCCGAGGAGCAGGAAGGCCGCCAGCGTCAGCGAGTAGCCGGTCACGACCCACTGCAGCGTGCCCACGCCTCCGTGGAAGTCGCGCCCGATGGAGGGGAGGGCGATGCCGACGACGGTCGAATCGAGCAGGGCGATGCCCGAACCGAGCACCGTGGCGGCGACGACCCAGCGCCCCCGGCCGCTCGAGAGGGCGAGCGGGTCGGCGACCGTGCCCGCAGGGGGTGGGTCGCCGGCGTCCGCCCTGCCGCTCACCGGGGACAGTGGTGCGCGGTGAGGGTCATTTCAGGATGTTGACGGCGCGGGCGACCACCAGGATCGCGACCACGAGCGAGATGGCCTCCTCGGCCATCATCATCAGCTTCATCCAGGGCTTGACCGCCGATACGTCGGTGGGGCTGAAGGCGGTCGCGGTGGCGAACGCGAAGTGGAAGTAGTCGATGAACGTCGGGTACCAGCCCACGGCGACGTGCTCCTTGTGCAGCATCTCGGGGAAGATCAGGGCGGCGCTCGGGCCGGTGCCCAGCGCGCGGGCGGCGGGACCACCACGGTCGAGGTTCCAGTACCACAGTGCGAAGGCGATGATGTTGGTCAGCCAGATGGCCCCGCCGCTGGCCAACAGCACCTTGGCGTCCTGCGTGAAGCTGGACACGTCGACGATGCCGATCACCAGGCGAACGGCCGCGTCCGCGTTGGCGACGGAGATCAGCCCGATGAGGACGCTGGTCAGGTTGTGGAGCCACGGGCGGTCACGGTCGATGCGGCCGGGATCGCCGATGATCAACGCGCCGAGGAGCACGACGAGGATGACCAGGAAGAGCCACGCGGCGTCGCCGTTGCGCAGCTGGTGGGGAAGGGTCGCCCGCAGCAGCCCCGTCGCGATGACGGCGAGCGCCATCGGCCACCGCGGCTCGCCTCCACGGCCCTTCTGCTGCTCGCGCACGGGTTCGGGGCCGCTCGACACGGGGCCATCTTCCCCCACGCGAGGGTCGACGGCCGGGAACTCCCTCCGAGCGCCGTTGCCGAACCCGGACGCCGCCGTTCCGGGGCGACCGCCCCTACCGGGTGACTCCGGAGCGGTCCTTCGCTACCGCTGCAGGGCGGCGATCCGCCGGCTGAGATTCACGGCGTGGTCTCCGAGCCGCTCGTAGAAGCGGGAGAGCAGTGTGACCTGCGCGGTGACCGTGGTCGGCATCTCCCCGTTGGCGATCTCCGCCGTCAGGCGATCATGGAGGATGTCCAACTCCTCGTCCGCCTCATGGAGCTCGAGTCCATCCGCATCGTTCCCCGTGTAGGCCGCCGCGGTGGACTGCCACATGTCGGCCGCCACCTCTGACATCCGCTGCACGATGCCGCGGGCGACCGGCGTCATTTCGGAGCCGGTGTTCGAGAGTGCCCTCTGGGCGATGTGCTCGGCGAGGTCGGCACTCCGTTCGAGCTCGGGGAGGATGAGGAGGATGCCGACCAGTTGGCGCAGCGCGGCGCCGTCGAGATCCTCGGCCTCAATGCGCGACCAGACCAGGAGCTCCAACTCGGCCGTCATCTCGTCGACCGCCTGGTCCCCGTCGACCACCGCCTGGCCCAGCTCCATGTCGCCGTTCAGCAGTGCCCAGGTGGCCCGCGCCATCGCCTCTCTCACGAGCGCGAACAGATTCAGGACGGATTGCTCCATAGGGGGCGCCACGGACCATGAAGATACCCAGGTCGGCGGCGAAGTCCACCTTTTGTTCGCGCAAGGCTCACCCTGTGGTCACGATTCGTGCCGTGCGAGGGGCACTCGGCCTCCGCGTGTCTCCGGTCTGACCAGGTCCGAGGGCCGGAACGACCCGCCCGTCGGCCGCACGACCGTTGGCAACGGCTCCCGAAAGGGATAGGAATGGTGGGAGTCCGGCATCCACATGGGGGCGGACGCTGTCCGCCTCCGGGAGGCGCCCATGGAACCCGATGAGACGATGCAGGTCAGGGTGACCGACAACGGGCCGTACCTGGTCTCCGGCTCGGTGCCGATCGCCCGGCAGACGATCGTCGCCGACGGCGAGGGGAACTCCGTCAGCTGGCGCCAGGGCGAGTCGTACGAGACCAAGGCGACCTGCGCTCTCTGCCGCTGCGGCCAGTCCGCCGACAAGCCGTTCTGCGACGGATCACACGCGCGCGTGGGCTTCGAAGGGGCGGAGACGGCGAGCCGCGAGCCCTACCTGCGGCAAGCCGGCGTCCAGGAGGGCCCCACCCTGATGCTCACGGACGCAGAGCCCCTCTGCGCGTTTGCCCGGTTCTGCGACGTCGCCGGCCAGGTGTGGAACCTGGTCGAGCAGGCCGGCCAGGACGCGGCCACGATGACCGCGCAGGAGGCCGGGCTCTGCCCGTCCGGGCGCCTGGTGGCCTGGGACCGCGAGACCAAGGCCCCGCTGGAGCCACGGCTGGAGCGATCGATCGGCGTCGTCGAGGATCCGGCCGAGGGCGTGGCCGGACCACTGTGGGTGAGGGGTGGGATCCCCGTCGTCGCCGCCGACGGGGATCCCTACGAGGTGCGCAACCGCGTCACCCTCTGCCGGTGCGGCGCCTCGAAGAACAAGCCGTTCTGCGACGCCAGCCACGCCTCCATCGGCTTCACCGATTGATGCTTCAGGCCGCCGGGTCGCTGAACAGCACCGGTTCGGAACGTCCCTCACGCTTCGACCGGTACATGGCGGCGTCCGCCTGGGCGACCAGCGCCGTGGCGTGTGCGTTCCGCTCGTCGGACCACGCGACCCCGAGACTGGCGCGGATCTGCACGCTGGCGGTGCCCAGATCGATCGGTGAGCCAAAGGCACGGAGCGTCAAGGAGCGCGCGATGGCGAGAGCGGTTTCCGGGTCGACCACGTTCGGGCAGATCACGAGGAACTCGTCCCCGCCGAGACGCCCCGCGACATCGCCCGAGCGCACTGACCTGCGTATCCGTTCGGCCACACGAAGGAGCACCTCGTCGCCGGTGGCGTGACCGAATTGGTCGTTCACCGGCTTGAACTGGTCGAGGTCGACGAAGATGGCGGCCGTTCCCACGCGGTCGGTCACTCCGACAGCACGATCCAGCGTGTCCTGCAGCACGGCCAGCGTGCCCGCGCGGTTCAGGCACCCGGTCAGCGGGTCGCTGATGGCCTTCACCTCGAGATCGCTGCGGCTCTGCACGCTGGCCGTGACGTCCTCGACGCAGCCGGTCAACCCGATGACGATCCCGTAGTCGTCACGGAGAGGCCGGACGCTGACGGAGCAGTGGCGGGTCCTGCCTTCTTCGGGAATCCGCACGATGGTGTCGAGCTCCGCCCCGTCGGTGGCCGCACCGAGGGCGGCCTCGAGTTGGGCACGGTCTTCCGGGTCGACGCGCTCGAGCTGGTCGATCAATCTCGGCCCGAACGGTGACCCCAACAGCTCGGAGAGGCGCCCGTTGGCAAACAGGAGGTTGCCGGCGAGGTCTGCATGGAAGAGCCCGACCGGGACCGTCTCGGTGAGCTGGCCAAGGAGCTGCTCCCGGGCGTGCAGCGCATCGATGGTGGCCATCTCCTCGGAGACGTCCAGCATTTGCGCCAGGATGCTGACCTCGTCGTCCCCGTCACTGGGGCGCTTCTGGTTGGTGACCTCGAGCCAGACCCATGAGCCGTCACGGTGCCGATGGCGCAGCCGGACGGGGGGGCTCTGGTCGTCGGAGTCCAGCATTTCCAACCACGTCCCAATGCCCAGTTCCCGGTCGTCGGGATGCACCAACTCGAGCGTGCGCTGACCGATGAGCTCCTCAGGGGCCCAACCGAGGATGACCGAGAGCGTGGGGTCGACCCACGTGAAGACGGCGCTGGTGTCCTTCAACGCGCGGGCGAGGCGGGGGGGTGGCATCGGGAGACGTGCGGCCTCGATGACCTCGTCGCCGTCGGACGAGTAGCCCGGCGTGAACAGGCCGATCATCACCTGATGCCTGTGTCTCACGTCCAGCAGGTACAGGTTGGACGGGTTCTCCGGGTCGCTGACTCGCCGCACCACGGCCACGGCGGCGCCCTGGGTGCGTGCCTGTCCCCACAGCTTGGCCACCAGGGCGCGGTCGGCCGGGATGACCTCGTCCATGAGCTGTGCGTCACCCGACGCGGACTCATGGCGGACCAGCGGGATGGTCCCGGGCACCGGCATCGGCTTCGGGACGCCCCCACCGCTGATCGCGAAGACCACACCATCGGGGTGGCGCTGGAGGAGCGTCTGGAGAGCGGACTCGATCGCCTCGACCGCTCGTGGTTCGGCGCCATGGGAGACCCATGCCTCTCCGGACGCCCTACGAGGGGGCACGGAGAAATCGTAGGTCATCCGTGGCCCCGGTCCGAGGCGGTCCGCCGTTCCGCCCGCCTCATGGGGAGGCGGGACTCGCGTGCTCTCCCCGCCCGCCCGGGCGAGAATTGCCGGGCGGGCAGGTATCGCTGCCCCGCGCCGTCACACCCGCCGCGAGAAGGAGCTCCCCATGCACACCTTCCTCACCGAAGTCCGCCAGACTCTCTTTCCGACCCGGTCGGGCCGGGACGGTCCGCTGCCGCCGCTGCTGGTGGCCATGACGCTGGTTACCGGGCTGGTCGACGCCTTCAGCTACCTGGTGCTCGGGCATGTGTTCGTGGCCAACATGACGGGAAACGTGGTCTTCCTGGGCTTCGCCCTGGCCGGCGCACCGGGGTTCTCCATCGGCGCATCCGTAGTGGCCCTGGCGTCGTTCTGCCTCGGCGCCCTCGTCGGCGGTCAGGCCGGGAAGAGATATGGGGCGCACCGGGGCCGCCTGCTCAGCACGGCCACTGCGGTCGAGGCGGCGCTGCTCGGCGCCTCGGTCGTCTTGGCGTCGCTCAGCGGAAGTCCCGTCACGGCCGGATTCCGCTACCCGCTCATCTTCGTCCTGGCCACGGCCATGGGGGTGCAGAACGCCGCCGCCCGCCAGGTCGCCGTCCCGGATCTCACCACCACGGTGCTCACCCTGACCATCACCGGCATCGTCGCTGACAGCACGATCGTCGGCGGCAAGGGGTCGAGATCCGGTCGCCGTCTCGTCGCGATCACCGCCATGCTCGTCGGTGCCCTCGTGGGGGCGGCGAGCGTCCTGCACGTCCACATCGTCCTGGCCCTGGTGATCGCCCTCGTGGTGCTGGTCGTGGTCGGCGTGATCACCTTCGGGATGGGCAGATCGGAATCGGACTGGGCCAAGGCCCGGGAATGATCCGGTGCGAGTGAGCGAGCTGCAATTGGAGATCGGGGCCTGCCGATCGGACCTAGGCTCGTCGCCGACGACGCGTCGAGAGACAGGAGCGAGGACACATGGCGAACGAATGGGGACCGCTGGGGGCGCTTGCAGGCGAGTGGGAGAGCGACAAGGGCGGGCTGGACACTGCGTTCTCGCATTCCCAAGGGAAGGTACTGGGCACCCCCTACCTGGAGAAGTGCACAATGAAGCCGTTCGGTCCGGTCGACAACGGGAGCCAGCACCTCTACGGCCTCGACTACAGGAGCGCCATGTGGCGTGGTGACGAGGAGAACCCCTTCCACACCGAAGTGGGCTACTGGCTCTGGGACGCCGCGACCGGCGAGATCCTGAAGGGCTTCGTCGTCCCTCGGGGCATCACCACTCTGGCCGGTGGCATCGCTGCGGCCGATGCGACCGAGTTCACCCTGAAGGCCGCCATGGGCGGAGCCCAGTACGGCATCGGGGAGAACACGTATCTGGCTCAGAACGCCAGCACCCTGAGCTACGAGGTGACGATCACCCTCGGTGAGGACACCTGGTCCTACGACGAGGTGACGATCCTCAAGATGAAGGAGTTCGACGAGCCGTTCCCCCACACCGACCACAACACCCTGCGCCGGGTGGGCTGACTAGCGGTTTCCCGTTCGGGCCATCTGCTGGTGCCCGAGCCGCAGGACGAACGGCCAGATCCTGGACGCGAAGACGTCGCCGCCGGTGAACGTGAAGTGGATGCCGTCGGCGAGCCGGACCTGCTGGCCGCCCATGAATTCCTCGTACTGCCCGCCGGGGCAGGCCATGGCGTTGAAGTTGAGGAGCGACGTGCCCGGGATGGAGGAAGCGACGCCGCGGACGATGCGGTTGTAGATCGCCAGGCGCGCCCGTGAGTCCTCGGGCCACGGCTGGCCGTCGGGCTGCTCGCCCGTGTCGTAGCACGGAGCCGTCATCAGGACGACCGCGGCTCCGCCGGACCCGGCCAGGTGGACCGCGTCGGTGAGCTCGTGCCGCACATAGTCGGCGTAGGCCGGATTCTCGATGTTGGTCCAGTGGCCGTCGTAGGTGCGGTTCGAGACCTCCCAGCGCCCCGCGAGGATCATCACGACGTCGGGATCGTCCTTGACGATGGCTGCCTTCCAGAGTGCGGGCCACTGCGTCTGCGGCGGGCGCCCCAGGCACTGGACGGCCATCGGCGCATCGACGCCCTTCTCCTGGTATTCGGCGCCGCTGGTGACCCCGCAGCCCAGGATGCCGTCGTTGAACGGCTGAATGCCGTAATCACGGGCGTGTTCGTTGAGGCCGATGTCGAGGGTCAGAGCGGTGGAATCGCCGACCACCAGTGCCTTGACCAGAGGTCCGGTGGCGGAGGCCGAGGTCGGCCGGGCGGTCGGCCCCGGTGCCGCCACCGCGGGGACGTTCGTGGCGGCCACCAGCGCGACGACCGTCGCCAGCACGGCGGCCGGCGTGAGGGCCCAGGCTCGCCAGCCGTGCAGGAGATTCCCCTGTCGGATCGGCCGCTCGATCACGTAGAAGGACACCGTGGCGACGGCGAGCGTGACGGCGACCCGCACCGCGAACAGCGGGTAACCGGTGAGGCCGGTCCTCGCATTGTCGATGTAGATGAAAAGGGGGAAGTGCCAGAGGTACATGCCGTAGGAGATGCGACCCACGTAGCGCAGCGGTGCCACCGACAGGCATCGCGCCAGGATCGAACGCTGGGAGGACACGACGCTGAACAGCACAGCCGTCGTGGCGAGGGCCGCCAGCAGAAAGCCACCGCGGTACGCGAAGGCGTCGTTGTAGGAGACGAGGGTCCACAGCAACGCGCTCACGAGAACCCCCGCCAGTCCCACCACGAGCGCAACGGCTCGCCCGCGCACCGTCCGCGCGGCCCACGCCGGATCACCGCCGAGGCGTCGGCGCGTCCGGTCCGACGGCGCCGAGCGGTCGCCCGCCCGCCGGCGACGATCCGCCCAGAGGGAGAGCGACGCCGCCAATGCCGCGCCGACGAGCAGGGACTGGGCCCGGGTGTCGGTGCCGTAATAGAGGCGGTCGACGTCGCCGGGGGAGTAGAGCACGGCCATCTCGATCGTCGACGCCAGCGCCCCCACGATGCACGCCACGAGCAGGGCCCGCGTGCTCTTCCACAGCTTGAAGAGGCCGAGGACCACCAGCGGCCAGACCAGGTAGAACTGCTCTTCGACGGCGAGTGACCAGGTATGGGTCAGGGGCGAGGTGAGCGCAGACTGGTTGAAGTAGTTCGAGCCGTTCGCGATGAAGTGCCAGTTGGCGAAGTAGAAGAGGGCTGAGTAGGCGTCACCGCGCAAGGTGGGGTACGTGCCCGGGGGAACCAGGAACGCGGCGAAGAGGGCGACACCCAGCAGCATCACCAGCAGGGCAGGCAGGAGCCGCCGGGCCCGCCTGGCCCAGAAGCGCCCCAGCCGGATCGTCGCCGAACGCTGCCATTCGGAGATGAGCAGCGAGGTGATGAGAAATCCCGAGAGGGCGAAGAACGTATCGAGGGAGTAGAAGCCCCCCGACGTCAGGAAGACGCCACCGTGGTACCCCATGATGACGATGATCGCCACGCCCCGGATCCCGTCGAGGGCGGGGATGTAGGAGAGATTCGGCCCCTCACGGGGCGCGTCAGGGTCGACGGGATAGGGGTCGTCCGGAGTCGCCGGTTCCCCGACTGCCATCGTCACGGACGGCTCGGCGGGAGAGTGCAACGCCGTGGCGTGGGGCTGGCCGCGCTCATTGGGGTCAGTCTTGTCGACGTCGCCAGGGGTGAGGTATCGGGTGGACTCGGGCAGCGGGCTCGTGGGCGGGACGCCCGGCGGGGCGAATACGCGCGGACGCCGGTCCGGTGCTTCTGCGGACGTGGGGAGCATCGAGCTGGAGGAGGCAGACCTATCGTGGGGTTCCGTGACCGTCCCCGAGCCTTCGCCGGCCCGCTCGCCGGAGGAGAAGTCGGACGCCGCCGAGGATGCCGGGCCAGCGCGCCGTCCCGGTCCGATTGAGGCCGCAGTCCGCCGGGCGGACAAGTTCCAGCAACGACACGATGTGCTGAGTTTTCCCTACGCGGTCGTGCAGAAGTTCGGCAACGACCAGGCGGGCAGCAAGGCGGCACTGATCGCGTACTACGGCCTCTTTGCCCTCTTCCCGCTCCTGATGCTGTTCACGACGATCCTGGGCTATGCGCTGCACAACAACGACCAGCTGCGCAAGGACCTGGTCGACAGCGCCCTCGGAAGCTTCCCGATCATCGGCTCGCAGCTCCAGTCCCAGGTCCACGGCCTGACCGGGAGCGCCCTCGCGGTCGTCGTCGGAAGCGTCCTCCTCCTGTACGGGGCCATCGGTCTCGGTCTGGCGACGCAGAGCGCGATGAACAAGGTGTGGAACATCCCCTACGTTCGCTGGCCGTCCCTCCCCATGCGTTATCTCCGTGGGTTCGCCGTCCTGGTCCTGCTCGGCCTCTCCACCATCGGATCGACCCTCCTCACGGGGTTCGCAACGCTGACCACCCACGGAGTGTTCTCCACCGTGTTCCTGCTGGTCGGATCACTCGCCCTGAACTTCGGGCTGATACTGATCGCGTACATGGTGACGACGGCGGTGAAGTTCACATGGCGGGAGGTCGTCCTCGGCGCGGCGTTGGGCACCGTGTTCTGGCAGGCGCTGCAGATCGTCGGGAGCTGGTACGTGGGCCGAGAGCTTCGGCATGCGACGGCGACCTACGGCTTCTTCGGCATCGTCATCGTCCTGGTGGCCTGGATCTACCTGGGAGCTCAGTTCTTCCTGCTCGCGGCGGAGATCAACGTCGTCAAGCGTTACCGCCTCTGGCCGAGGTCCATCACCCAGCCACCGCTCACCGTGGCGGACCGGGCGGTCTTCTCGCGCCTGGCGCAGATGGAGGTCCGCCGTGGCGAGGTCGAGGTCGACGTCGACTTCACGCCAGACGCCGACTTCGATCCAATGAATCCGTCAGCGGTCGTGGTGAGCGGCGCCGACGACNNACCCGTTCTTCCGGATCATCGAGGAGGGCCTCGAAGGCCTGGTTGACGGCGACCACTTCTTCGACCTGCTCGCCGATGACGTCCTCTTCGAGTACGTCATCACGGTCCCCGGCTACCCCCGCCGGGTCGTCGGTCGCCAGGCCGTGGCCGAGCTCTATCGGCCGTACAGCGGAACGTTCAACGTGCACCGTTGCTTCGATCTCGCCGCCCATCACGATCGTGAGTCTGGAGTGGTCGTCCTCGAGTACGCCTGTGAGGGTCATGTGGTTCCCACCGGGGGTCCCTACAGCAACCGCTTCGTCTCGGTGATCACGATCAACGACAGGAAAGTCACGAGATGGCGCGACTACCTCGACCCGATCGCGGTCTTCGACGCGATCGGATGGCCGTCGCAAGGCTCTGGAGCTCAGGGGGATCCCCCATCGGAAGCAGAGGACTCCGGTTAGAAAGGTGGGTCAGCGATCACTGCGTGGTCCCTGCGGGCGGCGTCGCTCGGACTGGAGCGTGTGGGCAGCGTCCTTGGCTGCAAAGCAACGTCGGCGGAGCCCACTCGGTCCTGACCGGCGCTCACCTCCTCTCTGGGCGGACGCGTCTCCACCCGGCCCGAGAGTCCGAGCCGGGTGGAGCGGTACCGCCCTCTGTGAGAGGACTCAGGACCCGGCCGGCTCCAGGACCTTGCCGTGGCCGTTGGTGACTTCGCTCTT
>PMPX01000206.1 GCA_003169235.1 Acidimicrobiaceae bacterium | reverse complement strand
CGTCGGCTGCGCGTCGCGCGCCTCGGTGTACGAGGCGAATCCGGGCACGTCACCCACGGCCAGGCGCCCGGTCCCGTCCAGGCCCACCTCGTCGGCCGCGGCGCGGGCGACGTCGGCGAAGCGCTCGTGGGCCACGAAGGCCTTGGCGCCCGAGTCCTTCAGGATGTACGCCACCTCGGGCGCCACCAGGTGATGGTTGATGGGCACCAGGTACCAGCCGGCCTGCAGGGCGGCCAGGTAGACCTCGAGCATCTCGCCGCAGTTCGGGAGCAGCGTGGCCACCACGTCACCCGCCTCGAACCCGCGCGCCCGCAGGGCGTGCACCACCTGGTTGGCGCGGCCCAGCAGTGCACCGGACGTGACCTCGTCGCCCTCGGGCGTGACGAGCGCCAGGTAGTCGGGGTCTTCCTGGGCCAGCGCCCAGAAGCCGAAGTCACCCATCAGCTGTTCTCCTTGAGGCTCGCGAGTGCGGGCGCAAATGGCAGTCCCCGCGGCCCGCAGGCTAGAACGTGTTCTAACTTACGGCAATTTGCGAGCCCGGCCGCCGGCCAGGGCACCGAGAGATCAGGAGAGTCGACGATGGCAGGGTTCCTCGCAGGCAAGGTCGTCGCGGTCACCGGCGGTGGCGGCGGCATCGGGCGGGCTGTCGCGCTGGCTGCCGCGGCGGAAGGGGCCAAGGTGCTGGTGGCCGACTACGGGGTCGGCATGGCCGGCGAGGACCCGAGCAGCGAGGTGGCCGACGCCGTCGTGACCGAGATCACCAAGGCGGGGGGCGAGGCGATCGCCGTGGCCGACGACATCTCCAAGATGGAGTCGGGCGAGCGGCTCATCGCGACGGCCGTCGACACGTGGGGACGCATCGACGGCGTGGTGGCGGTGGCGGGCATCCTGCGTGAGCGCATGCTGTTCAACATGTCCGAGGACGAGTGGGACGCCGTGATCGCGACCCACCTGAAGGGTCACTTCACCGTGTTCCGCGCCGCCGCCTCGGTCATGCGCAAGCAGGAGGGGGGCGGAGCCCTCATCGGCTTCACCTCGGGTGCGTTCGCCGGCAGCGTGGCGCAGGCCAACTACGCGTCCGCCAAGGGCGGCATCGTGTCGCTGGTGCGGTCCGCCGCCGTCGGCCTGTACCGCTACGGCGTCACCGCCAATGCCATCGCGCCGGTGGCCCGCACCCGTATGTCGGCCAACGTGCCGTCGGAGCTGGCCGAGATGGGAGACCCCGAGGACGTCGCACCAATGGTCGTGTACCTGCTGAGCGACCAGGCGAAGCACGTCACCGGCCAGGTGTACACGGTGGTGGGATCGAAGATTGCCGTCTGGAACCAGCCGACGGAGGTGCGGGCGATGTGGGCGGACGGACGCTGGACGCCCGAGCAGATCGCGGAGCGGCTCGACAGCACCGTCGGGCAGGAGCGGATGGGGATGATCGACCGCCTGGAGCAGATGCGCCAGGCGGCGGCATCGGGAGAGAAGCCGAACGCCTGATCAGGTGAAGCGCCGCCGGCGGGGCCACGTCCTCACCGCGGTGGACACCTCGAGCGAGTTCCCCTCGTGATGGGCGGCGACGACCGGCCCTGCGCCGAACCGGTCGTCGTCGAAGATGCGGGCCATGTGCTCGCCCCACGCGACAGCGGAGCGCGCGATGAGGCGGTCGGGGTGCTCCCACGGTGGGACGCACACCTCAATCTGGTACATCGGCTCGAAGGTCACGACGTGGGTGGAGCTGCCCCCGTGGTTGGCCAGCCACTCCTCCTTCTCTTGCTCCGTCCAGACCTTTTCGTCCATCGTCGGTGAGAACCGCAGGAGCGCGGCCATCGCGCTCCCACCCCCTTTTCTCCCGCCACTATCGGCAACACTCTGGGAAGTCTTGAGAGCGCACGGCCTGGCGCGTCCGGCCGCCGATCGGCCCTTCTGCGGCGTCATGCGCACGGACGGAGCATCGGCCACGGGACGGAGGCCGCAACGACGTTGCACCCGCTGGCGGTGCATCCGCCACCCGTCCGGCGCCGTTCCTTAGCCTGGTGACGCGCCGGGCCGCCCGTTCGCCGGGCGCTGGTCCCCCTCTCGAGGGGCGGGGCGGAACGCCGGACGGAGAAGGGAACGGTCTGATGGGCACTCGCATCGACGAGGTCGGAGCGGAGCCCGAGGACGCCATTCCCGAGATCCGGCCGTGGTGCGAGGCGGGATGGATCTTCAAGGACGGGGACGCACGGGCCATCGAGCGTCAGGTCGAGCGGGCGCGACAGCGGTCGGCGGGCGCGGCCGAACCACGCGAGGAATAGGCCTCAGGCCGGCTGCTCGGCTTCTTCCCGTTGCTCGGTGATGCCCGGCGAGTGGTGCGTCCGGAGCCATTCCCTCCACCGTGATCTCGTGCGCACCAGGATCACCAGACCGCCCACGACGAGCAGGACGCCCGCCAGCTGGACCAGGTCCGAGCCGAGCCGCCCGTCCTCGCCGAGCCACAGGTGCTCGTCGAGGGAGCGTTCGATGCCCCAGAGCACCATGCCGGTCCCGAGCACGATTCCCGAGGGGTAGGCGACGCGGCGCGCGCCGTCGGGCCAGCGGTCGAGCCGTCGCTCTATCGCGATGAGGACCAGGTACACCGCGAAGTCCTCGATCGCCTGGAAGATCGGCACAGGGAGCCGCCGGCCGGCCTGGCCCGCGTAGTACATGCCGAACCACTGATGGGTCGGGTGCCCGCCACCCGCGACCATGAGCTGTGGGCCCAGCAGCCGGCCCAGGGCCCAGCACGCGAGGAGGACCGGAAGGACCAGGTCGAGCGCGCGGCCGAGCGGCAGTTCGGGACACCGGCGCCTGGTGAGGACGATGCCGACCGGCACGGCGAGGAGCAGGCCGCCGAACGAGGAGAGGCCACCGTGCCAGACGGCGAGGATGTCGCCGGGGTTGTGCGAGTAGTAGCCCAGGTTCGAGGAGACGTGCATGGCCCGGGCCCCGACCACCGCCGCCAGGATGATCCAGAGGAACACGGGGACGAACCAGTCGGTGCGGTAGCCGTTGTGACGCAGGCGACGCTCGAAGTAGGTGAACCCGAACCAGAACGTGAGCGCGAGGCCGATGCCATAGGTGTGGACCTGCAGGGGCCCGATGTGGAATTCGACGGGGATCGGTCTCATGGCGCGGTTGGCGCCAGGTTACGACCGCAGCACGGTGTGGTGGACCCGGGGTTGTCGATCGGTGGGGGAGCCGGGCGTGCGGCTAGGGCCGGCCGGCGCCCACGAAGTCGCCACCCAGGCGCAGGGAGGTGACCCACACGGACGCTCCGGTGTAGGGCGCCTCGATCATCGTGCCGGGCCCGACGTACATGGCGACGTGCTGCGAGCCGCCGGGACCGTAGAAGAGGAGGTCGCCGGG
>PMPX01000090.1 GCA_003169235.1 Acidimicrobiaceae bacterium | reverse complement strand
GCTATTTCCTCTACGAGCACTTCACGTGGATGTCCTTCCCCTTCTACGACCGCGTGCTGTCCGTCCATCTCATCTCGCGGGCCAACTCGGACATCCGCTCGGTGCAGATGTACCTGACCTTCGCGCCCATGATCCTGGTGCAGTGCTCCATCGCCTTGGTCGCGTTCGCCTTCATGCTCTCCATCAGCGTGCCGCTGGCCTTCGTCGCCATGGCGTCCATGCCGTTCATCTACATCGTCGGCGTCAAGATGCGGAAGTCGCTCTTCCCCGTGTCCTGGCTTATTCAGTCCCGGCTCGCCGAGGTGGCGACGGTGGTGGACGAGAACGTCAACGGCGTGCGCGTCGTGCGCAGCTTCGCCGCCGAGCAGCAGCAGCTGGGCCAGCTGGCCAAGGCGGCCGACCGGGTCCAGTGGGGCTACATCAAGGACGCCGACCTGCGCGCCCGCTTCGCCCCGTTGGTGCAGAACCTCTCCCAGGTCGGGCTCGTCCTCGTGTTGCTGGTCGGCGGGTGGCTCGTCATCCACGAACACCTGCCCGTCGCGTCCATCGTCTCGTTCAACCTCTACCTGGTGATGATGCAGGCCCCCTTCATGATGCTCGGGATGCTGATCATGATGGGCCAGCGGGCCTCGGCCTCGGCCGACCGGATTTACGAGATCATCGACGAGAAGCCCACGATCGTCGACCGGCCCGACGCCATCGACCTCGTCGACTGCAAGGGGGACGTCGAGTTCGACGACGTCAGCTTCGCCTACGCCGACGACAGCCTGCTCACGAAGCCGGACGGGGACGACGGACCGCGCCAGATCCTGCGCAACCTGAACCTGCACCTTCACCCGGGCGAGACGATTGCCCTCGTCGGGCGAACCGGCAGTGGGAAGTCCACCGTCGCCCGTGTGCTGGCCCGCTTCTACGACGCCACCGGCGGCACGGTGCGAGTCGACGGGCACGACGTGCGCGATCTCACTCTCACCAGCCTGCGGGCCAACATCGGCGTCGTCCTCGACGAGCCCTTCCTCTTCTCCGTCTCCATCCGGGACAACATCGCCTACGGACGCCCGGACGCCTCCATGGAGGAGGTCGTGGCCGCGGCGGAAGCGGCCGGAGCGACCGGCTTCATCAACCGGCTGGCCCAGGGGTACGACACCGTGGTGGGGGAACGGGGCTACACGCTGTCCGGCGGCCAGCGCCAGCGCATCGCCATCGCCCGCGCCCTGCTGGTCAACCCGCCCATCCTGATCCTCGACGACGCCACCAGCGCCATCGACGTCAAGGTGGAGCAGCGCATCCACTCCTCGCTGCGCGTCCTCATGGAGGGGCGGACCACGCTCATCATCGCCCACCGCCTCTCGACCATCAGCCTGGCCGACCGGGTCGTGCTGCTCGACAGCGGGCGCATCGTGGCCGACGGGACCCACGCCGAGCTGCTGGCCTCGACCCCGCTCTACTCCGAGGTGCTGGCCCAGGCCGCCACCGAGGAGGAGCTGGCCGAGGAGGCCGCCGCCGGCGCCAACGGCCCGGGCCTGGACGAAGAAGTCCTCGAGCCGGAGGGGGGCGCGGTCTGATGTTCGGAGGTGGAGGAGGAGTCGGGCCGCCGATGGGCGGCGGCGGGGCCCCGGGCTCGGCCCAGGCGGGGCTGCCCTTCGGGGGGATCCCCCATGAGCTGCAGGCCGGTGTCGACCTGCTCCTCAAGGAGGAGCCCGACCGCGGCGAGCCCGACGTCGTCTTCACCCAGCTGCCGACGCAGCACGAGTCGAAGAAGCTGACGCTGACGTCGTTGCTGATGGAGTACCCGGGCATGTGCGCGCTGGCCGCGCTGTTGGTGGGGACGATCGCCCTCTTCACCCAGCTCGGCCCCAGCCTTGTCTCCTACGCCATCAACCACGGCCTCACACCGCCGCACTACGACTACGGCGTCGTGGTGCTCATGGCGGTGCTGTACCTGGTGTCGATCGTCGTCTCGGGCAGCGCGCAGTACGGGCAGGCGCGGGTGACGGGCCGCCTCGCCTCGTGGGTCATGAACGACCTGCGCATCAAGGTGTTCCGCCACCTCCAGCGGCTCTCGCTCGACTTCTTCACCGAGGAGAAGGCGGGCGTCGTCATGAGCCGCATGACGAGCGACATCGAGAACCTCCAGCAGCTGCTGCAGGACGGCCTGGCGCAGTTCGCCATTCAGGGGCTGACGATGGTGGTGATCACCGTCTTCCTCTTCGCCACCAACGCGAAGCTGGCCGCCATCACCGTCTTCGCCGTCCTGCCTCCGCTGGTCATCATGTCGATCTGGTTCAAGCGGGCCTCCGAGCGCGGCTACGACAAGGTGCGCGACGGCATCGCGCTCGTGCTGGCCGACCTCTCCGAGAGCCTCCAGGGCGTGCGCATCGTGACGGCGCACAACCGGCAGCGCTACAACGTGGAGACCCACCGCGACATCGTGGGCGCCTACCGCGACGCCAACAACTACACGGGTCGCATCAACGGGGTCTACGGGCCGGGGTCACAGGTCATCAGCGTGTTCGGCCAGCTGCTCATCTTGGGCATCGGCGGCTCCATGTACCTGCACCACCCCCAGGAGATCAACCTGGGCCAGCTGACCGCCTTCTTCCTCTACGTCAACCGGTTCTTCTCCCCCATTCAGCTGCTCGTCCAGCAGTACAACACCTTCCAGCAGGGCCGGGCCTCGGTGTTCAAGCTCCGCGGCCTGCTCGAGACCGAGCCGTCGGTGCTCGAGGCGCCCGACGCGGTGGAGCTGCCGGAGATCCGGGGCCAGATCCACTTCGACCACGTCTCGTTCGGCTACGACCCCGAGGTGCCCGTCCTCCACGACGTCGACCTGACCATTGAGCCCGGGGAGACGGTGGCCTTCGTGGGTGCGACCGGGGCCGGCAAGTCGACCATGGCGAAGCTGGTCACCCGCTTCTACGACCCGACGGCGGGCCGGGTGCTCATTGACGGATACGACCTGAAGCACGTGACCCTGGCGTCGCTGCGGAGCCAGCTCGGTGTCGTGCCCCAGGAGCCCTTCCTCTTCGCCGGGACGATCCGCGACAACATCGCGTTCGCTCGGCCGGGCGCGCCCGACGACGAGGTGTGGGAGGCCGTGCACCAGGTCGGGCTGGGCGAGCTCGTGCATCGCCTGCCCTACGGCCTCGACACGCCGGTCCACGAGCGGGGCCAGTCGCTCTCCTCGGGGGAGCGCCAGCTCATCGCGCTCGGGCGGGCCTTCATGGCCGAGCCGCGGGTGCTCGTCCTCGACGAGGCGACCTCGAACCTGGACCTCAAGTCCGAGACCATGGTCGAGGCGGCGCTGGACGTGCTGCTCCAAGGCCGCACGGCGGTCCTCATCGCCCACCGCCTGTCGACGGCCATGCGGGCCGACCGCATCGTGGTGGTGGGTGACGGCCGGCTGCTCGAGGTGGGCTCGCACGACGAGCTGGTGGCGCTGGGAGGGCACTACGCCGAGATGTACGAGACCTGGATCAACCAGTCGCACGCCGCATAACCGCCTGGCCGCTGGCCGCTGGCGACGCCTGGGTCCCGGGGAGGGCGGGCGCCGAGGATGTCTCACGGTCGGTGCGTGTGCCGAGGTAACGGCTCACTGCTTGGACGGCTTGACCCAACTGCCTCCGAAGTGCGCGCTTGAGACCTGCGGCAGACCCTGCCGGTGAATTGGGCTATTTACAAAGCTCCCGACGGGACGCCCCGCCCGGGGGTCGGGCTGCCGATGGCCAGTCACCATCGATACGGCAGTCCGGCCTTGCGGGTCCCACTGCGCCTCGAGGCGGCGAACCGGGACACCCGGGTACTGGGGCATTTAGGTGCCAGCAGTGTTGACCCGGGCTAGCCGATTGGCTACTTTGCCCTTGGCCGACCGGCCACACGGCTGCGCAAGGGGGTCCCGACATGGCAGACATCGACGACCACGTGAAGGAAACGTTGTTCGAGGTTCGGAAGGTGGGCGCCGACTACGAGGAACATCAACAAGAAGTGGGACTCGACATTCCGGTCGATCTCATCCATTTCAAGAAGTTCCCGGTGGTCGATCCACCGGGCAAGTACATGAAGGTCGGTCACGACACCCGCTCCGACATCAGTCCCGACGACAGCCCCGAGCTGCCGGACTACAGCGGCCCCTTCAATGGGAACCTCAGGTTCTCGGATTTCTCGAAAGACGCGCTCATCAACATGCTGGAGATGAGCGACGAGTACTACCGGGTCTGCATCCAAGGCTGGGCAGACTCCGTCGCAGAGCGCTATGGACGCGACGAGATGCAACGCATCCAGGCGGAGGCGTGGCGAGACACCATTCTTCCCCAACTGCGGGGGATGATCGACAACTGGATGGAGCTCACCGACGACGAGGCCGAGGCCCTCATCTCCGAGACGCAGGAGGACGTGGAGGCCGAGGTCGCCCGAGGCGGCGTGATTCTCGTCAACCCCTACAAGCCCAAGCCAGAGTGGAAGCAGTACTCCAAAGAGCGCCTGGTGAAGCTGGCGCTGGGCAGCCATGAATTCCTGCTTGCTGCGATCGAGTCGTGGGCGCTGGTGATCGTCATGAGAGACGGCCTGGACGAGATGTTCGCCTTCCAGTGGACACTATGGAGTGAGAAGTTGTTGCCCGCCGCAAAGGACATCAAGTGGCGGTGGATGAAGATCTCCGGGGACCCGGTCGAGTCCTTCATGAAGGACATTCAAGTGGACGCAACCTCGTTCCCCGGCAAGGCCTTCGAGATGACGTTCGAGATGCCGGAGAAAGAGGTCGGAATCTTCACGTTCAACAAGTGTGTCTCGGTCGACCAATGGGAAGCGTTGGGTCGGCCGGACATCGCCGAGAAGGCGTCTCATACCTCCTGTCCCGCCGCCATCATCGAGACAGCCAAGATGTACGACCCGAACATGAAGGTTGAGATCCTGGCGATCCCGCCTCGTGTGAGCAAAGACGAGGTCTGTTGCAAGTGGCGGCTGTCCATTCGGGACGAATCAGATCCCGAGTACGTTCGTCCCGAGGAGGGTAGCGGAGAGACTCCTTAGCTGCGGGTTGCCGACTGGGACTGCGTGCGCTTCGTATTCATGGCCGGGAGAAGGCGTTCGGCGAGCCGTTGTAACTGGGATCGAAGCACTTCGTCGTCGAGTCCGGCCACGAGAGGGTGCATCACGGTGCCACTGATCGCAGCGGTCAGCATGGCCGTCGACACGCGTGCTTCGTGTCCTACGTCGGTGCCAACAAGGACACGACTCATCCGGTTCATGACGGGGCGGAACGATTCGTGCTCGGCAAAGAATCGGACGATGACCGGATCGTTCAAGATGCTGCTCACGGTCCGGCGGTGAGCGACGGCGAGGTCGACCATCCCGGAAACCAGCGCCTTACGAGCTCGCGCTTGCGTTGGCTCACCCTCGGCGGCACGAACAACCGCGTCAACCCGTTCCAGCTCGGCCTTGGCAGCGGCGAGCACGATCTCGTCCTTGCTGTGGTACTGGTGGTAGACCGCAGCCTTCGTCACACCGATTGCGTCAGCGATCATCTGCAGCGAGGTTCCTCCGACACCGTTCTCAGCGAACAGCTCCAAGGCGGCGCTAATGATTCGAGCTTGCGCGGTGCTGGGCATGGCTTGCGTCACAGCTTGGCCGCCACCCCCGGGTTGTCCATCAAGCGAGAGTAGTTGATCGGCTTTCCCCGTTGTGCGTACGTGGGCACCCTCACCCGGCGCTCGGGCACTCCCGACCAACGGGTCACTTCGGTCATCCGTCCCGGCTCCACTCGCGCAGCGTCGTGCGGTACGCCGCATCCCAGTCGTCGTAGGTGTCCCGCAGTTCCGCGCCGGGCCACGTGGCGGGCAGGATCTCGGTGGGCAGGAGCGGGTCCGCCTGCAAGTGCCGCAGGACGGCGGCCGACAGCTCGAACCCGGGTGCCAGTGCCTCGGGCCCGTCCGGAGCCAGGGAGCCGAGGTCCCCGAGCAGCGAGCGGGCGCGCTCCGACCAGGCCGGCAGGTCCCACAAGCGGCCCGACAGCGCCCGCGCGTCAGCCGGCCTCGCCGTCATGAGCTCGACGTCCCGGTCCAGGGAGTCGGGGAGCAGGACGGCGACATTGTCCGGCCGCATCCAGACCCCCTCGCGCAGCTCGGCCAGCCGGGCATAGGCCAGCGCCCGGCGCCGGGCCCCGCGCACTTCGGCGGTGCTGCCGGTCGTGGTCACCACGCATACGGTCCACCCGCCGTCATAGGGGGATGTCGTGCCCGATCGGCTGGCCGACTGACGCGACTGGCGCGCTGCGAGATGCCCTGCCAGGCGGTACCGCCCCGCACCGTCGGTGGTGGCCTCGCCGGCTCCGACCATCCGGCTCAGCGCCACCCGGGCCCGGTTCTCGCTGATGCCGAAGAGAGCGGTCAGCCGCACGAGCTGGGCCACGGGGAGCTCAGGCGGGTCCATGCCGAGCAGCGCGCTGGCCAGCACGGAGCGGGCGGTCAGCGGGGCTGGTTGCGCCGGGGTATTACTCAATTGCGTCACTTGACGATTTAGCGTAATATACGCCCATGGCGAGCACCATGGTGCCCGACGCGGCGGACCGGCCGGACGTCCTGCCGAGCGAGCGGCTCCTGCCCAACGGGATGGCGATCCCCCCGCTGCGCGCCGAGCTGCGTCGCATCGACAACGCGCGCAACGCGCTCTCGGTGGGCGCGGTCTGGTTCTGGGTGGCGCTCATCATCGGGGGCGCGGTCTGGATCGACCAGTGGTGGAGCTACCTGCTGGCCTTCGTGCTCATGGGGCCGATGTACGCCCGCTTCGCCATCCTGATGCACGAGGCGGCGCACAAGCTCCTCTTCACCAACAAGCGGTGGAACGACTGGATCGGCAAGTGGGTGGTGGCCTATCCGGTGTTCACGCCGGTCCAGCTCTACCGCCGGGTGCACTTCGCCCACCACAAGGACGAGTTCGGGCCGGACGAGCCCGACATCGCCTTCTACGCGCCCTACCCCTGCACGCGCCGGGCCCTGTACCGGCGCCTGTTCCGCGACGCGGTGGGGATCAGCGGGTGGAAGAACTTCGTGCCGCTGGTGAAGAACACGCGCCGCAAGCCGTTCCGCCCCATCGGCCTCTCCATCTTCGGCGTGCAGGCCGTCCTGTGGGCCGCCATGTGGGCCGCCACCGGTCGCTGGTGGATCTACCCGCTGCTGTGGTGGCTGCCCTGGATGACCGAGTGGCGCGTCATCAACCGCTTGCGCTCCATCGCGGAGCACGGTGGCATGGAGCGCAGCCCGGACCGCCGGGCCACGACGCACAACGTGCGGCAGTCGCTGCCGGCGCGCTTCTGGATCGTCCCGTACAACACCGGCTGGCACCTGGCCCACCACGTCGACATGGGTGTGCCCTGGCGCAACCTGCCCGCCTATCACGCCGAGCTCGAGCAGGCCGGCTACATCACCCCTGCCATCACCTACCCGAGCTACTGGGCCCTGTGGAAGGCGCTCAGCGGCGCGGACGAGGCGACGGAGGTCCGCCCGGCCGCGGCCTGAGGCCCGGTTGTCGGTAGGGTGACCCCGATGAGTGACGCGCCGCTTCCCGTCGTCTTCGTGGGGCACGGGAGCCCCATGAACACACTGGAGCAGAATCGCTATACCGAGGCGTGGGCGGCGCTCGGCGCCACGCTGCCCCGACCGCGCGCCGTCCTCGCCATTTCGGCCCACTGGTACACCAACGCCACCGCCGTCACCGCCATGACCGCACCGCGCACCATCCACGACTTCTTCGGCTTCCCCGACCGGCTCTTCGCCTACGAGTACCCCTGCCCGGGAGCGCCCGAGGTGGCGGCCGAGGTGGCCGAGGTCGTCGAGCCGCGCTGGGTGGGGCTGGACCACGACAGCTGGGGCATCGACCACGGGACCTGGTCGGTCCTGGCCCACATGTACCCCGACGCCGACGTCCCGGTCGTGCAGCTCGCCATCAACGCGCTCCAGCCGCTCGACTACCACCTCGACATCGCGACACGCCTGGCGCCGCTGCGCGCCCGGGGCGTGCTGATCGTGGCCAGCGGCAACGTCGTGCACAACCTGGGCGCCGTGGACTGGTCCCACGCGGATGCGGGCTTCGACTGGGCGCGGCGGTTCGACGAGGCCGCCCGCAGCGTGGTGGTCGACTCCCCCGGCGACGTGCTCACGCTGACCGGGCACCCCGACTACGCCCTCGCCGTCCCGACCCCGGACCACTTCATCCCGCTCCTGTACTTCGCGGGCGTGGCCGCCGCCGACAGTGCGCGGCAGCCCGAGGTGCTCATCGACGGGTACGCCTACGGGTCCTTGTCGATGACCTGTTACTCGGCGTAGCCCGGGCCCGCCACGCTCCCGCTAGGCCCGAGCCCGAGCCCGCGCCCGCCCCGTTCGCCCCGGGCCGGTGTCGGTGCCGTCCTCCGCCGGCCCCACGTGCGCGTGGAGCCACGCCAGCAGGGGTGCCGACGACTCGAAGACCTCGACGACCCGCTTCTTGGCGCCGGCCGTCCCCAACCACGACGCCACCGGCCATGTCCTCAAGGCGACCAGGCCCTTGGAGCGAAGCAGCTCCACCCGCGGGTGCTCCCTGGAGAAACCCCTCGGCGCGGTCTTGAGCGTCTCCATCGCGGTGACCTCGAAGCTCGCCGCCCGGAGCCCGTCGACGACGGACTGCAACCGGCGGCCCGGGCCGTCGGCGACCACGGCGGCCCGGTACCGCGCCAGCTGGTCGGGCGTCAGGTGGTACATGCCGGCTCCCGCCATCAGGCCACCGGCCGACAGCTGCACGTACCCGTCCCCGATCATGGCGGCGATGGTCGTCTTGTAGGGGGACTTGTCACGGCTGAAACGCGTGTCGCGGTAGGGACGGAACAGCTTCGTCTCGCCGTACTCGGGAGCCAGCTCGGCCAGCAACGCCTCCATCGGCGCCTTCACGTCGCGCTCGTACGTGTCCTTGTGGTCGAGCCAGTACGCCTTCGAGTTGTCCGCCTCGAGCCCGTCGTAGAAGTCGAGCGCACTCTCCGGCCAGCCCCTGAACGTCACGGCGCAACGCTACCGGGGGCTATCCCTGCATGGCGATGTGGTCGGTGCGCACCGTGACGCGGATCCGCACCTCGCCCTCCCGGCGCATGGGGTACGAGTCGACGCCGAGGTACTTCTTGGCCAGCGCGTCAATGTGGGCGTCGGCCCCCTCGGTCGTGACGTCGACCACCGTGCCGCGGAAGACCACCACGTTGTACTGGTCGTCGGGGTCGACCACGGTGACCGCCACCCGGGGGTCCCGCTCGAGGTTGCGGGCCTTCTTCCGGCCCTTCGCCGTGTTGAACACCACGTCGTCACCGTCGAGATCGACCCACAGGGGGGTGATCTGCGGCGAGCCGTCGGGGTTCAGCGTGGCCAGCGAGGCCAGCACGGGACGGGCGATCAGTGCGCGGGCCTTGGGCGACAGGGCGTCTGCCATGGGGAGGCTCCTTCTCTCTTCGGCGGGTCGTCGGGTTGTCTCTTCGGGGAGACTACGGGCGACGAGGGGCGCAACCGGCCGATCGGCGCGAGCCCGGCCCGACCAGGGCGACACCCGCCACACCGGGGTTTCCGCGTCGCAGCCGAGGGGCACAGGGGAACGATGAGCGGCCTGGACACCCGGACCCGTCCCGCCGGCCCCACCCGGCCCTTCGAGTGGGCGCTGGCCACAGCCGGCGTCGGCGCCCTCCTGGCGGCCGTGGCGGCCGCACCGCAGGACGCCCGGGCCGCCGCCGCGCAGGACTGGCCGCCCTTCGTCCTCGTCGCCGGCCTGCTCCTGGTGGGCCTCGTGGCCGACGAGGACGGCCTCTTCGCCGCCGGCGGGCGGGCGCTGGCCCGGCTCTCCCACAACGGCGCCGTGCTCTACGCCGGGACGGTGGTCCTGGTCGTCTCCGTCACGACGCTGCTCAACCTCGACACGTCGGTGACCTTCCTCACCCCGGTCCTCGTCTACGCAGCGCGCAGCCGCGGCGAAGGGGAGGCCCCCCTGATCTACGCCTGCCTCCTCCTCTCGAACGCGGGCTCGCTCCTGCTCCCCGGGTCCAACCTCACGAACCTCATCGTGCTCGGCCACCTGCATCTGTCGGGTGGCGCGTTCTTCGCGCACATGGCGCCGGCGGCGCTGACCGCCGCCGCCGTGACCGCACTCGTCGTCGCCGCCGCCCACCACCGTGACCTGCGCGCCACGATCGCGCCGTCGGGGGACGGCCACGAGCGTCCCGTGCTCGGCGTCGGCCTCGTCGCGGTGGTGGCCGTGACCGTGCTCGTCGTGGCGCTCCGCTCCCCGGCGATCCCGGTGCTCGTCGTCGGGGTCACCGCGGTGTCGCTGAGGTCACTGCGCCGGGAGACCACGACATCGGCCGGGTCCGCGGTGCGCATCCTCGGGGTCCCCGTCCTCGCCGGGCTCTTCGGGCTGGCCGTGGCGCTCGGGACGCTGGGCCGTGCGTGGTCGGGACCGGCGACGCTGCTGGCGCACCTCGACGCCTGGGGGACCGCCTTCGTGGCCGCCGTCACCAGCGTGCTGGTCAACAACCTGCCGGCGGCGTCGCTGCTGGCGGCGCGCCAGCCACCCCATCCCTTCGAGCTGCTCGTCGGGCTCAACGTCGGGCCCAACATGTTCGTGACCGGATCCCTGGCCTGGGTGCTCTGGCTCCGGTCGGCCAGAGCGGCCGGAGGGCGGCCGGACGTCAAGAGGGCCTGCCTGCTCGGGCTGGCCAGCGCGCCGCTGGCCATCGCCGCCGCGGTGGGAGTGCTCGTCCTGGGCGGCGCCCACTGAACGGGGGCCCGACGGGCCGGGCTCAGCCCGGCTCGACCCCCAGGGCGCTGCGCAGCACGCCGGCCGCCTCACGCTGAGCGCGCCGGGACACGGCGGCCGTCGTGACCAGCGCCGATCCGTGGAACGTGCCGGGGAATTGGTGCAGCTCCACCGACACCCCGGCCTGGAGCATCCGGAGGGCGTAGGTGATCCCCTCGTCGCGCAGCGGGTCGTTCTCCGCCGTCGAGACGTAGGCGGGCGGGAGCCCCGAGAGGTCGGTGGCCCGGGCCGGGGCGGCATAGGGCGGCACGTCGTCGGCGCCCGACAGGTCGCCGAGATACGCCTTCCAGCTCTGCACGGCCAGCGGGCGGTTCCACAGGGGCGAGTCGACGAACGCCCGCATGGAGGGTGACTCGAGCCGGTCGTCGAGCTCGGGGATGTGCAGCATCTGGAAGCCGTTGTCCGGGCCGCCGCGGTCCCGGGCCAGTTCGATCAGCTCGCGGGCCGCCTGTTCCGTGCTTTTGTTTTCCACCAAATCAAGAATCTCGGGGTCGCGAACCTGCCCCCACAATCCATCCGTGCAGATCACCAGCACATCCTCCGG
>PMPX01000284.1 GCA_003169235.1 Acidimicrobiaceae bacterium | reverse complement strand
CGCCCTCGAGGACGTGTTCGTCGCCATGGGGTTCGTGGTCGCCGAAGGACCCGAGGCCGAGACGGACTGGTACAACTTCGAAGCATTGAACATCCCACCGGCGCATCCGGCGCGTGGCATGTACGACACCATGTACCTCGACATCGGGGAGCCCGAGACGGTGCTGCTCCGCACCCACACCTCACCGGTGCAGGTCCACCTCATGGAGGAGGCGGTCCGCTCGGGCACGCTGCCCATCCACGCCGTGATGCCGGGGAAGTGCTTCCGCCTCGACACCCCCGACGCCAGGCACCTCCCGGTCTTCAACCAGATCGAGGGGTTGGTGGTCGACCGCGACATCACCTTCGGCGACCTCGCCGGGACGATCCAGGCCTTCACCGAGGCCTACTTCGGCGAAGGCATGCAGTCGCGCCTGCGGCCGGCCTACTTCCCCTTCACCGAGCCGTCGGCCGAGCTCGAGATCACGTGCACCCTGTGCCTGGGCGAGGGCTGCCGGACCTGCTCGCACACAGGCTGGATCGAGCTGGGTGGCTGCGGCATGGTCGATCCCGCCGTCTTCGCTGCGGTCGGCATCGACCACACGGAGTGGTCGGGCTTCGCCTTCGGCTTCGGCATCGACCGGCTGGCGCAGATGCGCCACGCCATCCCCGACATGCGCTCCTTCATGGAGAACGACATCCGCTTCCTCTCGCAGTTCTGACCCCTTCCCCGACCACATAGCCCACCAACGAAGAAAGACCTCCAGACCACCGTGCGCGCTCCGCTCAGCTGGCTCCGTGACTTCGCTCCCTTCCCCGACGATGTCGGGGCGCTGCGGGCCGCGCTCGACGACCTGGGTCTGGTGGTCGAGGCGATCGAGCACGTCGGCGAGGGACTGGGCGACGTCGTCGTCAGCCGCGTCCTCGAGATCAGTCCGATCGAGGGAGCCGACCGGATCCGGCTGGTCGTGGTCGATGCCGGTGCGGAGCCACTCGAGATCGTCTGCGGGGCACACAATTTCGCGGTGGGTGACCGGGTCCCGCTGGCCCCCGTCGGCGCCATCCTGCCGGGCGGCTTCGAGATCGGGCGCCAGAAGATGCGGGGCGTGTGGTCCAACGGGATGCTGTGCTCGGGCAAGGAGCTCGGGATCTCCGACGACGGTGCGGGGCTGCTGATCCTGGGTGACGGGGCGCCGGGCGAGCCGGGCACGCCCCTGGTGCAGGCGGTCGGGCTCCAGCCCGACACCGTGTTCGACATCACCGTCGAGGGCAACCGCCCCGACGCGTGGTGCATCGTGGGGATCGCCCGCGACCTGGCCGCCCGCCTGGGCCTTCCCTTCTCGGCGCCGGAGCCACCCGAGCCGGCGCCCAGCGGCCGGCCCGTCGAGGTGCTGGCCGCGGCGACGGTGGAGTCACCCGACCTCTGCCCGCGCCTCACCGTGTCGGTGCTCGGCGACGTCGTGGTCGGGCCCTCGCCTCGCCGGATCGCCCAGCGCCTGCTGCTGGCCGGCATGCGGCCGATCAACAACGTGGTCGACGCGTCGAACTACGTGATGCTCGAGCTGGGCCAGCCCACGCACCCCTACGACCTCTCGCTCCTTCCGGGCCGCGGGTTGCTCGTCCGGCGGGCGCGTGAGGGTGAGACGCTGGTGACGCTCGACGAGGTGGAGCGCACGGTCGGTGTGCGGGGGCGGAGCCTGGGTGACACCGGTGAGGACTGCCTGATCTGCGACGCGGAGGGCACGCCGGTCGGCATCGGTGGCGTCATGGGTGGCGCGTCGTCGGAGATCACGCAGGCCACGACCGACGTCCTGCTCGAGGCGGCGTACTTCACCCCCATGGTGATCGCCCGCACCTCGAAGCGCCTGGGACTGCGCACCGAGGCGTCGGCGCGCTTCGAGCGCGGGTGCGACCCCTGGGGGATAGAGCCGGCGGTGCGGCGGTTCTGCGAGATCCTCGCCGAGAGCGTCCCCGGGCTCAGCGTGGCCGACGGGATGCTCGACGTCCGCGGTGAGGTGCCCGAGCCCTTCGTCGTGTCCGTGCCCGTGGCGCGGGTGCACCGGCAGCTCGGCGTCGCCCTCGGACGTGAGGACATCGCCCGGCTCATTGAGCCGATCGGGTTCACGGTCATGGACCTCGCCGGTGACACCGGCGACGCCGGGCAGGTGACGGTGGTGGTGCCGACGAACCGTCCGGACGTGCGGCCCGAGCCCTACGGGGTCGACGACGTGATCGAGGAGATCGCGCGCCTCTTCGGGTACGGCAACGTCCCACGGAGCGTGCCGACCTGGCCCCAGCCCGGGGGACTGACCTCGTTGCAGCGGTCGCGTCGATTTCTCAAGGACGTCCTGTGCGGACTGGGCGCCTCGGAGGCATGGACGGACACCTTCGTCCCGGCGGCCGCGCACGCCGACATCGGTCTCCCGGGCCGCGAGGTGCGCGTGGCCAACCCGCTCGACGCCGAGAAGCCGGTGCTGCGGCGGTCCCTCATGCCGGGCCTCCTCGGCGCGCTGGCCTACAACGCCGGGCGGCGTCAGCCCGAGGTGCGCCTCTTCGAGGTCGGTGACGTCTTCTCGCATCCCGACGACGGTGCGCCGCGCCTGGTCGAGCGCGCCGGCGCGGGCGGGGCCGGGACCGCCGCACTGCCGGGCGAGCGGGAGATGCTGTCGGCCGTCTTCGCTCTGGACACCGACGACGCCCGCGACGCGGTGGCGTCGTGGCACGTGATCGCCGACTCGCTGCACCTGGCCGACGTCCGGCTGGTGGGCCCCGGCGACGGGGTGCCGGCGCTGCCGGGCCTGCACCCGACCCGGTCGGCGCATGTCGTGGCGCACGGTGGGAGCGCCGGTCCGGTCACGTTCGGCGCAGTCGGCGAGGTCGACCCCGCCGTCGCCACCACGTTCGGGCTCATCAGGCCCGCGGGCTCGTCCACGTCGGCGCGGCGCGTCGGCTGGCTCGAGCTGGACCTCGGCCTGCTCTTCGACGAGGGGCGCGTGCCCCGCCGCACGACGGTGGGCGGCGCGGTCAGCCGCTTCCCCTCCTCGGACATCGACCTGGCCTTCGTGGTGGAGGACCGCTTCCCGGCGGACGCCGTGGCCGAGGTGCTCCGTGGCGCTGCCGGCGACCTGCTCGAGTCTGTGTCCCTCTTCGACGTCTACCGGGGAACGGGGATCGACGAGGGGGCGCGGAGCCTCGCCTTCCGGCTGCGCTTCTGCTCACCCGAGCGCACGCTCACCGACGAGGAGGTCGGTGCCCTGCGCGGGCGCTGCATCGGCGCCGTCGAGGAGGGGTTCGGGGCCGTCCTCCGCTGACGGCCCGCACCGGCGGCGGCGGCTCCGACCCCGTGGCATCGTGAGCGGGTGGAGGTCCGGCAGATCGATCCCGCGGACGACGCCGTCCTGGTGGAATGGCCAATGTCGAGGCGCTGGGCGACGTGGCGCCCTCGGTCCGCCGCATCGTCACGGGCAACGCCGCGGTGAACGGCCCGATGATCGCAGTGAACGACCTCATGGGCTTCGAGGTGGTCGGGGCCGGCTGGTTCTGGCAGAAGGACCTGCGGGGCGGGTGAGGATCGCCCCGGGGGCGCCTCCTGGAGGTCGCATGATTATGCAGGGATGTGTATACTGATGCGATGAAAGCCGGGATCGTCGGGGCGTCGGGCTACACCGGGGCCGAGCTGCTGCGTCTGCTCGCCGCCCACCCCGTCTTCGAGGTGGCGGTGGCCACGGCGCACTCCCACGCCGGCGAGCCGGTGGGGGAGCACACCCCGTCCCTGGCCGCGGCCTACCCCGGTCTCGCGTACGAGGACACCGACCCGGCCCTCCTCGACGGTCTGGACGTCGTGTTCTGCGCCCTGCCGCACGGCGAGTCGCAGCGGATCGTCCCCGGCCTGTCGGGCCGGGTCGGCCGGATCGTCGACCTCGCCGCCGACTTCCGGCTCCGGGATGCATCGCTCTACCCGCGCTGGTACGGGGAGGAGCACGCCGCACCGGCGCTGCTGTCCGAGGCCGTGTACGGCTTGCCCGAGCTCTTCCGGGAGGGCCTGGCCGGGGCCGCCCTGGTCGCCGCGGCCGGGTGCTATCCGACCGCGGCAGGCCTGGCGCTGGCGCCCCTGGTGCGCAGCGGACTGGTGGAGGCCAGTGGGATCGTCGTCGACGCCGCGTCGGGCGTGTCGGGCGCCGGGCGGGGCCTGAAGGAGTCGCTGCATTTCGGGACGGTCGACGAGGACTTCGTCGCGTACGGACTGCTGACCCATCGCCACACCCCCGAGATGGAGCAGATCCTCGGTGCGGAGCTGCTCTTCACCCCGCACCTGGCGCCCATGGTGCGCGGCATCCTGGCCACCTGCTACGCCCGGCCCGCGGCCGGCCACGTGCCGTCGCCCGCCGCGGTGATGGACGCGCTCCACGACGCCTACGACGACGAGCCCTTCGTGGTGGTGACGGATGCGCCGCCCTCCACCAAGGCGACGGCGGGCTCGAACGCGGCACACGTCACGGCGCGTGTCGACGCGCGCACCGGCTGGGTGGTGGCGCTGTGCGCCCTGGACAACCTCGTCAAGGGCGCGTCCGGCCAGGCGATCCAGTGCGCCAATGCGGCATTCGGCCTGCCCGAGACGACCGGGCTGCCAATCGCCGGGGTGTACCCGTGAGCGTCACCGCGCCGCGGGGCTTCGTGGCCACCGGGGGCTCGGCCGGGATCAAGGCCGGGAAGGTCCCCGATGTCGCGGTGGTCGCCACCGCCGACGGCCGCGCCGTGCCCGCCGCCGGGGTGTTCACCGCCAACCTGGCGGCGGCAGCGCCGGTCCAGGTCAGCCGGGTTCACCTGGCGGCCACCGCCGGCGCGGCGGCGGGCGTGATCCTCACCTCGGGCAACGCCAACGCGGCCACGGGCGAGCCGGGACGGAGCGCGGCGGAGCGCCTCTGTGTCGCGGTCGCCGGCGAAATCGGTTCGACCGCCGAGGAGATCCTGGTGTGCCAGACGGGTCTCATCGGGATCCCGTTCCCCATTGAGCACGTCCTGCCCGAGCTGGAGCCGATCGTCATGGCCCGGGGCGGCACCGGACGCGATGCCGCCAACGCGGCGCGCGCCATCATGACCACCGACACCGTGCCGAAGGAGGCCGTGGTGGCCGGTGACGGCTTCACCGTGGGGGCCATGGCCAAGGGCGCGGCCATGCTGGCCCCGAACATGGCGACGATGCTGGCGCTCTGCACGACCGATGCCGTGGTCGACGCGGCCACGCTGCGGCAGGCGCTCCGCGAGGCGGTGGCGGCGTCGTTCAACACCATGACGGTCGACGGGTGCACCTCGACCAACGACACCGTGCTGGTCCTGGCGAGCGGCCACGGGTCGAGCCCGACGCCGGCCGCGCTCACCGCCGCCCTCACCGACGCCTGCCGCTCCCTGGCCGAGCAGATGGTCGACGACGCCGAGGGCGCGACCAAGGTGTCCCACGTCCACGTGCGGGGTGCCGAGAGCGACGACGCCGCCCACCAGGCGGCCCGGAAGGTGGCGGGCTCCGTGCTCGTCCAGTGCTCGCTCTTCGGGGAGGACCCCTACTGGGGCCGCGTCGTGTCCGAGCTCGGCTCGGCCGGCACGCTCTTCGACATCGACCGCGTCACGGTGGCCTACGGCGGCACCGTCGTGTGCGCCGCCGGCGTGGCGGTGCCGCACGACGAGGCGGCGGTGGCCGCCCACATGGCCGGCCGCCACATCGTGCTCGAGTGCGACCTCGGCCTCGGGTCCGGCCAGGCGGTGGTCCTGGGGACGGACCTGAGCTACGGCTACATCGACGAGAACCGGACGACGTCGTGACGGCGCCCGGGACGGCGCCCGTCCCGCCCAAGGTCACCCGGGCCCAGAAGGCTGCGGCGGCGAAGACCGCCTCGGTGCTGGTGGAGGCGCTGCCCTACATCCGCCGCTTCTGGGGGAAGATCGTCGTCGTCAAGTACGGCGGCAACGCGCTGCACGCTTCGAGCTCGGGCAACGGGGACGGAGGCGGCGCCGACGCCGAGGACGCCGCACTCGCCTCCTTCGCGCAGGACGTCGTGCTGATGCGGGCGGTGGGCATCCTGCCCGTCGTGGTGCACGGGGGCGGCCCGCAGATCGGCGAGCTGATGGCACGGCTGGGCAAGGAGACGGAGTTCCGCAACGGGCTGCGCGTCACCGACGCCGACACGCTCGACATCGCACGCATGGTGCTGGTCGGCAAGGTGAACCGGGACATCGTGTCCGCCATCAACGTGCACGGCCCGCTGGCGGTGGGCATGTCGGGCGAGGACGCCAACCTGATCACGGCCGCGCCCGGCCACGCCGACCTCGGCTTCGTCGGGAGCGTGTCGGTGGTCGACCCGACCATGCTCCAGCGCCTGGTGGCCGAGGGGATCATCCCCGTCGTGGCGACCATCGCCTCCGACGAGAAGGGCCAGGCGTACAACATCAACGCCGACACCGTGGCCGGCGCGCTGGCGGAGGCGCTGCAGGCCGAGAAGCTGATCTTCCTCACGGACATCGAGGGGCTGCGGGTGGTGGCGGACGACCCGACGACCGTCATCCACAAGGCCTCCCTGGAGGTCATCGACGAGATCATCCGGAGCGGGGGAGCACAGGGCGGCATGATGCCCAAGGTGGAGGCCTGCGCCGGGGCGGTCCGTGCCGGGGTGCACCGGGCCCACATCCTCGATGGGCGGGTTCCCCACGCGCTGCTCCTCGAGCTGTTCACCGACTCGGGCGTGGGCACGATGGTGCTGCCGTGACGGAACCGACGCCGTTGCCGGGGCGCGAGGCGCTGATGCGCACCTACGCCGACCCGCCCGCCACGTTCGTGCGCGGCGCGGGCACCGTCCTGTTCGACGCGGCAGGCAACGAGTACCTCGACTTCATCACGGGGCTGGCGGTCGTGTCGCTCGGCCACGCCCACCCGGTCGTGGCCGCCGCCGTGGCCGAGCAGGCGCGGACCCTGTGCCACGTCTCGAACCTGTACGGGAACACCCTGGGGCCCGAGGTGGCCCGCACCATCGACCGGCTGATCAACGGCGGTACCGGCCGGGCCGGCGGCCAGGTCTTCTTCGCCAACTCGGGAGCGGAAGCGAACGAGTGCGCATTGAAGCTGGCCCGACGCTGGGCCGGCGGGGGACGCCACGTGGTGATCAGCGCCGACAATTCATTTCACGGCCGGACGCTGGCCACGCTGACGGCGACGGGCCAGCCGGAGAAGCAGGCGCCGTTCCTCCCGCTGCCCGAGGGCTTCGTGCACGTCCCCTACGACGACGTCGCCGCCCTCGACGAAGCGCTCGACCCCGCGACTGTGGCCGCCGTCCTCCTCGAGCCGCTCCAGGGCGAGGGCGGGGTGATGGTGCCCAGCTCGGACTACCTGGGTGCGGTGCGCTCGCTGTGCACGGAGCGCAACGCGCTGCTCATGCTCGACGAGGTGCAGACGGGTCTCGGCCGCACCGGCCACTGGTTCGCCTTCCAGGCGCAGGGTCTCGAGCCGGACGTGGTGACCATGGCGAAGGCGCTGGGCAACGGCATGCCGGTGGGGGCGTGCTGGGCCCGGGCCGAGGTGGCGGCCGCGTTCGGCCCCGGCGACCACGGGTCGACCTTCGGGGGGCAGCCGCTCGCGCTGGCCGCCGTCAAGGCGACGCTGGCCGTGATGGAGTCCGAGGGCGTCTGCCGTCGGGCCCGTGAGACCGGGGCCCGCCTGGCGGGCGGGTTGGGGCGACTGCCGGGCGTGGTCTCCGTACGGGGCGCAGGGCTGCTGCTGGCCGCACAGCTCGAGGCGCCGGTGGCCAAGGAGGCGTCGGCGTTGGCGCTCCAGCGCGGCCTGCTCGTCAACCCGGTCCGCCCCGACGCCATCCGGGTGGCCCCACCACTGCTCGTGACTGGCGACGAGGTCGACGCCGCGCTGCGGATCCTCGCCGACGTGCTGGACGACGTCCTGGCCGACGTGGCGTCCAACGGTGCCGGGTAGGAGCGGGACCCGACCGATGCCAGACCTCTTCGACATCGACGACCTGGACCCCGCCGCGTGGGAGCGGGTGCTCCGGCTCGCACTCGACGACCCGCCGCAGAAACGGCTGGCTGGTCAGGGCGTCGCGCTCCTCTTCGAGAAGCCGTCGGCGCGCACGCGCAACTCCACCGAGATGGCGGTGGTCGACCTGGGGGGGCACCCGGTCTACATCCAAGGCTCCGAGGTCGGCCTCGACGTGCGCGAGACGGCGGAGGACGTGGCCCGCACGCTCGCGTGCTACCACCGCGTGCTGTGCGCCCGGGTCTTCGACCACCGCCTCCTGCCGCGGATGGCGGCGGCGCTCAGCCGGAGCGGGTTCGAGGCCCCGGTCGTCAACCTCCTCTCCGACACCGCGCACCCCTGCCAGGCGGTGGCGGACGTCGTGACCATGCGGGAGGCGCTGGGCCGCCTGGACGGGCGCGTCCTGACCTACGTCGGGGACGCCAACAACATGGCGCGCTCGTTGGCCAAGGCGGGGCTGCTCGAGGGGATGGAGGTGCGCATCGCCTCCCCGGCGGGCTACGCGTTCCCGGCCGAAGAGCTGGCCGCTCTGCAGGCCTTCGCCGACCAGCTCGGGCGGGGCGGTACCGTGCAGTTGTCGGACGACCCCTCCCAGGTGGCCAAGGACGCCGCGGTGCTCTACACCGACGTGTGGACGAGCATGGGGCAGGAGGCGGAGCGGGCGCGGCGGCTGGCGGCCTTCGAGGGGTTCACCGTCGACGACGACCTGGTCGACCAGGCCGCAGACGATGCGATCGTGCTGCACTGCCTGCCGGCCCACCGGGGAGAGGAGATCTCCGACTCGGTCCTCGAGGGTCCGCGCTCGCTGGTGTGGCGCCAGGCGGCCCACCGCCGGACGGCCATGCGCGGGATTCTGGCGTGGGCCACGGAGGACGGGGCATGAGCGGCCACGCGCCCGGCCGCCTGACCAAGAACCAGCGCCAGCACCGGATCACCAAGCTGCTGGAGTCCCAGCCGGTCACCAGCCAGACCCAGCTGGTCACCCTGCTCGGCGACCAGGGGATCGAGGCCACACAGACCACGGTCTCGCGTGACCTCGACGACCTGGGGGCCGTCAAGGTCCGGCTGCCCGGCGGCGAGACGGCCTACGCGCTTCCCGAGCTCCCGGTGCACCAGATCGCGCCGGAGGACCACCTTCGCCGGGTGCTCGGCGAATGGGTCGTCGAGGTGGCGCACTCGGCGAACCTGGTGGTGTTGCGCACGCCACCGGGGTCCGCCCACGTCGTCGGCTCGGCCCTGGACCGCAGCGGGCTCGAAGGGGTGGTCGGGACCGTCGCCGGTGACGACACCGTGCTCGTCGTGGTCGACGAGCAGGTTGGCGGTGCCACCATGGCGGACCACCTGCGCGACGTCGCAGGCATTGCCGCCGCGCACAAGATCGCGTTGAATGGGAAGGAAGAGGACTGACATGCCTGAACGGGTAGTGCTGGCTTACAGCGGAGGTCTCGACACGTCGGTGGCCGTCCGCTGGCTCATCGAGAACGAGGGCGTCGAGGTCATCGCGGTGGCGGTCAACGTCGGGCAGGCGTCCGACCGCGGCGGCGAGGACTGGGACGCCATCCGGACACGCGCCCTGGCGGCAGGAGCCGTCGAGGCGGTGGTGATCGACGCCCGCCACGAGATGGCGGAGCAGTTCTGCGTGCCGGCCCTTCAGGCCAACGCGCGCTACGAGGGCAAGTACCCGCTCGTGTCGGCGCTGTCGCGCCCGGTGATCGTGCGCCATCTGGTGGCCGAGGCGCGCCGCCACGGAGCGACCGCGGTCGCGCACGGGTGCACGGGCAAGGGCAACGACCAGGTGCGCTTCGAGGTGGGCGTACGAGCCCTCGCACCCGACCTCAAGATCTTCGCCCCGGCCCGGGTGTGGAGGCTCTCGCGTGAGGACTGCGTGGAGCTCGCGGCCAAGTGGGAGATCCCCATCACGGTCACCAAGGAGAAGCTCTACTCCATCGACGACAACCTGTGGGGGAAGGCGATCGAGTGCGGCGCGATCGAGGACCCGTGGGCGCCGGCGCCCGGCGATGTCTACACCCTGACCCGGGTGACCGAGACCGAGCCCACCGAGGCCATCGTGGGATTCGAGTCCGGTGTGCCGGTCAGCCTCGACGGCACCCCGCTCGCCCCCTACGACCTCATCAGCCGGCTCGGCGAGGTGGCGGGCAGCCGGGGCTTCGGCCGCCTCGACATGGTCGAGAACAGGCGGGTCGGCATCAAGAGCCGGGAGGTCTACGAGTGCCCGGCCGCGCTGGCGCTGATCGTGGCCCACGCCGACCTCGAGGACCTGACGCTCGAGCGGGACCTGCACCACGAGAAGGCGCGCCTCGAGCCCCGCTGGTCCGAACTGGTCTACGACGGACTGTGGTACTCGCCGTTGAGGGATGCACTGCAGGCGTTCATCACCGAGAGCCAGCGTCACGTCACCGGCGAGGTGCGGCTGCGCTTCGAGGCGCCGGGCACGTGCGCGGTGGTGGGCCGCCGCAGCCCGGTGGCGCTCTACGACCACGGACTGGCGACCTACGACGCCACCGACACATTCCGCCACGCCGACGCGGAGGGCTTCGTGCGCCTGTGGGGCCTCGGCGTCGCGACGTGGTCGGCCCGCCAGGGCCCAGGAGCCGAGGCCGAGGAGAGGGGCGGATCGTGACGCTCTGGGAGGGACGCATCTCGACCGGCATGGCCGACGCCGTGGCGGAGTTCACGGTCAGCCTTCCTTTCGACCGCCTGCTGGCGAGCGACGACCTGGCGGGGTCGCGCGCCCACGTCAAGGGCCTCGGCAAGGTGGGGATCCTCGCCGAGAGCGAAGTGGCGTCGCTGGTGGACGCGCTCGACATGGTGGAGGAGGAGTTCGCCTCCGGCGTCTTCGAGTTCGCGCCGGGCGACGAGGACATCCACACGGCGATCGAGCGGCGTGTCACCGAGCTGATCGGCGACGTCGGCGCCAAGCTGCACACGGGGAGGAGCCGCAACGACCAGGTGGCCACTGCGCTGCGGCTCTGGTGCCGCCGTTCCCTGGTCGGCGTCGCCGAGGAGATCATGGCGCTCCAGGACGCGTTGGCCCAGCGCGCTCTCGAGGCCGCCGACGTGTACCTGCCGGGCTACACGCACATGCAGCGGGCGCAGCCGGTGCTGCTGGCCCACCACCTGCTGGCCCACGGGTGGGCGTTGTCCCGCGACGTGGACCGGATCCTCACCACCGTCGACCGCCTCAACGTCTCGCCCCTCGGGGCCGGGGCGCTGGCGGGCTCGTCGCTGCCGCTCGATCCCGACTACGTGGCGGCCGAGCTCGGTTTCCACGGTCGTTTCGAGAACTCGCTCGATGCGGTGTCCGACCGGGACTTCGTGGCCGAGTCCCTGTTCGACCTGGCCCTGCTCGGCGTGCACCTGTCCCGGATGGGTGAGGAGATCGTGCTGTGGTCGACGGAGGAGTTCGGTTTCTGCACGCTCGACGACGCGTACGCGACCGGGAGCTCCATGCTGCCGCAGAAGAAGAACCCCGACGTGGCCGAGCTGGCCCGGGGCAAGTCGGGGCGACTCATCGGCCACCTCACCGCGGTGCTGGTGACGCTGAAGGGGTTGCCGCTGGCGTACAACCGCGACCTGCAGGAGGACAAGGAGCCGCTCTTCGACGCCGTCGTGCAGGTCTCGCGGGCGCTGATCGCGCTGCGGGGCGTGTACGAGACTGCGACGTGGAACGAGGAGCGCATGCAGACGGCCGCCGACGGGCCGGCCGCCTCCGCCATCGACCTGGCCGAGATGCTGGTCGAGCAGGGCATGCCCTTCCGCCAGGCGCACGGCCTCGTCGGTGGCCTGGTTCGCGAGTCCCTCGAGCGTCACGTTCCGCTGGTCGAGCTGGTGGCGGCGCACCCGGATCTGGGCGAGGCCGCGGTCGAGTTGCTGGAGCCCGGTGTGGCGGTGACCCGTCGGCGCACCCCCGGTGGCGCAGGACCCGGCCCGGTGGCCGAACAGGCGGAACGTTTCGTTCGCCGGCGCGAGGTGGACCGGACCCGGCTGGCGCAGTGGCGGCCCCAGGGACCACCGGCCTGAGCCCGGGGGTCGCGGCGGCCGGCGGCCGCGGGCCCATCCACGGTGAATCCCCGTGTCGGGTTACCCGCAGGTGAACGCACCATAAAGATCCGCCGAAACGGTTGTATCGCGGCGCGGCCTGCGCGCACCCTGTACGTCAGGCGGACCCGACCGGATCCCATGACGGAGAGCAGCGCCCTATGGAGCGAATGAGCGGCATCGACCCGATGTTCGTCTACTCCGACACCCCGGAGACTCCGATGGAGATCGCGTACGCCTGTGTCTTCGACCCCGCCACCGCCGAGGGCGGGTACTCCTTCGGGAGCGTGCGGGACGTGCTCGAGTCCAGGATGCCCACGCTGACGCCCTTCCGGCGCCGGCTGGTGCCCGTGCCGCTGGGACTCGACCATCCGCGCTGGGTCGACGACCCCGAATTCGACCTCGGGGACCATCTGCACCGGGCGGCCGTCCCGCACCCCGGCGGCGAGGAGGAGTTCACCGACGTGGTGGCCAAGGTGATGGGCCGGCCGCTGCAGTCCGACCAGCCCCCGTGGGAGATGCACGTCATAGAGGGGCTGGCCGGCGGCATGGTCGGGCTCATCGCCAAGGTCCATCACTCCGTCATCGACGGCGTCGCCGGCGCGCAGCTGCTGGCGCAGCTGCTGGACCTCACCCCGGAGGGCAGCGCGGTCACCGAGCCGTGCCCGCCCTGGCTCCCGGCGCGGCTGCCGTCGGGCACGCGGCTGGTCACCGATGCGTTGCCGACCTTCATCCACAGCCCGGTGCGGGCGGTGCGCGCCGTGCGCGAGGTCGGGCGCACGGCCGTGCGGCTCGCCCGCCGCGCGTTCGACGACGACAGCGGTCCCGTCTCCATCCCGCTGGGAGCGCCCACGACCTTCGAGTCGCCCGTGGGGGCTCGGCGGGCGGTCGCCTTTGCGGTGTTGGAGCTGGCGGCGGTGCGCGCCCTGAGGGACCGTTACGGGTCCACGATCAACGACGTCGTGCTGGCCGTCTGCTCGGGTGCACTCCGCGCGCACCTGGCTGCGCACGGACAGGGCACCGACAGCCCGCTCGTCGCCGTCGTCCCGGTGTCCGTGCGGCACGACGCGCGGGCGGACACCGCCGGGAACCAGCTCTCGGCCATGTTCGTCCCGCTCGCCAACGACCGCCAGACGCCGCTGGAGCGGCTGCGCACGGTGACCGCTGCGAGCGACTCGTGCAAGGGCCAGGAGCGCGCCGTGGGCTACGGGGCCATGGCCACGCTCCTGGCGGACGCGATCCCGCCGGCCCTGGCGAGGCCCGCCATCCAGTTCGGCGTGCGCTCGGGCATCCTGCGTCGGGTCCGTGCCGGCAACCTCATGGTCTCGAACGTGCCCGGACCGGACTTCCCGCTCTATTTCGCCGGCATGGAGCTGCGCGCGGTGCATCCCCTCGGACCGGTGGTCGACGGCGTGGCGCTCAACATCACCGTGCAGAGCTACCGCGAGTCGCTCTTCGTCGGCATCAATGCGTGTGCGACGACCGTCCCGGACCTGCCCGGGCTGGCGCGGGCCATGGAGGGCGAGCTCACCTTGCTGCGCCGGATGGCGGCAGGGGCGGGGGAGCGGCGCGTCCCGGCCGCAGCGCGGCACCGGCGACCCTCGCAGGCGCACGTCGCCGTGACCGCGCCGGCCGGGCGTGAGGTGAGCCCGGCGGGGGCACCGGGCCGTCGGGATGGACGCACGACGGGCTGAGTGGGTGGCGGAGGCCGCCCCGGGTGCGCCAGGGTTGGGCCGATGCAGCGGTCGGACTTGGCGGCGGGACCCGTCGCGGTGGCGCCCTGGCTCCTCAACAAGGTCCTGGTCCGCGGTGGGCGGGCGGGGCGGATCGTCGAGGTGGAGGCGTATCACGGGGCCAACGACGCGGCGTCCCACGCCTACCGGGGCCCGACGCCGCGGACGGCGGTGATGTTCGGGCCACCCGGGTTCCTGTACGTGTACTTCACCTACGGGATGCACTGGTGCGCCAACGTGGTGTGCGGGCCCGAGGGCGAGGCGGCGGCGGTGCTCGTCCGGGCCCTGGCGCCGGTGCGCGGGCTGGACGAGATGCGGGCGGCCCGTCCCGCGGCCCGGTCGGAGCGCGACCTGTGCAGCGGCCCGGCCAAGCTCTGCCAGGCCCTCGGGATCACCGGGGCGGACAACGGGGTCGACCTCGTGGCCGCCACCGGCCGAGGGGCCCGGCCCGGCGCCTCCGACGCGAGCGCGGCGGTCCGGTTGCTCGACGACGGGACACCGCCGCCCCGGCGTCCCGGCCGCGGGACGCGGATCGGCATCAGGGAGGCGACGGAGAAGCGTTGGCGCTTCTGGGTCCCCGGTGACCCCAACCTGTCCACGCCTGACCGGGCCAGCCGACCAAGCCGGCGCTGAGGCGCTGACCTGGGACAACGAAGTCGCGTGCCGTGTCACCGGCCTGTCACGACCGTGCAACACCCGCAGGACATCATGCTGTCATCAGATTTTGTGACACGCGTGGCACGTGGCAGATCGAGGAGATCAGCAGGCGGTGCACGCTCCCGAGGTGGTCCGAGTTGGCGACCGGGCCGGGGGCGGAAAGCCAGTTGAGCTTCGAACACCGGGTGGCATGCGGAGGGCCGGGTGGCTCACCGCATGCCACCTGACGGTGTCACACGTTGACCGCCTTCGAGGGAACCGGGCCGTTCGGGCGGGCATCCGCGGCGATGGGCGGATGTCCCGCTACGATCGGCGTCAGCGGCCGGTTCGGGGCGATCGCCCCGACTGAACCCGGCCCGTACAGACGCGTTGACGGTCTGACGCGCGTCTGCTAGGGTGACATACCCGTCGGAACGGCCCCCCAAGGCCCTCCGACAGCCGAAGGAGACTCGCCAGCGGAGCAATCCGTCCGGAAACAGTCCTTCGGTACACCCGGCACCAACACCGGCAGGATAGGTGTGTGCCCGGTCGCTCCTTGAAAACGGAATAGTGAGAGCCAAAAGCCAGTGCGGGCAATTCATCCGGACTCAAACGGATGGGTTGTACGTCAATTAAGCAGTACGCAGGCCTCGAAGCCCTCCGGGGTCAAAGGCCTGTGGTTGTCAATGGTTCGAGTCAAACCATGATGACTCTCTGATTCTTGGCCGGGCGGGTTCCCTCGTGGAAGCCAGAAGGTCGTGAGTCTCGATGGAGAGTTTGATCCTGGCTCAGGACGAACGCTGGCGGCGTGC
>PMPX01000003.1 GCA_003169235.1 Acidimicrobiaceae bacterium | reverse complement strand
TCCTATGACGCTAGGTCACCCGTGACTTCGAAGATGACACTTTTGTCAGACTGTGAGGCACTTTCCCCAGAGACGCGGCGTTCACTTCGGGAGGACTCTCGGCGGATCCAGATAAGGAAGACTCGATGAAGATTGACGGATCTACCGCTTTGGTGACCGGCGCAAATCGTGGAATCGGTCGCCACCTGACCACACAATTGCTTGCTCGAGGTGCGACCGTCTACGCAGGAGCAAGGAATCCGGATGCACTCGACATACCCGGGGCAAGGGCTGTGGCCCTGGACATTACCGACCCGGTGTCGGTTACGAAGGCTGCTGAAGTGGCCACTGACGTCACGATATTGATCAATAATGCGGGCTCATCTACTGGAACGGATCTGCTCGGTGATATCGACAACATTCGGCTCGAGATGGACACCCACTTCTTTGGCACGCTTTCGGTCACCCGAGCGTTTGTGCCTGTCATCGCCGCCAACGGTGGAGGGTCGATTTTCAACATGTTGTCCGTGGTGTCATGGCTCAGCCGCCCAGCGAGTGGCGCCTACTGTGCTGCCAAGTCGGCAGAGTGGTCGATGACCAACGCTCTCCGCGTTCAACTGGTCGAAAAGAACATTCGGGTCCTTGGACTCCACGTAGGCTTGGTGGATACCGATATGGTGGCGCACTCGACGGCCCCCAAGTCAGACCCGGCGTTGATCGCCAAGCTTGCTCTCGACGGTATCGAACAGGACGAGTACGAGATTCTCGCGGACTCTATGAGCCAGCAGGTGCAGGCCGGACTCGCCGGCGGTATTCCCAGTTTGTATCCGGAATTGCCGTGACGACAGGGTTTTAGCACGGGCGACGGGAATGTTCAGACGCTGAGCCACTCAGTCCGCTATCCCGGATTGGCTTGATATGCGCAACAGCGCAATCTGCAATGCGCGGCACCCCATCTAGTGATGGAACAACCGCGGTCGGCTACGCGGTCATGCAGCGAGCCGCGGCACACGATGCCCTTCATCACCTCTTCTACCGGGAATTGGTGTCGGCCGCTCTTGAGATCGACCCATCGGGGGACGATGGAGGCGATCAAGCGTCAAGTGCTGAACTTCGAGACGCCCGGTACCGGCATTCCGCACTTCGCCTTACACGCAAAGGCCACTACTCACGCGGGGATCTACGGCCTGAGCGTGCACCATGACGCCATCCTCCGACCTGTGGTGCTCGGCCATCGGGACGTGGCCGGAAGGCAGGGTCTGGCCCCCTCGGCCGAGGCCGCTCGTAACCGGCTGCTCGGAATCCGCCTCGTATTTGAGGCGATGTGCGCTAGGGCCTCACACGCGACCGTCAGTGCGACCCGGTTCCAGCGAGGCCAATAAGAAGGGCCAACCGTTAGTTCCGTCTGGCCGACACCAGGCGCCAGCTACTCGGCAGATCGGACGTTATGGTCTGGGTTCGCGGAGCGACCCGAGCAGTGAGAGCGCGAGTCATGAGAACTGGTCGGACAACCTCCAACCAATTGCAAATGTTGACGGGCAGGTCAAGCCCTGGGCTGTGTGCCGTCATGTTTGTACTGGGAGCGTTCGCGGCCTGTCTCGTACTTCAGATGGTCGACAGCGCCGATCACTACGAGCTCAACTTGAAGTTTGGGCTGAGGCCCCGGAACGTTCAAAGTCTGCTTGACTTCGTTCCCGCCGGTTTTCTTCATCTCTCGTGGAATCACTTCGAGGAAAACGGCCTCTATCTGCTCGTCGTCGGATTCTTCGCTGCATGCCAGGGTATTGGCAAGCTGCTTGCGGTTACGGCCGTCGTGTTGGTGACGAGCAGCCTTGCTTGGTGGCTCTTCGGGCCTCTCGACACCTATTCAGTCGGAGCCAGCGGGGTCATCTGTGGCTGGATCGGTTACGGCTTGGTCGGGAGTCGGTGGGTTCAAGGGGTGAGCGCAAGAAGCTCGGTGAGTTTCTCTGATGGTTTCATATATCCGAGCGTCTTGCGGGGGCGGTCGTTGAGGCTCTTTGCGATGCGTCTGAGGTCCCCGCGGGTGAGAAGCGACAGATCGGTTCCTTTTGGCATGTATTGGCGCAACAGCCCGTTGGTGTTCTCGTTCGAACCCCGCTGCCAAGGGCTGTGCGGGTCGCAGAAGTAGATCGGGATGCCGGTGTCGACCGTGAAGTTGGCGTGGCGGTTCATCTCCTTTCCCTGGTCCCAGGTGATGGTGCGGATCAGGTCCTTTGGCAGCTTGCGGATCGTGGTGCGCATGACCTGGTCGACCTGATCTGCCTTCCACCCGTCGGGAAGGTGCAACAACATCACGTAGCGGGTGGAGCGCTCGACGAGGGTGCCTACGGCTGAGCGGTTGCCCTTGCCGATGATGAGATCGCCCTCCCAGTGACCCGGGATGGCCCGGTCTTGGACCTCGGCCGGGCGCTCGCTGATCATCACCATTCCGGGGATACGTCCACGGGTCTCGGTGCGCCCTCGTGGGCGTCGCTCAGCCCGCCCGGATCGCAGGCAGCGGGTCAGCTCGCGGCGCAACTCGCCTCTGCCCTGGACAAAGAGGGATTTGTAGATTGTCTCGTGGCTCACCCACATCATCGGATCGTGGGGAAACTCCAGGCGCAAACGCATCGAGATCTCTTGGGGTGACCACCACTTCTTCAGCCACCCGGTGACCTCGGTGGCCAGTTCGGGTCTGGCCAGCTTGTGTGCCTTGGGCCGCCTCGACCGCTGCGCAGCTCGCCGGTGGGCCCGCCAGGCTCGATAGTCACCACGTCCACCGTTGTCGGCCACTTCTCGAGACACCGTGCTCAGTGAACGACCCAGACCGGCGGCAATGGAGGTCAAGCTCGCGCCTCGGTGCAGTCCGAGGCTTATCTCCTCACGCTCCTCGAGCACCAGCCGGCCCGGGCCCGGGGTCCACGAGAGTGGCGTGGCGGTGCGTATCGTCAACCCGGACACGGCGGTGAGAGCGCTGCTCTTCGAGACGTCGATCTGCTCGCCGATCTCCTTGAGCTTGAACCCCCTAGCCCGAAGGCGCAGGGCCATCGCTCGCTGTTCGGGCGTTATGCCCGGCCTCTGTCTCACTGGCATCCTCCTCGGTCAATGTGAGCCACATTGGCTCACCGAGAAGTTGCGCGGACCCCTTGAATCCGCCGTCTTTATCATCGCAAAGAGCTGGGAAGCGACTTTGTGCAGTTACTGGTGGCTCTATACGCGTTTGTCGCTTGGCAGTACTTCTGGCCGCCATGGACCGGTTCAACGGACTGGCGAGCGCACGTCGGTGGTGTACTCGGCGGGTTCACGTGCGGATTGTTGCTGCGGAACTTCGATTGCCCGCTTGTGTTGACACCATGGTCGAGTGAATCCATCAAGATCTTGGGAATCCCTCGCGAATCTAATGCCCGATACTCTCCTGATCTGTCGCCACGACCTGGAAGCGCTTCCGCATCTGACCAGTCAGAACGCGACTCACGCGATCTCGGTGGACTGGCTCGAGCAGATTCCTAAGCCGAACTCACAAGTGTTAGCCCTTCCCGTGCACGACGCGACCAAGGTGCTCGGCTGCTCGTTTGTCCGAGGAAGCTCGCGATTTCGAGTAATGGCGGGTAAGCACCTGGGGCCCATGTCCTTGTCGTTGTGCGACCACGCTGACATTGAATCCGGCATCCAGGAGTTCCGAGGATGTGAACTTTCGCAAGGCGAGGATCGAGCCGTCGAATTCCAAATGGCCCCGACCAGGTGAATTGGCATCCTCCCGCCGTAGGGCAGTGGCCACGGCCAGGGC
>PMPX01000007.1 GCA_003169235.1 Acidimicrobiaceae bacterium | reverse complement strand
CGCGTCGTCCGCGCCCCGAAGCTGCGCGCGAACAGGTACGGCAGCAGGAGCACGGGCAGCCATTCGGCTTGCGCTGTTCGTGAACGGGATTCCGGTCGCGACGGCGGAGCTGAAGAGCACCTTCAATGGCCAGACAGTTGACCACGCCATCGCGCAATATGAGACCAATCGCGATCCGAAGGAGCTGCTGCTCAGCCGCCGCGCCCTCGTGCACTTCGCTGTAGATCCTCACCTCGCCTACATGACGACAAGGCTGGCGCACAAAGCGACGGAGTTCCTTCCCTTCAACCTCGGTAGCCATCCTGGGCAGATGTCATGTGGCCAGGGGAACCCGACGAACACCGGTGGGTACGCCACGTCCTACCTGTGGGAACGCGTCTGGGCCTACGACGCCTGGCTCGACATCTTCGGACGCTTCGTTGAGTCCTTCGACGGCGGCAAGGGAAAGCAAAATCGGGTCGTGTTTCCCCGGTTCCACCAGTGGGACGCAGTGACGAAGTTGGCTGCCGACGCACTGGCGAATGGACCGGGGAACTCCTATCTCATCCAGCACTCGGCTGGATCGGGCAAGTCCAACTCCATCGGGTGGCTAGCCCACCGACTGTCACTCCTTCACGATGCCGCTGACCACAAGGTCTTCAACAAGGTCATCGTCGTCACCGACCGTCGGGTGCTCGACGAACAACTCCGGGCGACGGTAAGGCAGTTCGAAGATGTGAAGGGCACGATGGCCTCGGTGGAGGGCAAGAGCGGCTCGAAATCTTCCGAACTGGCCCAGGCCCTTACAGGTATGGCCCAGATCATCACGGTAACGCTCGAAACGTTCCCCCATGTGATCGCCAAGATCGCAGAAGCCGAGCTGTCCAAGCTCACCTATGCCGTCGTAGTTGACGAAGCACACTCGTCGCAGACGGGGGACGCTGCGAACGCTCTCAAGCAGGCCCTTGGCGTCGGCGCCCCCGGAGCGGCAGAGGATGGCACCAACGAGGACGGCGAGCCCGAGGGAGAGATGGATGCCGAGGCTGCACTTGCGGCCATCGTGGCTGCCCGTGGTCGCCAGCCGAACCTCAGCTTTTTCGCCTTCACGGCGACGCCGAAGGCTCGAACGGTCGAACTCTTCGGAGTTCCAAACGCGGAGGGTATCAAGGTCCCCTTCCACCTGTACACGATGCGACAGGCCATCGAGGAGGGGTTTATCCGCGACGTCCTCGAGAACTACGCGACCTATGACACGTACTTCAAGCTGGCGGCCACGTCCGAGCAGGCGGGCCAAGAGGAGGTGGACGTCCGCAAGGCAGCATCGGCGATCCGCCGTTATGTGGCGCGAAATCCCGCCCTCATCAAGCAGAAGGCGGCGATCGCCGTTGAGCACTTCCGCGAGCACACGTCCAAGGAGATCGGCGGCCGGGCCAAAGCGATGGTGGTCACCGACTCGCGCCCAGCCGCCGTCAAGTACAAGGCCGCCATTGATGCTCACATCGCCGAGAACCACATCACCGACGTGAAGGCATTGGTGGCATTTTCGGGCACGGTCAACGACGATGTCATGGGTGAGGTGACTGAGAGCTCGCTAAACAACTTTCCCGAATCGCAAACGGCCGCACGCTTCAAAGGAACGGAGCCTTTCAAACCAGGGGACTACCAGATCCTCATCGTGGCCGAGAAGTTCCAGACGGGATTCGACGAGCCGTACCTGCACACCATGTTCGTCGACAAGCCCTTGAAGGGTCTCAACGCGGTACAAACCCTGTCCCGGCTCAATCGGATCGCTCCCGGCAAGGTGTCGACTTTCGTGCTCGACTTTCGCAACAAGGCCGAGGACATCCAGATGGCGTTCCAGCACTACTACGAGGCCGTCATCGTCGAAGCCACCAACCCGAACGTCCTTTACGACCTCCAGGGTCGCATGATGGGTGTAGGAATCCTCGACCTGGCAGAGATCAACGCCGCTAGCGACGCCTTCTTTGGCATCGACCCCGACAAGCGGAGTCTGAAGGCCCTGTATGCGAACGTCGATCCGGCAGTGGAGCGCTTCAAGGGCCTCGATGACGCCGATGAGGCAGAGTTCCGGGACGCTTCGGATCGGTTCATCCGGGCCTACTCGTTCCTGTCGCAGGTCATGCCGTGGACTGACCCCGATCTCGAGCGACTCTACGTCTATGCCAAGGCACTCGTGGCGTGCCTGCCAGCGCAGCTGTCTGGAGGACTGGACCTCGGCACCGACGTGGTGCTGACCCACCTCCGACTGGTCGACCGGGGCGCAGACGAGATCGACCTTCAACCGGGCCAGGTCAGCCCCGAGAAGCCTTTTCCCGGCGAGGGCCACGCGGGTGGTCCAGGGGATCCCCTCTTTGACGACCTGAGCGCCGTCATCGAGCAAATCAACGAGATCTTCGGTTCCGATCTCGACGAGCGGGACCGCCTTGAGGTCGAGAAGATCAAGATGACCCTTCTGGATCGTCCGGACCTCAAGACCTACGCGTCGGCCAACACGGAGGAGAACTACGCCCTCGAGTTCGGCCCAGTCTTCAAGGGTGCCGTATTGGATCAAGAGGAGCACAACCGGCGGCTCTACGAGCTCTTGCTCTCCAAGCCTGAACTGGCGGCCATGATCGAGAAGCAGCTGATGCGCGAGACCTACAACCAGCTGAGGGCGGATCCTCCGGCAGACACGCCATGAGCTGGCGATGGGGTGTGTTGTGGGACGTCTGATCTCGCTGTCCGTCCGCAACTACCGATCAATTGGCGACTGGGTGAGGATCCACATGCCCGAAAAGGGTCCCCTGGTCATCTTCGGAGAGAACAACGCTGGAAAGTCGAACATCATTCGTGCCCTTGACATCGTCCTTGGTGAGACTTGGCCGGGGAGTTTTCACCCGGAGGACCATGACTTCCATCTCAGGGATCCTCAGCAGACTCCGATTCAGGTGAATCTTCAGGTGGACGACGTGATGATGTCGAGTCGGGCCGGCACTATGGCTGTCGCTGAGTTTCTGTGGGCTTTCGACCCGGAAGACGGAGACCGCCCATGTCGTTTCGATGTCGGTGATGCTCAGGGAGCCGTTCTATGGGGGAACAGCGCGTGCCGTGAACAGCTTGCATGCGCAATTGTCGGAGCGGATCGACGGCTGCACTACCAACTCAGCTACACATCCAAATGGACGCTTCTGGCACGACTCATGCGAAAATTCCATGAGCGTCTTGTCGCCGATCCAGATCGAGTTGACCGTCTTCAGGCAAGCTTCGACAGCGTGGTTGCCATCTTCCACGAGGTCGAAGAATTTTCCCGATTCGGTGACGAACTGAGGAGAATGGCGGGTGAGTTCGCCTCGAATCTCAAGTACGGCCTCGATCTCGACTTCTCCGCTTACGACCCCTCGAACTACTACCGCTCCTTGAGGGTCCAGCCCACGTCCGACGGCCAGGTTCGCAGCTTCGATGAACTCGGCACAGGGCAAGAGCAAATTCTTGCTGTGGCGTTTGCCTATGCCTTCGCCAGGGCTTATGCCGTGGGAGATGCCGGACTTGTCATGGTCATCGAGGAACCCGAGGCACACCTGCATCCCTTGGCGCAGGAGTGGTTGGGGCGCAAGATCTCTGAGCTTCATGGAGATGGAGTGCAGATGATCGTCACTACTCACAGTCCTGCGTTCGTTGACTTAGGCAATCCCGGCGCCCTGGCGTGCGTCCGAAAAGGTGGGATCGATGGCGAAACCATCGTCACTCAACACAGCCGCCGGGCACTTGCAGAGAGCCTCCAACAGAGAGGAGCGAGTGGTGCTACGGGCGCGAACATCGGACCCTTCTACGCTGCGAGTGCCACGTCGGAACATGTAGCTGGGATGTTTGCGCGGGCGTGTGTCGTCGTTGAGGGTCCGTCTGAAGCGCTGGCACTGCCGCAGCTTCTCGATACTGCCGGGTTGGACGTGCTTGCTCTGGGCATCGCCGTGATCCCATCAGGCGTCGTGGGGGCAATTGCCCGGT
>PMPX01000036.1 GCA_003169235.1 Acidimicrobiaceae bacterium | reverse complement strand
TCCGACGGGGGCGTCTTCAACTACGGCGACGCCGGCTTCTTCGGCTCACCGGCGGCGTGACGAGATGAGACGGACCCGTGCCGGCTGCCGTGTGATCGCCGATGCCGTTCAGCCTGCCGGCAGCCCACGGGAAATTCCGGGGAACAGCCAATGGTGACCCTCGTCTCGCCGCCAACCGATCTCGGCGACTCGGGACAATTCGAGGAAACTCGAATCTCGCTCAAGCCAAACCTGACCGGCATGGACCGAGCATTCCGCGGCCTGTTGGCTGGCAGCGGTGTGATCGTCCTCATCATCCTCGTCTCCATCGTCGTGTTCCTGGCTTCCTACAGCTGGTGGGCACTCAAGACCTTCAAGTGGCATTTCTTCACCGGCACGGTGTGGTCGGCCCCCATCCACCCAGGAGTGCTCGGCATCCTCGTGGGTTCGGTGATCATCGCGCTGATCGCGGTCGCCTTCGGCACCCCCATTGCCTTGGCAATCGCACTCATGATCAACGAGTACGCCCCGCCCAAGCTTCATGGATGGCTCACCGGGTTGGTGGACTTGCTCGCCGTTGTGCCGAGCATCGTCTTCGGGTTCTGGGGGCTCGAGGTGCTGAACCACGATGTCTCGGGTCCCGTCTCGTGGATCGCCAACCATCTCGGCTTCATCCCGATCTTCCGGACCACTGAACCTGGCACGTACACCGATTCCGTTTTCGTGTGCGGTCTGATCGTGGGCATCATGATCATTCCGATCGTTGCCTCAGTCAGCCGGGAGGTCATGTCCCAAGCTCCTCGGGATACGTGTGAGGCTGCCCTTGGGCTGGGGGGAACGCGGTGGGGGACGATCACCGACGTGATCCTTCCCTTCTCGCGCAGTGGCATCGTAGGAGGCGTGCTCTTGGCCATCAGCCGGGCATTGGGCGAGACGATGGCAGTGCTCCTCGTCCTTTCTCCTGCCAATGTGGTCTCCAAAGCCATCCTCGGACCGTATGCGAACGGGGACGTCGCCAGGCAGGTCGCCGAGTACTTTCCGGTCGCCGATGTCCACAGCCAGAGCGAGTTGACGCTTGCCGCACTGACCCTGTTCGCCACGACGCTGTTCTTCAGCCTGCTTGGACGGCTCATCGCCCGCCGTTCGGGAGCTCAAGAATGACGGCCAACCTCCTGATGGATCCGGTGGATGCCGCGCCGACTCCGACCCCGTCGGACCGTCCCCGGCGGACTCGGAGAGTTTCCCGAGACGGCACTATCGATCTCGCCGGCGCCGCCATTGCGTCCCTGGCGGCGATCTGGCTCGTCTTCACCCTTGCCGNNGGGCGTTTCGATGGGGAACTTCGGGTTCTTCTTCTGCTGGGCCGCTCTCAGTTATGCCATCTACGGCATCCTGGTGTGGCGTCGCCATGGCGTCCTCCTGACCAAGGACCGACTTGCCACAGTCGCCATCTGGACCGGTGGGATCATCGCCCTGATCGCCCTCGCTTCCGTTGTCTGGACCGTGATCGTGAAGGGCGGCCCGATCGTCTTTGCCCACTTTCCCCGCTTCCTCGTGATCGACACGTCAGGAGGTAAGACGGGCGACGAATACGGCGTGGGTCAGTCCATCGTCGGGACCGTCGAGCAGGTGCTGATCGCCAGTCTGCTCTCCGTGCCCATCGCCTTTCTCACCGCCACCTACCTGGTCCAGTCCAAGAGCTTCCTTGCCCGGATCGTTCGCAATGTTGTCGACTCCATGACGGGCACTCCATCGATCATCGCCGGCCTTTTCATGTTCATCATCTGGGTCCGCCCCCACGGGGTCGACGGGAAGAACGGCTTCGTCGCTGCCCTCGCCCTCTCCATCATGATGATTCCGGTCAGCTGCCGGGCGGCGTACGAGGTCATCAGGATCGTGCCTGGCTCCCTCCGGGAGGCGGCGCATGCCCTCGGGGCACCGGAACGACGAGTCATCCTGCGCGTCGTGCTGCCCACGGCACGCGTCGGTCTGATCACCGCGGCCCTCCTCGGTATTGCTCGTACGGCGGGCGAAACGGCCGAAGTGTTGTTCACGGCCGGTGGAAATGACAGGTTCAACTGGAATCCGTTGCATGGCTGGCAGGACGATCTGCCCCTTCGGATTTACGAGCAAGTGTTCCAGCCCTCGGCACAAGCGATCACCGTCGGTTGGGGTGCCGCGTTCGTCTTGATGGCCTTGGTGCTGATCCTGTTCACTGGAGCCCGAATCCTCGGTGCGACCCACTCTCACAACCGCCGCCGGTTCTCGTGGTTACGGCAGCGGCGCCAACCTGCGAGCGAGTCGTGATGCGACTTCGTGCGCCCCGCCCACAAGAACACCCGCATCTGCAGCGCGTCCCCCAAATGGCCAAGGAGTCAATTTCATGAAGCACACATCGCCAGTCAGCCGCCGGACCCGCTCCAAGGGGAAAGCACGACATCACAGTTGGCCCGTGCCTGCCGTCTTCCGCAACTCGTCGCTACTCGCGCTCGTCATGATCGGGATTGCCGGCGGGTCATACGCGACCGCCGGGGCGGCTACACCTGACAGCACCACATCGACGTCAACGACGAGTTCGACCACGTCCACCACGACCATGCCGACCACGACCACGACCATGCCGACCTCGTCAGCTGTACCACCCCCGGTCACTGAACGGCCGAACATCACTGCCGCGGGCATCGCAGGAACTGGTTCATCCTTCGCAGCCCCCGCTGTGACCGCATGGACGAACGACGTCTCGCAGGCGCCTTACAACCTGAGCGTGAACTACACGTCGAGCAACTCGGGCCAAGGGCGATACGAGTTCACCCAGGGAACCGTCGACTACGCAGTCAGCGACACCGGATACGTGAGCTCGAGTGTCGGCACGACCCCGCCGACGTTTCCCTACGAGTTCCTTCCGATCACTGCAGCCGGAGTGGCCTTCATGTACAACATCCCTGGCCTCACCCAAGCGCTCCAGCTGACCAGCTACACCGCCTGCCTCCTTCTCACCGGGCAGATCTCCAACTGGGACGACCCTGCGCTGAAGGCCAATGGCGCAAACGCAAGCGTGACGCTGCCCAACCTTGCCGTGAAGCCGGTCACCGAGAGCGACCCTGCCGGGACCAACTTCGTCCTCGAGGAGTACTGCATCGACGAGCAGCCGGCGGTCTGGGCCCAGTACGCCAAGAACGAGCAAGGGTTCCCGCCACCAAGCGGCGTTCCGATCTCGCCGACGGTGCCCGGATCGAACTGGGAGGCTCCGGCGAACGGTCTCGACGAGTCGTCGACGTCGGCCGTGGCGTCCAACATCGTCAACACGTCGGGTGCGATCGGGCCCGTGCAGGTGAACTACGCCAACGACTCCGGGTTCACGGGCTCCAATCCGGCCCAGGGGGTCGCCGCTGTGCAGAACGCGAGCGGCAAGTTCACGACGCCGACTCCTGTCGATGTTGCATCCGCCTTGGCCTACGCCACACAGCTCGCGAACGGGACGCACCAGCTGAACTTCAATGGCTTGGGACCCAATGTCTACAACCCGTCGACATACAGCTACTTGCTCACGCCAACCAAGGGATGGTCCTCTGCCAAGGGGGAGACGATGAGCAACTTCGTGAACTACGTCCTCACGCTGGGCCAACAGGCGGCGCCGAAGCGCGGTTATGCCAGTCTGGGACTCTCTCTGGAGCGCTACGGCATCGACCAGGTCATCGCCAACGTACCGGGCGCAGTGGATCCGACAACGGCGGAGAGCGCCGCCTACTCGTGCGGTGACCTGACACCCACCGAGGTGCAGGCGGGCCAGACGACGCCGACCTGTGGCGTCACCAATGGAACGGCTCCTCCTCCGCCCCCTGGGGCAGCGACCGTCGCCACCGTCAACGGCAACACGGCCGCCGGCAAGGCGACGACCGCCGGGACAACGGCAAGTGCCAGCAGTCATGCATCGGGGTCGAGCGGATCGGGATCGGGCGGCGAGGGTGGTGGCGTAGATCCCTCGGTCGCGCTCACCGGGACCACCTCCATGGCCTCGACCGGGAGCAATCCGTTTCCCCTTGTCGTCATCGGCGTCTTGCTGATTGCCGCGGGATGGATCGGCCGTCGCCGGCTGCAGCAGCAACGCCGAACGAGGGGGCCCGCGTGACCGGCCGGTTGTCGCAATGGCGCTTCGGATTGCTCGGCGTCGGCTTGCTCTCGCTCGCCGCCCTGGTGACCTCGCTCCCCGCCGCGGCCGGGGCCGATACGGACCCCACTGCATTGGTCGGCGAAGGTGGCTCTTTCCTGACGCCCGTCACTGATGTGCTGCTCAAGGCGGACACCGGCCTTGCGCCGCTGAATCCCCAATACGACGACGCGAACATCGACAATGGCATCAGTGACCTCGTCGGAAGTGGACCAGGGCAATTCGGGGCGGACTTCGTGGTGTCGGAACGTCCGCTGACTTCGGCTGAGGTCTCGACCGCCAAGACCAATGGGCGGACGCTGGCCTACGTTCCTTTCGCCGCAACGCCGGTTGCCATAGCCACCTTGGCTGTCTGCGACCCGGGCGGCCTGCAGGGCAACTCGACGAAAGCGCTGTGTCCGAACATCCCGTTGACAGCGTCCCTCACCGGGTCGCTGTTCATGCAGGGGCTCACGAATACCGGGGTGACGCCCAATCAGGGATTGCCGCTGGCACTGACAGGTTGGGCTGATCCGCGGCTCACCCAGTCGAACGGCCAGCCAATCCCGAGCGCGGGCGTCTATCAGGCCTCGACACTCGAGCCATCGGCTGAGAACACGGCCCTCATGGCCTATCTGGACAGTGATCCGACGTCCAAAGAGTTGCTCGACAATGCACTGAACAACCCGGTGGCCACCCCCCTGACCAACAGCGATACGCCCTCGGAGATCTGGCCATTCCACCGTCAACATGCCTATGTGGGGGGCGATGCGGGTCTCATTGAGAAGGAGCTGAACATCAACTCCGAAACCAACGCTCCGTCGTTGCTGGACACCTGGGCTGGTTTGGGAGCTGGGGGCGCAGCCGCCGACGACGTCTTCCCACTGTCCTCAGTGTGGGCCGGAGCTCCCCAAGGAACGCCCTGGAATATTCCGACCGCGGCGATTCAGAACGCCAACGGCAAGTTCGTGGCCCCCAGCGAGGCGGCGGCCGCAGCAGCGGAATCGGATGCGACGATGGATCCAGCGACGAACCTTGTGACGTTCGCGGCCAACCCGAACGATGCGACGGCGTACAACAGCTATCTCATGGTGGAGAGCTACCTGGTCGTGCCGACCTCGGGCCTCTCGGCCGCCAAGGCGTCGAAGCTCGCGCAGTACATTCGATTCGTCGTCGGGCCGGAAGCCCAGTCGGACGAGGAGACGTTGGGATCAGCTCCGCCGACATCGGTGATGGTGGCCGCCGACTTGAAGGTGGCGACGGAGTTGGACGATGAGTCGGTCGCCTCAGCCGCTGTGACCACCACCACGAGCTCCGGCGGGAGCACCACCAGCTCCACGAG
>PMPX01000120.1 GCA_003169235.1 Acidimicrobiaceae bacterium | reverse complement strand
GAGGGCCGGCCTCAAGGCCGTGCCCTCGCCGACCGTCCCTCTCGGTCCCCCAAGCGTTCCTTGCGCTGTGCCGAATGTGGCGAGCTGCGTCCTTCGTCGGCGCTGCTGACCATGGACCAGGTTGCGCTCCGACTGGGGACGGGCCTGCGCCACATGCGTCGGCTGGTGGCCGAGCGGCGCATCCCGATCGTCAAGGTCGGCCACCTCGTCCGCTTCGACGGCCACGACATCGAACATTGGGTGGACGACCACCGGGTCGACGTCGTGGTGCCGGCGGCAGTGGCCATCAGGGCCGCACGCATGCAGCGCAGACTCGAGCGGGAGCACCGTCGTGCTGGCTGAACAGTGTCGGCTTGAGGCGGCGTAGCCCGTGCCGACCATGCGTCCCTTCGGCAGCGTGCGGTTGCGAGGCCGGCTCTACGAGGCGAGCTACTGGCACAACGGCCGGCGACACGTCGCACCGACGACGTTCGCCACCAAGGGCGATGCCAGGGCGTTCCTCTCCGCCGTCGAGGCCGACATCCGTCGGGGCGCCTGGATCGACCCGTCGGCCGGCCGTCTCCTCGTGTGGGAACTGGCGGAGGAATGGCTGGAGTCGAACCCGACCAAGCGGGAGTCCACGACAGCCCGTGAGGAGCTGACGCTCCGGCTCCACATCCTGCCGACCCTCGGCGAGCAACGACTCGAGCGGGTCGGGCCACCCGACATCCAGCGTCTCGTCAAGGCCTGGAGTGCCGAGCAGGCCCCACGGACGGTCAAACGCAACTACGAAGTGGTGCGCGCCATGTTCGGCTACGCCGTGCGCAACGACTGGTTGGCACGGAATCCCTGCCGCAACGTCCACCTGCCATCAATCGAGGGTACCCGTCGCTTCGATCTCACCCCCGAGGACGTCACTCGCATCGCCGCCCAGGTGGCTGTCGAGTACCGGCCGATGGTCTGGATCGGCGCCGTGCTCGGGCTGCGGTGGTCCGAGGTGGCCGCGCTTCGGGTGGGGAGGCTCGACCTGAGCAACCAGCGACTGACCGTCGCCGAGGCAGTGGTGCGGGGGACGGGTGGGCGCAACGTGTTTGGTCCACCCAAGTCCAAGGCGGGGCGGCGCACGATGTTCATGCCGACCGCCATCGCCGACATGCTGCAGCGGCACCTCGAGCACGCCGAGCTGAGCGACACCGACACCGAGGCGTTGGTCTTCACCGACGACGAGGGCGGCGCCCTGCGCTACTCCAACTGGCGCCGGAGGGTCTGGGTTCCGGCCGTCACCGTCGCCGGCTGCGAGGGTGCCGGCTTCCACGACCTGCGCCGACTGAACGCCACCACGCTCGTCGTCGAGGGGATCGACGTGAAGACAGCGCAGACACGGCTCGGTCATGCGGACCCGAGAGTGACGCTGTCCATCTACGCCTCGGCGCCGGCTTCCGTGGACCGGGCGGCCGCCGACGTCGTGGGTGAGCGTTTCTTCGGCGGTGACAGTGACGGTGACGGTGCGTAGGCGAGCACGTCGGCCGGCCTCAGCCACGCCCCTCGAGGTCTCGTTGCACGAACGGCTGGTAGTCCGCCGGCAACGCAATGCCGAACTTGGCACACAGTGCGCTCGTGTCCCTGAAGTCGTTCTCATCGAGCGGGTAGCCCGTGTGGAACAGCACCATGTACTCGGGCGGGACGCAGCGCACGACCGTGCCGGCGATCATGCCGGATCCGTAGAGCGACCGGCGCAGATAGTCGACGCCGCTGACGGGCTTGTCGTCGGGAACGCTCGACGGATCGACCTCGGTGAGGTCCAAGGGGGGCTCGAAGGTGAAGGAGTGGACGTCGACCTGTCGGCCCGCACTGTCCCCGAGGACGAAGTTCCATTCGGTGGTGTCGGGTCGATCCACGGGGACGTAACCCCGGTCGGCCAGGACTCCGCGCAGCAGCGGGACCTGTGCATGGGGGAGCGCGATATCGAGGTCGCTGTGCGGCCGGCTCTGGTAGCCGAGCAGAGCGTCGACCCCCCACCCCCCGTCGACGACGACGTCGAGACCGTGCGAGCGGAAGAGCGCGTAGAGCTCGACCACGTCGGTCTCCTCCATCGACCTTTCCTCCGTCTCGGACCAGAGTGTGGGGTGAGTGGCGAAAGTTTCCGCGCCATTTCCGCGCCAATTGCTCGGAGAGCTTCGAAGCACTTCCCGCCGCCACCGCCCTGAACAGGGACTTTCGAGTCGGGCTGCCCGGATTTGAACCGGGGACCTCTGCGTCCCGAACGCAGCGCGCTAACCAAGCTGCGCCACAGCCCGTCGCCCCCCGGAGGGAGCAGCCCGCAACACTACCGCGCCGTCACTCCGCCGTTTCCCTCGCTCCGTCGGGCGGTGGTGCCCCGTCTTCGCCCCCCCGCGCGCCCTCGCCCGCGGGCGGGCTCCCACCGCCGTCGCCGGCGGCCGTGGCCACGACCTGCGCCACCCGGCGCTTGTCCATTTCGACGACGCGGAGGTCCCAGTCGCCGACCCGGACCTCCTCGCCCTCCGAGGGGATGTGGCCGAAGCGCTCGAAGAGGAGTCCGCCCAGGGTGACGTACTCCCCGTCGGGGATCTCGATGCCCAGTCGCTCGCGCACGTCGTCGACGTTGGTCTGCCCGTCAATGAGCCAACGCGTGTTGTCCACCCGGACGATGTGCGCCTCCTCCTCGTCGTCGAACTCGTCGTGCAGATCGCCGACGAGCGGCTCCAGGAGGTCCTTCACGGTGAGCAGGCCGGCGACGCCGCCGTACTCGTCGACCACGACGGCGACCGCCCGGTGGTGCCGGCGCATGTCCGCCAACGCCTCGAGGACGCCCAGCGACTCGGGGAGGAGGTACGGCTGGCGCACCTTGCGGGAGATCTCCAGGGGGCTGGGGTCGGTGGCGTCCCGGTCCCTGGTCTCGCCCTCCGCACGCGCTCGTGCCCCAGTGGTGCCGCCGGTGCGGAAGATGTCGTTGACGAAGAGGATGCCGATCAGGTCGTCGAGGTCGTCGTGGACCACCGGGAAGCAGCTGTGGCCCGACGTCCGCACCGCTCGGGCGATGTCCTCGGCGTGGACCGGGATGGTCAGGTACGTGACGTCGACGCGCGGCGTCATCACCTCGCGGACGTCCATGTCGCGGAGGTCGCCGAGCGCCTCGGTGATGATCCGCTCCTGTTCGGAGGCGTCCGCGTCGAGGGGCTGGCTGCGGCGCGGGGAGCCGGCGTCGTCACCGGTGCCGGCGGAGCGGCGCCAGGGCCGCAGGGAACGTCTGACTGGCTGTGGGTCGGGGGGCTCCCGGCGGTTGGACACGGCGTCGCCGGGTCAGCGCGTGGGCTCGGGTCCCGCCTGCAGCTGGGGTCCGGCGCCCACCAGCACGGGCACGGGTGTGAACGAGTCGTCTGCGAAGGTCCCGTCGTCCAGCAGCGCGCTGACGGCCCTGCGGAGGCGCAGGGGGTCGATCGGCTTGACCAACCACCCCTCCGCGCCGGATCGGCGGGCGAGGAAGACGTCGGGCCGGCGGTCCAGCAGCATGAGCACCGGGATGTGGTCCAGCGCGTCGTAAGACTCCTGGAGCCGCAGCTCCAGTGTGACGGCCATGCCGCCCATGTTGCCCATCTGCATGTCGACGATCACCAGGTCGGGCGACTCCTCGGTGACGAACGCGATCACCTCGGGGCCCGAGGTCACGGCCTCCACCTCCACGTCGGGTCCGCTGATGACGGCCTCGATCTCCTTGCGGAGGGTGGGTGCGTCGCTGGCGACCAGGATGGTCTGCACCGACGGGACACTATCGGACCCGCGTGCAGGTTCGACAACCCCGGCGGAACCGACCCGGGGTCAGGCGAAGAGGTGGTCCGCCGCCCGCCGCAGTCCCGCGAGCTCGTGCACGTCCTGGCCGAAGAGCGGGATCCGCCCGACGGGTGCCGGTGCGACCTGTGCGGCGAGTCCGGCGAAGGCCCGCTCCTCCCGCGTCGCCACCATGTTCAGCTCGGCCAGGTTCGCTTCCAGCGCCTCCATGCCGGGGACCGGTGTGGCCCCGGCCCCGCGGCCGGCGGCGGCGCCGTCGCCGAACGACGGCGCAATCCGGTTCACCACGAGCGCGGCCACCGCCACGTCGCGCTCGGAGAGCTTCTCGGCGAAGAAGCCGGCCTCGGTCACGGCGTCGGGACGGGCCGAGGTGACGAGCACGTACGCCGTGGCGGGGTCGGCGAGCAGCTCGTGGACGGCGCTGGCCCGGCTCCGGAACCCGTCCTCCATCCCCTCGAAGGCCTGGAAGAAGCCGACGGCGTCCTGCACGATCTCTGCGCCGGCCACCTTGGCGATGGTCTTGAGCAGTGCCTGGGTGGCGACGCCGACGGCGCGCAACCCCACACGCGTCGGGACGAGCAGTGCCCGGAAGAGGCGGTTCTCCAGGAAACGGGTGAGCCGGCGCGGCGCGTCGAGGAGGTCCAGCGCGTTGCGCGTCGGTGGGGTGTCGACCACCACCACGTCGAACTCCTTGGACTGGACGAGCTCGTAGAGCTTCTCCATGGCCATGTACTCCTGTGTGCCCGACAGGGCGCCGGCGAGGTTCTGGTAGAGCCGGTTGGCCAGGATCGACTCCGCCTGCTCGGGCGTGCGGGCGTAGCGCCGGACCAGGTCGTCGAACGTCCCCTTGGAGTCGAGCATCAGCGCGTGCAGGTGGCCGGGCCAGTCGCCCGCCACCTCCGAGGGTGTGTTGGGCAGGGACTGCACGCCCAACGCGTCGGCCAGCCGCCGGGCCGGGTCGACGGTGACCACGCAGGAGCGCCGCCCCGCCCGGGCCGCCGCCAGGGCGAAGGTGGCGGAGACGGTGGTCTTGCCCACGCCGCCCGATCCGCAGCACACAATGACCGAGCGCTCCTCCACCAGCTCGGCCAGCGTCGCGGGGACCTGGGCCCGCGCCCCGGCCGCCCCGTCGGTCCCGGTCGTCCCGGCCGTCTGGCTCACGCCGCGCCCTCGGCGACCAGGCCGGCCACGGCCCCGGCCAGCGCATCGGCGAGCTGCCGGGTCTCGGCGGGGCCGATGGAGGCGGCGTCGAGGGCCGGCACGAGCAGGTGGGGCAGCGGCAGTTCCCGGCGGAGCCGCTCGACCTGCTCGGTGGAGACGGCGTGGCGGTCCAGTCGGAAGCGGCGGGCCTCCTCGAGCGCGACCAGGTGGTCCGGTTCGACGGTGGCGGCCGCCGCCGCGGCCACCTCGGACGCCGGCCGGTCCAGACCGGTGGGCTCGGGGTCACAGGCGTTGACGATGACGGGCCCGAGCTGCACCCCCGCCCTGTCCTCGAGGGTGTAGGCCGACTCGATCGTCTCGGAGACCGGCATCTCCTCGGGCAGCGCGACCAGGATCACCCGGCAGCGGGCCGGGTCGCTGAGAAGGTCGACCACGTCCTGGGCCTGGGCCCGCAGGGGCCCGCCGCGCGCCGCGCCGACCAGCCCGCTCGCCGACGTCAGGAACGTGATGGCGTGCCCGGTGGCGGGGGCGTCGACGACGATCAGATCGGCCAGGGCCTCGCGCTCGAGCTGTTTCACCTTGCCCAGCACCAGCACGTCGCGGATGCCGGGGATGGCCGTCGACACCACGTCGAGGACCCCCGATCTCGCCAGCCGCTTGGACACGCGCCGCAGGCCGTGGTCCTCGAGATACTCCATGAGCGCGTCGTCCGGTGTGAGCCTCCGGGCCCGCACCGAGCCGGTCACCGAGCCGGTCGGGCCCACCACGGCCGGCGCCAGCAGGACCTCCTCGTAGCCCAGGTCCTGGCGCCGCCCGAAGGCCGCGGCGATGCCGGACTTGCCCTCGAGCTCCACGATCAGGACCGAGCGCCCGGCGTCGGCGGCCATGCGGGCGAGTGCCGCGCTCATGGTGGTCTTGCCCACGCCACCCTTGCCGGCGACGACGAGGACGTGGCTCTGTGCGCAGAAGGTCCCCACGTCCATGTCGGGCCGAGCGTAGTTGCCGGGTCCGAGCCGAAGATGTGCCGGTCTCCAAAGAGCCTGGTCAAGACCCTTGAACGTCGAGCGCCCCCGGCGATAGCTTGTCGCTCGAGGGGGCTCTGAGGTGCCCAATCGGGGGGTTTCATGCGCCAGGGATCAGATATGTGGCAGTTGAAGGCAGCGTGCCGGGGCCCGCAGGCCGCGGTGTTCTTTCCTCCGTCCCACGCGGAGCGAAAAGAGGAGAAGGCCTCGCGCGAGCTCCGGGCGAAGGGCATTTGCGACCAGTGCCACGTGCGGGGTGAATGTCTCGACTACGCCATCCGGATTCGTGAGCCCCACGGGATCTGGGGCGGCATGAACGAGGTCGAGCGCAAGCTCATGCTCGATCGTCGGGCCAGCTGACCCGCGCCGCCGGTCCCGCTGACGGGGCCCGCCCGCAACGCGCCGCCGTTGGCCGCCGCGTCAGTGCGGTGGCGAGATCTTGAGCACCTGGTCCGCGGCGAGCACACCCTTCGAGTCGCACACGGCACCGGGCCGGTCGCCGTCGACGGAGCAGATGGAGGCCGTGATCTCGTTGGCCGCCGTCACCATGGCCTGGGTCATCGGGCTGGTGGGGGTGGAGAGGTAGCCGGCGATCTGGTCCTGTGAGAGCCCGGAGAGCACGGCGGGCGAGAAGCTCGAGCCGCCGAGCGTGTACCGGTTGGCCACGTCGAGCAGCGAGAAGGTGTTCGGGCTCGTCCCGTAGCTGGCGACCGCCGCGGCCTGTCGGGCGTCGGGGGTCTCGAGGCCGAGGTAGCGGGCCCCCGTCGGGTTCAGCGAGCTGTACCGCTCCACCGACTCGAGGATCAGGTAGCGGCTGGTGTACGAGACCTTCCAGAAGGTGAACGTCGAGAGGTTGGCGAACGCGGTCGTCGAGCTCGACTGCATCAACCCGAGCTGGCTGAAGGTCCCGAAGCGCGACAGGGCCATGATCAGCGGCCAGCGCTCGACGGCGGGGTAGGGGGCGAACTCGGCGCCGTAGAAGAAGACCACCGGCAGGGGCGGCCCGCCGTTGACCGTGGCGAGCCACGTCGGCGCGTTGCCGTTGCCCGCCCGCGCCGGCGGCGTCACCGGATTGGCCGGCGAGCTGACCCCGACGGCGTTGTAGACCGAGGCCGGCACCGACGACACGGTCGAGACGAGCGAGGACGACGCGGCGGTGAAGGTCTCCACCGTCGGCGTGCTGGTCGCCGAGTTGTCCCGCACGATCACCAGCGCGCCCAGCAGGACGATGGCCACGACGATCAGGCCGAGAGCCAGGTAGCGGCGCGGCATCTGGCGCAGCGAGGGCGCCGGCGCAGGCTCGTTCGCGGGCTGGCTCATGAGTTGGGTCAGGTTACTCAAGGGGTGCCCCCGTTCCGGGGGCGCCGCCCGCTCCTGCCGGTACCCTGCTGGCGTGCCTCCATCGGCCCCACCACCGCCCGGCGCCTCCGACCCGCCTCCCGTCGAGATCCGGCCGGCCGCCACGGTGATGCTCGTGCGCGACGCTCCGGCGACCCCGGGCGGGACCGCGCTCGAGGTCCTGATGGTGCGGCGCAACCTGCGCTCGGACTTCGTGGGCGGCGCCTACGTGTTCCCCGGTGGGGCCGTCGACCTGCTGGACGGCGGGACGGAGGCCGAGGCACTGAGCATCGGCCGGAGCGACGCCGAGGCCAGCACGCTCCTCGGTGTGGGATCCGGCGGCCTGGCCTACTGGGTGGCCGTCGTCCGCGAGACCTTCGAGGAGGCCGGCCTGCTGCTGGCCCGGCGCGAGGGCGGCCCCGACCTGCTGGCCGGCGACCCGGCCGAGGAGGCGCGCTTCGCCGCCGCCCGGGTCGCGGTGAACGCCGGCACGCGCCGCTTCCTCGACCTGTGCCGGGAGGAGCGCCTCCAGCTCGGGGTGGGCGATATCCACTACTTCGCACACTGGATCACGCCGCGCGGCGCGCCGCGTCGCTACGACACCCGGTTCTTCGTGGCCGCCGCCCCGCCCGGCCAGGTCGCCGCCCACGACGCGGGCGAGACCATCGCCGAGGTGTGGATCACGCCGCACGACGCGCTGGCCCGCCACCGGGCCGGCGAGATCGAGATCATCTTCCCCACCATCCGCTGCCTCCAGGCCATCGGGCGCTTCGCCACCAGTGCCGAGCTCCTCGACGCGGCGGCGGGCGCGTCCGGCGCGGTCCCGACGATCGAGCCGCGGGTCGTCCCCGACGGCAACGGGATGCGCATCGTGCTGCCGGGCGACCCGAGCTACGAGCAGGCACCCGTCCCCGACCCGACCGGCGGCGAGGCCCGGGGCGACTTCAACGAGGCGGTGCGCGCCGTGTCGATGCGGGCGAACGTCGAAGGTCCCGACGGCGCGCCCGGCCCACGCCCCGACGGCCCGTGATCCCGGCGGTGCCCGACTTCGGCATCGGGCCGGTGCCCGGGCCGGGCCGGGTCGACGAGGTGGCACCGGGCGTCCGGCGCCTGACCGCCCCCAACCCGGGGCTCATGACCGGGCCGGGCACCAACACCTACCTGGTCGGGCACGCCGACCCCGTCGTGGTCGACCCCGGCCCGGCCGACGAGTCCCACACCGGCGCCATCGTGGCTGCGGTCGCCCCGCTGGGCTCCGTCCGGGCCATCGTCGTCACCCACACCCACGTCGACCACGCGCCGGGCGCCGCCGCCCTCGCCCGCGCCAGCGGGGCGCCCGTGGTCGGCTTCGGGCCCGCCGGGGGTTTCGAGCCCGACGAGCGCGTGGGCGAAGGGTGGTCGCTTCGCTGCCCGGGCGGCGACGCCGGCCCGGACCTGACGCTGCGCGCCCTCCACACGCCCGGCCACGCCTCGGACCACCTGTGCTGGCTCGTCGAGGAGCACGCGCTGCTGTGCACCGGTGACCACGTGATGCACGGGTCGACCGTCGTGATCCGCCCACCCGACGGGGACCTCCACCGGTACCTCGCCAGCCTGGCCCGCATCCGTGACGAGACCCCGCCCATCCGCACGATGGCTCCCGGCCACGGGCGGCTGATGGACCACGTGCCCGACGTGGTCGACGCCCTCATCGCGCACCGCCTGGCGCGCCACGAGCGCATCGGGGCCGCGCTCGCCGCTCGGGGCGAGGCGACGGTCGACGAGCTCCTGCCCGAGGTCTACGGTGACGTGACCGAGCGGCAGCTGCCGGTGGCCCGGTTCTCGCTCTGGGCCCACCTGCGGGCGCTGGGCGAGGAGGGCAGGGCGGCCCGCGACGGAACCGAGGGCGAGGACGGCATCGAGAGCCGCTGGGCGGCGGCCTGAGCGGCGAGGGCCGCCGGCACCGCCGGCCGCTCCCTCAGCCGGTCTGGGCCTCCGCCTGGGCCTCCCCCTGGGTCACCGCCGCCTCCACCCGCTCGATCAGCCGGGCCGAGCAGCCCTGCGCGTCGACGAGCGGGGACACCTCCTCGGCGACGACCCGGGCCATCTCCTCGAACACGGCGGCCAGCTCGCGGCTCCCGCCCAGGGCCACGGGCACCCCGGCGTCGCCGCCGGCGGCCAGGTCCGGGTGCAGCGGGATGGAGCCGACCAGCGGGACGCCCAGGCTGTGCGCCAGGCGCTGGCCGCCGCCCGAGCCGAAGAGCGCGTAGGTGGTGCCGTGCTCGCAGGTGAAGTCGCTCATGTTCTCGATCACGCCCGCCACCCGCAGGTAGCCCCGGCGGGCCATGTCCGCCGCCCGCGCCGCGACCTTCTGGGCGGCCACCGGCGGCGTGGTGACCACGAGGAGCTCGGTGCGCGGCAGAAGGCGGGCCAGGCCCATCTGGATGTCGCCGGTCCCCGGCGGCAGGTCGATCAGGAGGTAGTCGAGATCGCCCCAGTGGACGTCCTGGAGGAACTGCTGCACGGCCCGGTTCAGCACCAGGCCGCGCCACATGATCGCCTGCTCCTCGTCGGCCAGGAACCCCATTGACAACACCCGCACCGTGCCCGGGCCGATGGAGCGCTCCAGTGGGACCATCTTCCCCGCTCTGGCCTCGACGTCACCCTCCATGCCCAGCAGGCGGGGGACGGAGAAACCCCAGATGTCGGCGTCGAGGATCCCGACGCCCAGTCCCCGGGAGGCCAGGGCCACGGCGAGGTTGACCGTCACCGACGACTTGCCGACACCGCCCTTGCCCGATGCAATGGCCAACACCCGAGTGGAGGCGGCGATGGCCGTCTCGGGTGCGTCTTCGCGAGCCTTCCAGCGGGCGCGCGCCAT
>PMPX01000161.1 GCA_003169235.1 Acidimicrobiaceae bacterium | reverse complement strand
CCCCGTTCGACACGCCACTCTCGGTCAGCGCTTCGAACGGCCTGGGCTCCCAGGACACGGGCACCGCCCTTACGTACGCGCTGTCCATTTCCCCCTCCCACGGCACAGCGGTGGTCGACAGCAACGGGTCCTATTCGTACACGCCCGATGCCACATTCTCGGGCGCCGACTCTTTCACCTATACCGTGACCGACCCCTACCATCAGGCCGCGACCGGGACGGTCACCGTGCAGGTTGGCAGTCCCGCCCCCGCTTCGCCGACCAGCCACCCGGTCAACCCACTCACGTGTGGCAACCGCCTCGTCGCCCTCGACGGTGGCGTCTTCGATTACGGGTGCATGCCCTTCTTGGGTTCCCTTGGCAGCACGAAAGTCGCCGCTCCCATCGTGGACATGGCGGCGACCCCGGACGGATGGGGCTACTGGCTCGTCGGCCGCGATGGGGGGATCTTTGCCTTCGGCGATGCCCCGTTCTTGGGATCGCTCGGTGGCCAGGCGATAAGTGCGCCCATCGTGGGAATGGCCGAGACCCCTGATGGACGGGGCTACTGGCTGGTCGGGGCCGANNTTGGCTGGTCGGCTCGGACGGCGCGATGTACCCCTTCGGAAGTGCCCCGGACCTCGGTTCTATGGCGGGGGTGGCCCACAACGGCCTGATCGTAGGTATCGCCGCTACTCCCGACGGTCAGGGGTATTGGCTGGTCGGCTCGGACGGCGGCGTCTACACCTTCGGGGACGCCTCGTTCGACGGCTCCATGGGCGGCAAACCGGTCAACACGCCGATCGTCGGGATCGAGGGGACGCTCGACGGGGGCGGGTACTGGCTGGTCAGCTCGGACGGCGGCGTCTACGCCTTTGGAGACTCCGCCTTCTACGGCTCCATGGGAGGTAGGCGGCTCAACCAACCGATGTCGGGGATCTTCTGAGACTGGGGCACTGGATCCATCGAGACAATGGCCCAAACAGGTCGGTGACGAGGGTCAATGTCCCGGCCACCGGCCTTTTCCGCGCCAGAAGGCACGAAAAAGGGTCGGATGACTGCCGAGTCGGGACCATGGCCCCTAGCGTGAGGGGGGGCGGGGCAACAATCCTTACGAGGTGAGCCTCATACCTACAGTGCGGCTGACTCGTCCGGCGTCGCAGGATGCAAGCGAAGTCCCATCGAGTGGGTCAGGAGTCGACCGGAGTCACCTCTGTCAGAGCCCGTCTCAGGTACGAAAGCAGTGGTGCGTGCCGGCCATTGGCCTCCCCACATGTCGGGCGAGCACGATCTGAGCCGGCGGACAACGTCCTTGTCTCCCCCCGCCACAAATCCGCTCGACGAACCGGCTCGTCCCGTCGCCCTGTCCTTCCGAGGCGTCACCCATCGGTACGGGTCCCGGGTCGCCCTCGATGAACTGGACTTCAAGGTCTCCTCGGGCGAGGTGCTCGCGCTCCTCGGGCCGAACGGGGCCGGCAAGTCGACCACCATCTCCGCGCTACTCGGCCTTGTTCGACCCCAGCAAGGCCAGGTCGAGGTTCTCGGCAGCGACCCACGTCGGGCTGTGGCCGACGGAAGGGTCGGCGCCATGCTCCAGTCCGGCTCGGGCATCGGCCTGCCTCCCGGCGTCCGTGTCGACCAGGCTCTCGCCCTAGTCCGGAGGCTGTATCCCCGGCCGGCGCCGCGTGATGAGATCGTCGAGCGCGCCGACATCGGCGCATTCATGCGGCGGCGGACCGACCGCCTCTCGGGCGGCCAAGCCCAGCGAGTCCGCTTCGCCATCGCGATCGCAGGTGACCCCGAGATCGTGTTCCTGGACGAGCCGACCTCCGCCATGGACGTGGAGTCCCGCCAAGGCTTCTGGCGGATGATGCGAGACTTCGGAAACGAGGGCCGCACGGTGCTCTTCGCCACCCACCACCTGGCAGAGGCAGACGAGATCGCCGATCGCGTCATCGTGCTCAACCACGGCAAGGTCGTGGCCGACGGCCCAGGCGCCACCCTGAAGGCAGCCGTCGCCACCCGCCGGCTGCGCTTCGTGACCGACCGGCCAGACCGTGCCGAGCTCTCCGAGCTCGACGGCGTCACGGAGGTCGAGGTGTGTGGCACTGGCGTCTCGATCGACTCGTTGGATGCCGATGCCACCATTCGTGATCTCGTCGGTCGCGGCGTTCCGTTCCGTGACCTCGAGGTGACCGGGGCCGGATTGGAGCAGGCCTTTGTGGCCCTGACCGGACGTGGCGTCGACAAGGGGGCCATCCCTGCTCTGGCCCAGACCCCGTTCATCGGCTCTCTGGGTCGAGGCGACCGGTGACGAATCCTTCGATTCTCCGGTCGCAGCGGTCGGACGTCGGCGTGGCGGGGGTCGGAGGCGATCCCGAACATCGCAACGGCTGGCGCGGCCGCCTGACGCCGCTCCTGGCCTTCGGCCGATTCGAGGTGGGGCGCCTCTTGCGGAGCTGGAAGTTTCTCGCCATCACCGTCGGCTTCCCGGTGATCTTCTACATCCTCTTCCTCGGCAACCAGACCGCAGGCCATGTGGTGGACGGCACGGTGCCCTGGCGCGTCTATCTCATGGTCACCATGAGCTCCTTCGGGGCGCTGGTCGCCGGCCTCAACGCAGCCGGCACCCGACTCTCGATGGAACGAGCCTCCGGGTGGGCACGCCAGCTACGGATCACCCCGATGCCGTCCTGGTCGTATGTCGCGACCAAGGTCGTCGCCAGCATGCTCGTGGTGTTGCCGGTCATTGTCCTCGTCGAAGCAGTCGGTGCCGGCTTCGGTGACGTCCGACTCACTTCCGCACAATGGGTAGGACTGACCATCCTGATGTGGGCCACCTCACTCCCATTCGCTGTCCTCGGCGTCTTCATCGGCTTCTCGGTGGCCCCCGAGGCCGCATTCCCCGTCGTCACGGGACTTCTGTTCGTCCTCGGCTACTTCGGGGGGCTGTTCACCCCGGTCGACCAGATGCCGGGCTCGCTTCAATTCATTGCCCACCTCACGCCCAGCTATCAGCAGGTTTCGCTGGCCCTGGACTTCCTTGACGGTCACACCCTGTCCCTCAGCCATTGGCTGGTCCTGGCCGGCTACGTGGGCGTCCTCGGACTGGCCATCGCGTGGAAGCACCGGATCGAAGAAGCCCGGGGACTCGCCTGACCGGCCTCTCCCCTTTGCGAGTGACAATCTTCACCTGTCATTTGATCCCCGCCGAGGAGAGAGATGGACACTGACACGCCGGTCCCCCCGGTCGCCCTGACCGCACGCCTGGCCCAGGCGCCGACCGCGTGGAGGGACGTCGAGGGTTACCTCGAGAGGGGCCGACAGGCACTGCGTGCCATCGAACGCATTCTTCCGGACGAGTGGACGTGGTCGAACAAGCGCGTCCTCGACTTCGGGTGTGGCGCGGGCCGCGTCGTCCGTCATCTCCGCGACATCGGCGCGCCCGTACAAGTCTGGGGCTGCGATATCGACCCCGCGTGCATCGCGTGGAACACCGAGAACCTGGGGCCGTCCATCTCGTTCTTCGTGAACGACCTCGTGCCGCCGCTTCCGTTCGAGTCGGACACGTTCGACCTCGTCTACTCGCTCTCCGTGTTCACGCATATCGACCGCCACTGGGCCAGCTGGCTTCTCGAGCTGCACCGCGTCCTCGCCCCAGGCGGCATCCTGGTGGCAACGATCATGAGTGAAGGAATGTGCGAGGCCGTGTCGGGCGAAGAGTGGGACGAGTCGAAGGTGGGGATGAACGTCTACGAGAGCGGGCAGCCATGGGAGCTCGGCGGCCCGATGGTTCTCCACTCACCGTGGTGGATCCGCGAGCACTGGGGCCGGCTCTTCCATGTCGTGGAGGTGCGAGCTCGTGACGTCTTCGACCAATCGGGGTCCGGGGCCCAGGACGACCACGGTGCAGCCGTACTCCAGAAGTCAGGGGTGACGACCGTGACCGTGGCGGAGCTCGAGCGATTGAACCCGTCGGAGCCCAGGGAGGCATCGGCCCTCTCTCACGATGTGCTGCATCTCCGCTCCGAAGTCGCGGCGCTGAGAGCTGAGGCGCGCCGGACTCAGGGAACCTGAGGTATGGGGGACTCGCCCGCCCCGGCCGGTAGCACTACGGTGTCGAGTTGCCCGCTTTCCTCCTGACCGGAGAACCAAGCCGTGGGATACATCGATTGCGACACGCACGTCTGGGAGACCGACCAGACGTGGACGTATCTGCGACCCGAGGAGGAGCAGTACCGTCCGGCCGTCGCCGAGGTCCCCACTCCATCCGGCGTTCCCTTCCGATTTTGGCTCGTGCAGGATCAAAGAGTGATGAGGAACGACGGCATCAGCCCTCATCTGACAGAGGCACAGCGTGCCCTGTTCCCAGATGGGACGAAAGGCCTGTCCGACGTCGGTGCGCGCCTCACCGAAATGGACAAGCTCGGTGTCGACGTCCAGATCCTGTTCCCATCGCTCTGGCTGAACGTCGGAGTGCACGACCCCGTGATCGAGGTTGCCCTCAAGCGCAGCCACAACCGGTGGATGGCGGACGTCACGAGACCAACCGGGGGGCGCTTGCGCTGGATGATCAACGTACCCACCGGCGACGTCCATGCTGCCTGCGAGGAGCTCGAGTTCGGTGCGGAACATGGCGCCGCGGGGGTCTTCCTGCTCGGGGAGGTGAACGGGCGACACGTCGGGCACCCCTCCCTGTTCCCCCTGTACGAGAAGGCTGAGGAGCTGGGCCTGATCGTCGGCTTCCACGTCGGCGTCAGCAGCACCGATGTGCTGCACCGCTACCCGGGCGGGCAGAAGGCCTGGGAGATCATCGCTCCGTGCACGTACGCGTTCTACTCCCTCCTGGTCAATGCCGTCCCGGCGCGATTTCCCACCCTCAAATGGGGGTTCTTCGAAGCCGGGGCAGGGTGGGTGCCCTGGATGCTCCAGGAGGCGGCACGCCTCGGCCCCACCGGCAGCAGGAGCGACCGGGACTGGCGAGGTGAAGTCGACGTCCTGGAGGAGAACAACATGTACGTGGCCTGTCAGACCGACGACGACCTGCCGTACTTGATCTCACGGATCGGTTCGGAGAACGTCGTGTGCGGGTCCGACTGGGGCCACATCGACATCGGCTCTGATCCGGCTGCTCTCCGAATGGTCGCCGCCCGAACCGATCTTGACGAGGCCGTGCGGACGCAGATCGTGGACACGAACGCCAGGACCCTCTTCGGGATCGACGAGGCATTCAGGCCCACCGACTCCGTCGGCGAGGTCCGGAACGGCCCCTGACGGGCGGCGTCTCCGCCAATCTCACACCTTCAGCGAACAGCCCCGGATCACGCCGACCTCTCCGTCGGTGGCCAGCGCCCCGGCGTAGCCGTCCCTCACGGCGAGGTCGGCCACGAACAGTTCGACCTGGCGCCCCTCGTCGTCGGGCTCGACGAGCCCCGTACCCCGGCACTTCCCCCGGGCCTCCTCGCGCACCCATGCCCGAAAGAACTGGCGGACCCGATCCTCGCCCCGCGCAACCTCGAGCTGGCCCGCGACGTCATCTCCGAGGGCCCGGCGGGCGATGGCGGCGAAGTCCAGGTCGGTCCGCACACGCTCCACATCCACCCCTACGTGCTGCCCGCGGGCCACTGCCACCAGTGCGATATCGCCGGAACGCGACGGGCTGAAGGACAGCCATTCGCTGTGGTCGGGCCAGCTGACGATCCGCCGGCCATGCTCCCCCTCCCCCAGCACCACCTCGTGCGGCTCGGTCGCGAGGTAGCGCCCCAACACATGACGAAGCAGCACCCGTGCCGCAGTCCACCGCTGGCGGTGATGATCGAAGCGGAATCTGGCGGCGCGGTCACGTTCGTCCGCGGAGAGCGCATGGGAGTCGGTGGCCATCTCACAGAGGTTCGCCAGCCAGAGATGCACCTCCCCGGTCGGCAGCTCCGGACCGAGCAGGGGCCCGCTCCACTCAACCTCGCGAACGAGCACCATCGGCCATGACCCGGTCGACGCAGGCTTCGACGCAGCGAGCGGTCCAGCTGACATCCGGCTCTCGCATCATCGACAGATGTGAGCCCTTCACGTAGAATTCCTCGACCCCGCCCGTCTCGGCTCCATACCAGCGTGCCAACTGGGCATCGTCGCGGTACTCCTCGGATCGGATCAGTGCGACCCGTGCCGCGCAGGGCCCGGCCCGGTACTCGAGGACCATTCCTGACGCCAGCTCCAGGAGACGGTCTTGCCGTCGGTCGGCCAGCGTCGACACCCGTCCCTGGGTGCCGACGTCGAGCCAGTCGGTGGCGCGGCCTCGGAAGCGTTGTGGCCGTGTTCGGTGCCGTGGGTCCGTGCTCGGAGGAATGGCTCGGACCTCTGGGGTCGGAGCGGGGATCAGCTGCGGATTCATGCCCATCTCGGAACGACCTCCCACCCACGTCCAGCCGAGAAGTCCAGCATGGCGACCCGCGGCCAGAGGATACGCCGCCTGGAGATCCGGTCGTGCTCGGTACGCGGCATACACGTACCGGGACACTGCCAATTCGCCGTGGACGTCGACCGGCTCACCGAGCCACTCCACGAACTCCTCCGCCGCCCGGGCGCTGGCAAAGAGGTCACCTCGCGCCGGCGGCGCACCCGGCTCATAGCACCGGGCCAGGTTCATCACCTCGTCGAAGCGCAGGCCGTTGGCCATGGTCCGTGGCGTCCACTGGGGTCCCACCGAGTCGAGTGCGATCAGCAGGGATACCGCTTCGCCCGCCTGTTCCAGGTGGCGCGCCATCTCGAATGCCACGAGCGTGCCGAAGCAGCGTCCACCGAGGACGTACGGTCCCGTCCGCTGCACGCCGCGCACGGCCCGCACGTATCGTCGCGCCATCCGGGTCACCCCGACGTCAACCAGGCGACGGCCATCTTGACCTCGGGGTTGCAAGGCGTAGAAGGGTTGGTCAGGCCCCAGCCGCCGGGCCAGAGCCCCGAAGCCGACGCTGTTACCGTCCCCTGCCGTGACGAAGAACAGCGGCGGCCGCGAGCCCGTCGTCCGGAGACGGGCGAGCGATCGCCAGGGCTTGTCCCATCCATTCGCACTCATGACCCCGGACAGCTCCCGGACGGTCGGCGCCTCGAAGATCGTCGAGAGGGGAAGGCGGAGTCCCAGCTCACGCTCCACGCGGGCGAACAGGTCGACGGCCAGCAGGGAGTGTCCACCGACGTCGAAGAAATCATCGTCCGGTCGCAGGGCCGGCACGTCGAGAACATCGCTCCAGATGGCCAGGAGCTGCCGCTCGAGTGCGCCACCGGCCGCGGAACCCTGCGACTCCCCGCGAGCAGCGGGCGGTGGCTCCACGAGGGCGCGCACGTCGATCTTCCCGTTGTGACTCAGTGGCAGGACGTCCATCGCCATGATGTGCGACGGAATCTCCTGTGAGGGGAGCCGCTCGCGCAAGAAGAGACGCACTTCGCCGAGCGAGTCGGCATCGAGCTCGGGCGTGACGTAGGCCACCAGCTGACGGTCCTGACCCACGGCGCGCACGTCGGCGGCGGCCTCGACGATCAGGGGGTGCTCCCGCAGCGTCCGCTCGACGGCCTCAGGTTCAATCCGGAAACCTCGAATCTTCACCTGGCGGTCGATGCGGCCCAGGAATTCGATCGTGCCGTCCGACCTCCAGCGTCCACGATCGCCCGAACGGTAGAGCTTCCTGGTCGGATCCGGGCCAAAGCGGTCGGGCACGAAGGCGGCGGCGGTGAGCTCGGGCTGGTTGTGGTAGCCGAGGGCCACCCCGTCGCCACCGATGAGGAGCTCACCTGGCACTCCGGGCGGCACGAGATCGTCGTACTCGTCGACGATGTAGACCCGAGAGTTGGGGAGTGGGCGACCGATGGGCACCGCACCGTCGACCGTGGCGTCGGTCGCCATGCGGTGACACGTCGTAAAGGTCGTTCCCTCCGTGGGACCGTAGCCATTGACCAGGACAGCCCCCGGAGGGAGGGCATTGAGGGCGCGCCCCACATGATCGGGGGAGAGCACGTCACCACCCGTCAACGCCTGGCTCAACCGACTGAGCGCGGCAGGAGCGAAGTCGACGACCTGATGGAACAGGCCTGCGGTGAGCCAGAGCGTCGTCACCCCGAGACGGTCCACCAAGTCGGCGATCTCCTGGGGCCCCAGCGGGACGTCGGGCGCCACCGCGAGCCGAGCACCGTTGAGCAGGGGACCCCAGATCTCGAAGGTCGACGCGTCGAAGGCCAGGGGTGCCAGGAGGAGGAAGGACTCGTCCCGGTCGAACCGCACGAAGTCGGCTCCCCGGACGAGCCGGATCACGGCGCGGTTCGGCACGACGACCCCCTTGGGCGCCCCGCTCGAACCGGACGTATACGCGATGTAGGCGGCGGCTCCGGGCGCGATGACGCGACCCAAATTCGTATCCCGCTCGCCTTCCCAGACCTCGTCGTCCAGGACCAGTGTCGGAACGGCCATTCTCGGGAGCTTCTCGACCCGATCCGAGGTCGTGCAGATGACGGCGGGTTGGGCATCCCCCACGAGGGACTCGATACGTGCACGAGGCTGGGTCGTGTCGAGTGCCACATACGCGCTGCCAGCCTTGACGGCGGCGAGGACGCTCACGATGGCCTCGGGCGAGCGTGGGACCGCCACGACGACGCGACCGTCTGCCGCACCGAGCGCCACCAGCCGGTGCGCGAGCCGGTTCGCTCTTCGATTGAGCTCGTCGTAGGTGAGTGACCCGCCGTCCCACACGAGAGCAGGTTCGTCGGGGACCTCGGTGGCACGGGACTCGAAGACCTCGGCGATGGAGGCCTCTCGTTCGTAAGCGCTGTCCCTCCCGGCGAGCGCGAGGAGGTGCTCGCGGACGGGGGGAGTCGTCGCCGGCAGATGCGAGATCCTGGTCGAGGGATCCCGGGTGATGGCGTCGAGAAGGCACAGATAGGAATCCACCATCGATTGGGCCTCGGACTCATCGAACAGGTCGGTGGCGTACTCCCACATGAGCGTCAAGGAGTCCGATTGGGTCCGGCGGTTCAGCACGATGACATTGACGTCGGCCTTGGACGAGCCGTTCCCCACCGTGTCGTCGACCTGGAGCGCCATTCCCGGCAGGTCGAGGTCGGCCCACGGGGGATCCTGAAACGAGAACATCACCTGGTACAAGGGAGCGGCTCCGGCACGACGCTGCGGGTGGACGGCCTGCAGCACCTCCTCGAACGGCAGATCCTGGTTGGCGAAGGCATCCACAGCCGTCTGCCGGACCCTCCGCAACAGCTCCTCCACCGTCGGATCGTCCTTGAGGTCCCCCCGCAACGCCACGGTGTTGAGAACCATGCCGATCAGATTCTCGAAGGGCGGGAGCCGGCGGTTCACGATGCCGCTGCCCACGAGCACATCGTCCTGACCGGAATAGCGATTGAGCAGCACATAGAACGCGCTCAACATGGTCATGAACAGCGTGACGTCATGTGCACTGCACACGGAACGGAGTCGCTCGACGAGGTCCTCGGGCAGAGTGACGACAACCCGTGAGCCCCGGAAGCTCTGCTGCCTCGGCCGAGGCCGATCCGAAGCCAACGCCAACGGAGGCGGTAGGTCGGTCAGCTGCTCCTTCCAATAGGCGAGCTGGGCCGCCCCCAGTGCGCTCCCCGCGATCTGCCCCTGCCACGCCGCGAAGTCGCCGAATTGCGCTCGGAGTGGGGGGAGGATGCCGACCCCTTGTGGTTCGGCACCGGCGCCGACACGGTAGAGCGTCACGAGCTCACCGAGGAAGACGTTCCACGACCAACCGTCATGGAGCAGATGGTGCTCGACGTGCAAGAGGACATGGTGATCATCGCCAAGCCTGAGCAGCTTCCAACGCACCAACGGCGCCACGTCGACGTCGATCCGTTGACCGAAGAACTCATGCGAGAGCGCACCCACTGCGGCCACCATGTCGGTGTCGGTGTCGGAACCTACGTCGACCACTGGGACATCGACCGACAGGTGGGGATCGACGACCTGACACCAGGTTCCCTTGCGCCGGACGAAATGGGACCGGAGGATCTCATGGCGGTCGACGATCGCCTGCAGCGAGTCCACGAGGAGGCCGTCGTCCAGACGCCCCCTGAACGTGATCGTCGCCTGGAATTGATAGGGAAGCGCCTCTTGGGCCAACTGCGAGATCAGGCACGCCTGGGCCTGCGTCTGTGTCACGGCCACTCGACGGGGCCGGTGTTTCACGGGGTTGAAACCGGGCAACACGCCGCGCTCGGCGTCGCCCAGCGCAATGCGCCCGCACAAGCCGGCGATGGTCCGCTGGGAGAAGAGGTCGCCAACCGAGAACTCCATCCCGTGCTGGGAGGCCCGTGCGCCGACAGCGACGGCGAGAATGGAGTCCCCACCGAGGTCGAAGAAGTTGTCGTTGATCCCGACACGCCCGACCTTCAACACATCCGCCCATAGGTCGGCCAAAAGCCTCTCGGACTCGTCCCTCGGCGCGACGTAGGGCGTGTCGAGCTCCGGGCGCGCGTCACCGGGAGCGGGCAACGCCCCGCGGTCGACCTTGCCGTTCGGTGTCAACGGCAATGCGTCGAGCTGGACCAGAAGCGCGGGCACCATGTACTCGGGAAGCCTCTTCTGCAACTCGTCGCGCATGGCCTTCGTGCCCATCCCGGCCCCGACGTAGTAGCCGACCAGGCGACGGTCGCCGTCGGTGGTGCCATGGACGGAAGCGGCGGCGCTCGTCACCGTGGGGAGAGCCGCCAGGGCCGCATCGACCTCGCCGAGCTCGATGCGGTAGCCCCGCAGCTTCACCTGGTCATCGGACCTGCCGACGTACTCGAGGGCGCCATCGCTCCGGAAGCGAGCGAGGTCCCCGGTCCGGTACATCCGAGCCTCGCCCCTCAGAAACGGGTCGGCCAGGAACCTCTCCCGGGTGAGTTGGGGACGACCCAGGTACCCGCGCGCCACACCGGCGCCGCCGACGAACATCTCGCCCACCTCACCGGCTGGAACCGGCTCTCCGGATGGGTCGAGCACGTAGACCCGCAGATCCGGCAGCGGCCGCCCGATGACGCTCGGTGCCGCCTCGTCTCCGTCACTCTCCGACACCGTGTGGAACGTCACGTGGACCGTGGTCTCCGTGATCCCGTACATGTTGACGAGCCTGGGTGGGTCCCCTTCCCATGCCTGGGACCAACTCCGGACGACCCCGGGAGAGAGCCGCTCTCCCCCGCTGACGGCCACCCGGATCCGGAGGCCGACGTGGCCACGCTCCAGGATCGTCCGGGCCAGTCCGCGCAACGCCTGCGGCGTCTGGTTCACCACCGTGACCCCGTGCCGCCGCAGCGCTTCGTAATACTGCTCGGGGGTCCTGGCCGACGAGCCGATGACGACGACCTGGCCTCCGTACGCCAACGCGCCCCAGATCTCCCACACGGAGAAGTCGAATGCCGGTGAGTGGAACAGCGTCCACACGTCGGAGCTGTTGAAATCGAAGATGTGTTCGGTGGCCGAGAGGAGCCGCGACACGTGCCCGTGCTCAATCAGGGTGCCCTTCGGGGTTCCCGTGCTTCCCGAGGTGTAGATGACGTAGGCAAGATCCGAGGGATCAGAGGCCACGTCGACGCGCGTGTGGTCGTCGTCGGAGGCTCGGGCTTCGAGCAGCCGATCCAGATCAACCGCCTCGACGGATGAGGGGACATGCCGGCGAAGGGACTGCTCGGTGACGACCGTGGTTGCTCCACAGTCCCCGATCATGAACCTGACCCGGTCCTCGGGATAGCCCGGATCGATGGGAACGTACGCCGCGCCCGCCTTCAGTATCCCGACGATGCCGACCACCCATTCCGCCCGGCGCGTGAGGTACAACGCGACGCGGTCCTCTCGGCCGATCCCAGCCTCTTGGAGCGTCCGAGCGAGTCGGTTCGCGGCGCGCTCCACTTCTTCGTAGGTGAGCACCTCGTCGCCGTACGCGACGGCAGGCGCATCCGGGACGCGGGTGGCCTGATCCTCGAACAGGTGGTGCAGGCACTTCGATGGGTATCGTCGAACACTTCCCTCGTCCGGCGAGATGGCTTTCAGGTACCCGTCATCGATCGCGCTCATGACGTGTTCCCCCGCTGAGGAGATCCGATCATTTGGGTGCAGCGTGGCCGCCGATCGCTTGCGTCCAGCAGCTGCCAGGCCAATCGATCTCGCCTGGACGGGACGGACGGATCCCCCTGCCTTCTCGGGTCGTCCACTGCGCCGGGGTGATCCGACAGGCCGAGACGTCAATCTGCAGGGTCGGGCGACACACGGATTGGTCGAGAGGGGCCGACATCAGGGGCGAAGGGATGGGCAACGACGCAGGCAGTCCGTCAAGCTCGGTGGAACATCGCCACGACGTGCAGCGTCTTCCGGCATACAACTCCTTCGCTCTGGCACCCGAATGCCGGATGGCGTGATTTCTAGGATGGAATGCCCGCTTCGGGCTGTCAAGCCGCCCTGAGCAGGTCGGACGGACGCGACCCCCCGCCCACACCAACGACTCAGCAGTACAGTCCAAAAGATGCCCTGGGCGCGGGATCCGCGGACCGACGTCGGACCGTATGCCGCCCCTGCTCCCCGCCCCCCGGCGGTCCAGCGACGCCGCCTTCGGTATGCACGACTCCCTCGACGCGTGTACCAGGAATCGGCCTGAAAACGTGGTGAACACCGCGCTGGGCGACCGTGCCGAACTCCAGAGCAGCGGCAGGGCAGGAGGAGTTGGACGGGCACCTTCACACCACCGGGCCTCCCGAATTTGGCCCGCGGCTGCGGCCATGGTCACGTACGCAGCCGTCGCCCTGGCCGCCAACTGGCCCACCTGGCCCGGTGATCCGAACCGGATGCGAGCAGGTGACCGGGACCAGATGGCGTGGTTCTTGGCCTGGACGCCGTACGCGCTCCTGCATCTGCACAACATCTTCTACACGACGTGGCTGAACTACCCCGCGGGTGTCAATCTCGCCCAGAACACGTCCTCGCCGCTGCTCGGGTTGTTGGCCGCGCCGGTGACCCTGTTGGTGAATCCGATCGCCAGTGTCAACCTTCTCTGCTGGCTGGCATTTCCGATCTCTGCCGGGTCCATGTACTTCGTCCTGCGCCGATGGGTGCGCTGGAATGCGGCCGCCTTCGTCGGCGGCGCCCTGTACGGCTTCTCGCCCTACGTCGTCGCGCAGGCCAGCGACCACATCAACCTCGCGTTCGTCCCGCTTCCGCCTCTGATCGCCTTGGCTGCATTCGAGTGCGTACGGGCCCGGAGGGCGGGGAGCCGGCGCTGGGGCACAGCCCTGGGATGCCTTGTCGTAGCCCAGTTCTTCATTTCGCCGGAGATCGCCGCAACCACTGTCCTGATCGTGATCCTGGCTGCAGTCGTCCTCGCCCTGTCACGGCCGTCGCAGGTGAAGACTTCCCTCCACCATGGGATCACCGCTCTGGCCCTGGCCTGCGTCATCGTCGGCGTGAGCGTGGGCTATCCGATCTGGGCCATGGTGGCCGGTCCGTACCGCTACCAGGGACCGGCCTACGCAGGGGGTGTGAGCGCCGATCTCCTCGGGACCCTGGCCCCGACATCCCTTCAACGATTCGCACCGAGCGGCCTCAGTGCTGCCGGGAGCCGGTTGTTGTTCGGAAACCTGACCGAGAACGGCAGCTACATCGGCCTCCCGTTGACCGTGATCCTGGTCGTGCTGATGGTCCTGTGTTGGCGCCACCGCTGGATCCGCTTCACCGCACTCATGGCCGTCATCACAGTCGTTCTCTCCTACGGCCCTCACCTCGTCGTGGGTAACCGTCAGACCGGCATCCCCCTCCCCTGGGACGTCCTCCAGCACTTCCCGTTCGCGAACAACATCATCACGGTTCGGCTCGCCCTCTATACCTGGCTCTTTGTGGCTGTGCTGGTTGCGCTGGGCATGGATGCCCTCCACGATCGTTGGAGGCGCACGCCTTCGCTGAGGGCAACCCGACCCCGCCCGGGTCCGGCCCGGGTCGCCGGAGCGTGTCTCCTGGGAGGGTTGGCCCTGATCAGCGCGCTGTCGCTCGTTCCGGCGTGGCCGATCCCCACCGCCCCGGCTGCTGTGCCTCCGTATTTCTCCGATCCAGTCGTCGACCGAATCGCCCCCGGCTCCGTGGCGTTGATTTCGCCATACCCGTCCGTTGCGGAGACGCAGCCTCAGCTCTGGCAGGCCGTTGCCGGTATGAGGTTTCGGATCATCGGGGGTTACGGGCTGTTCGCCGGCCCGAAGGGCACGAGTACCAACTTCCCTGACGTCCTCTTGCCCGAGGACGTGCAGAGGTTTCTTTGGACGAGGGCCACTGGGGGTGCCCCGTACCCATCCGGGAGGACTCCAACGTTGAGCGGGCACCTCATCTGTCAGTTTCGCGGGTTCCTGGCGAGATATGACGTCGATACGGTCATTTCGTCCACTGCACTCGCTGACCCCGCGGCATTGGACGCGCTGTTCTCCAATGCTCTCGGGCGACCCTCAACGAACGGCGCCGGTGTGAGCGCGTGGTACGGCGTCCAGGCGGATCTGCTCCGTCACGGTCCCATCTGCCGCTCCTGAGCTCACACCGGGGAGCTGGGTGAGTGACGGAAATCGCATTCAACCCCTTGCGGACCGCCACTCGGTGAGCCCGTCGCGCAGAGCGTCGTGGAGACGGACCAGCTCGACGGGATCTCGATGCCGCTGCGCCAACTTGGTCAACGCACGCCGCTCACGCTCAATCACATGGCCGCCCTGCGCCACCTCGCGGATGTGGCGGATAATGCCCGCGCCGTCCCGGTAGGCCCGGAGGCCCGGTCCCACTATCGCCCGCGACTCCGGTCGATCGGGTGCGATCGGAATCGTCCCGCACAGCATCGCTTCGACAATGGACATCGGGTACCCCATAGTGGCCTCCGCTTGCAGCGTGTAGACGAGCACCGATGCACGCGCAATGGTCTCGAGCGCCTCGGGACGGGAAACGTTCACCCGTACGACAATTGATGGATCCGCCTCTGCCGCGAGCCGCTCGACGGACAGCGGAATCCCCTCCAACCCGTTGGACCGGGCGAGAATGATCATGCGGTCGTACTCAGGCAGCCGGGCCAACGTCTCGATCAGTAAAGCAAAGTCCTTCTTCGGGAGCCCGGCGGACACTGACAGGACCAGGTCCCTGTCCGCGGGACTCTCGGGGATGATCGTCCGCGGGCTGACCGTCGGGATCAAGGGAAGGACCCCGGCGGGGAGCTCTGCGAGATGATGAGGATGGGCAAAGACGGCGACACAGAGTGGGTGGTCGAGTATCCGCTGCACCCTCTCCCTATTCACATCGAAGGAGTGCACACGGCACGCGAAGGGCTGGCTGTGCTTCTCCATCCGACCGATCTCACCTTCGGCGTGCGTCGCCCAGTGCATCAAGACGAGATCGGGTTGGTCATCCCCGATGACCGCGTCCACGTCGAGGCGCGACGGCGGCACGCCTTCAGCTTGCGACACCGCATCTTGGAGCGCGGACACACTGACGATGGCGCCGGACTGCTCGAGTGCGTCGACGTCCTCACCAATGTACGTCTCCGAGATCACGGGGTACATGGCCGTGTGTACGAGTACGCGCAGCGGCCGCGAGGCATGCGTTCGCGAGCGAACACGCCGCACCGACTCGGCCTGTTCCGGGGCGTCACTGATCCGATCGGACACGACGGTCCGGTAATAGCAGGACAGAGCAGGGAGGGCCAGGGGCTCGGATTGTGCGAACAGGCGCACCGAGTGATCCCAGTCGAATGCCGCTCGGAGGGACTCGTCGTAACGGATGTGCCGGAAAGAAGATCGAAACGCGATGGTATTCCGGTCGATGTAATTGGCGCGTTCGTGGCGGACCCGGTCGTAGTGCGCGAACTCCAGCGTGGGCATCATTCCCGAACGGATTCCGTGTTGAGCCCCGGGGTCCTCGTTCGTGCGGGCACCGTACAGCGCGCCGATCTCGGGAAAGGTGGTGAACGCCCACACGACGCTACGGAGCCATTCCGGATGCATCAGGTTGTCGTCGTCGAGGAACGAGATGATGGCTCCGTTTGCCGCCTCGAGTCCGATATTGAAGGCTGCACCCGCGCCCCGCCGGGCAGGTGTACGGACCACCTTGAGTCGATGGTCGTCCATTCCCGCCAGAGTGGCCTGGGTGTCCTCGTCGTCGGAGTCATCCATCACCACGATCTCAAAATGCTGATACGACTGTCGGAGCACCGAATCGATCGCCTCGATCAGCAACCCAGGGCGATTGCGGGTGGCGATCGTCACTGATACCAGGGGACCTTCGGCGACCGACTCGACGCTCGAGATCCAGTCCATGACGGTGTTCACCTGGAGTCGTGTCATGAGCGATCCGGTCACATCAAGCGTCCCGGAGGTCGCCGGCTCGGCCGTGTCGAGCGGCTGGGCGCCGAAGCCGGCGAGCGTCTTGACGCAAGAGCTCACCCAACGCTCGAGCGACGTGAGCCACTCGGTGTGCGAAGCCAGGCCATCGACGACGCCGGAGATCTCCTGCAAACCGGCGAGGACCTCCTGTTGCAGGTCGGACATCCACACCGCCTGTCCGGTCAGCATGCTCTGGAGCTCGGCAACCTTCGCCTCGAGTGCGGCCAGGCGTCCATTGGCCCCGTTGGCGGACGCTGGTGCGGTCTCCGTCATCCGGCCGCTTCCGCCTCCTTGCCTTCCCACGATTGCCGACCGCGACGGCGCAGGATCTCGTACGGAGTGGTCCCTCGATCCGACAAGAATCCCTCGAAGAGCGCCATGAAGTCTGCGGCGTACCCGGCGGAGTCGTAGTGCTCGAGGATGTGGCGGCGTCCGGCCTCGCCGACGGCCGTCAACTCAGAGTCGCTGAGGGCCAGCACGCGGTGCAGCGCCGCCGCGGTGGCGTGCAGATCGTTCGGCTCGAAGAGGAAACCGGTCTTTCCGTCCTCGAGCAGTTCGGGCAGGCCGAAGACCGAAGTCGCAAGGACGGGCAGGCCGAAGCACATGGCTTCCAGCGCCGAGCGCGGTAACGACTCCAGGTCCGACGACGACAGGAGCAGATCTGCCGCCCTGTACCAGCGGTAGGTGTCCTCCACGACGGGTACGACCCTCGAGCAGTCGTCCAGATCGACCTCACGGAGGTATTCCTTCAACCCATTTGAATATGGTGTGTCGGAGCCACCCACGAAGACCAGCTCCCAGTTCGGGTGGTGGTGCCGCACCAGACCGAAGGCCTGTGCGATGCGCGTCTGCGCCTTGCGCGGCTCAATGGTGCCCATGACCAGCACGACGCGGGTGTCGCCCGAGATACCCGTGTCCACCCTGGCCTGCTCGCGAGAAACCCGTTGGAGGTGCGCACCGATAGCGCTCGTGTCGACCCCATACGGCACGACGATCGACCGGTCTGCTCCGCCCCACGGTGCGTACAATCGTCGGGTCGCCTCCGCCTCGAAGACGAGGGCGTCGGCGGTCGCCAACGCGTGCTCGGCAGCGTCCTGCACGCCCGGGACCACCGCTCCGCCAAAGGCGATGGGCCAGAACGCTTGTGGCGCCAAGCTCTCGTGAATCGCCCACACGGTCGGGATGGCGAGTCGGGTGGCGACATCGGCTCCGAAGAATGCGGACGCGGTGTTGATCAGTGCCATGTTGTGTCCGCCGCCGGCGACCAGGGCCGTCAACTCCGCGACACGCCCCTCATACCCGTAGACATCGTCGAAGGGGGGCTGGTTCGTCACATGCACCGGTATGCCGCGAGATTCCAGCGATTCGCGCAGCGGGCCGTCAAGGGGTGAGATCACCCTACAGGCATAGTGACTTCCTGCTCCCGATTTGCGGAGAAGCTCGTCGAGCCACAATTGCGCCCCCCCGTAACCGAGTTGATGGGTGAAGACGATCAAGTCGAGCGCACTGGATCGCGGCGTTCCGATCAGCGAGGCCACCCGGTGACGCCGCTCCGTCATGACCGCATCCCGGTCCCGACGCTCACTTGCCTGTGCAACCGAGGCGACTGTGATGAGGCGATCGACCAACACCACCGGTTCGGCCTGCCCGACCCAGGCAACCAACTGGAGCTTCACGTGCGACGTCGGTCGTGGCGCGGTCGGCAACTCAACCCAGCACTCGAAGCCGCTGATGATTGCCTCAGGGACGTCGTGCTCCCTCTTCACGTCGGCTCGTACGATTCCCATGCGTGCCCGTTGCACCCAATGGCCGTTGAGGAGTACATCGATCTTTTCGATCGGCTCCGAACGGTGCAAGGCCCATCCCTCGAGCTTGAACACCGAGCTGACCCGTTCGCCCGAAACGGGGGCACCGAGTTCGCCGATGAAATCGTCGGACTCGAAGGTCGCCGCGTCGAGAGGTGGCCAAATTGGTTCTACGTCCTGCAGGACAACAGAGAACCGATCCAATTCGAGAGGCGGGAGCGCAGGACCGGCCCACACCGCCACCGAGAGTTCGACTGTGTCTTCGGCTTCGAACGCACTCAAATCCGCGTCAACCCGCCAACCGGCGTGGAACAGGTCGTCGAGTCCGGTTGCCTCGGCGACATCGGGGCGATCCTCGGACCCCGTGACAGCTCGACCCACCATGACGCCGTTCGCCCGCACGACGACAGCGATCGCTGGTTGATCGCCCCAGGCCGACCAACCCCGGACGGTGAAGCCGGTCTTCGCCACCCGCCCGCCAGGTGCCGGTTCATCGATCTGACCTCTGAGCAATTCCGGGACCGCAGGGGCGTGGCCGGCGGGCGACGAAGACTGCCCGATGCGAAGGCGCCCCCACTGGCGTATCAACACATGGTGCACTCGCACCAGCGGGTGGCGACGCCTCATGCTGAGATCACGTCCGGTGAATACGCCGGGCCGGTCGACAGCTCATGCCAGATCCGCGCGATTCCCGTCTCGAGGTCAAGGGGCCGCCACGCCATCATCGTGTGCAGCCGAGAGACGTTCAGTACGATGGCACGGACGTCGGACGGTCGTCGAGGGAGCCACTCGATCGTCAAACGGACTGCGGTCAAGCGTTCGACCATCTCGAGGATTTGCACCACCGAATGTCCCACGCCACCGCCCACGTTGACGACCTGGGGTCCGCTCCTGCTGGGACGCAGCGCCATGACGGCTCTGGCGACGTCTTCGACGTGCACGAAATCGCGCACGGCCCTGCCCGCGTCGAAGACCGGGACCGATCGCCCGGTCGCCGCCGCCCGGAGGAGTGCTCCGATCACACCTTGACCGTTGGCGCCGTCCTGCCGGGGCCCGTAGGCATTGGAGACTCGGAGAATACGCGCGGGGATTCCGTATCGAGCCGAATATGCCGCGATCGAATCCTCCGCCATCAATTTGGTCAGCCCATAGGCCGAGATCGGCCGGCACCGAGTCTCCTCGTCCACCGGGAGGTGGCCCACATCGCCATAGACCGCGCCGCCAGAGGACACGAAGGTCAAGCCCACTCCCGGGCGGTCCCGCAACGCTTCGAGAAGGGCATCGAGTCCCAGGACGCTGACGGTTGTGGAGTCGAAGTCGTCGGTCAACGCTCCCGGTGGAGCGCACCCCACAGCGTGCACCACCCAGTCGACGTCTTCCAACACCCGATGCAGAACGTTCGCGTCCTCCGCGGGTCCGAGCACCAGCTCGACTCCGGCTGCGGCCGAAGACGGGCTCAGCAGCGGGCGGCGGGCCAGCGCTCTGACAGCCCAACCGGCCTGGCGGAAGCCCACTGACACCTCCGAGCCGATGAAGCCGGTTCCGCCGAGGACGAGCACGCGCCCAAGAGGGAGACCTCCCGGCGCAGCGACCCGATCGCCTTCCACATGATCATCGCGCGTCACCGCGTCTGCCAACGTGTGCCCCTCAGTAGCTCTCTCAATCGCCTCTGGCCTGAGGTTACAAGACCCCGGCACGGGTCCTAGCGACGTCCGGATCCACAGGGGCCACGATCCTTCCACCAGACACTCATGACCCGTCCGTCGGGGAGGGCCAGACCCCCGACGGGGCCGAACCCGTCCTCCCTGAGGGCCATGAGACCGGCGCGCTGTCCGGCGAGCGGCGAGAACGCCGCGCTGTATCTCGGGTCTGGGCCGATGATGACGAAATTGGGGAGGCCGAGGACAGGGTCCTGAAGCTGTCGAAGAGGGGGCTCACCCGCCTGGTCACGCGTCTTGAGCAACCCGGTCGGGAGGTCACTGGAATACGACAGCTGGTAGGCCAAGTCGACCGTGTTGGTATTGAACAACGGGTCCTGGACGGCGAAGAAGACCACGGGATCACAGCCGTGCTCGGCGGCATACCCATGCAGGAAGGCCGCCATGTCCCGGCTCGGCGACAACCAGGCACGCAGGTAGGCATCCTCTCCGGGCATCGTCCCCGAGGGGACGCAGGCGCGAGGTGTGCAGGCACCCCCGGTGCCCGATGCGTAGCTGAGGAGGGTTCCCCGGCCGTCGAACACGGTCAGGTGCAGCGGGCCCGCCGAGACGTCCAGCGCCGACGTCGCCACATCAGGGATTGCAGCCGACATGCCCACGAAGGAGGACACCGCCGCGATCACGCAAACCGACACCACGTAGGGACGCGCGCGCCGGATTGATCGGCTGGCGACCGCGGTCGCCAAGATGACCACCGCGGGGAGAAGCGGGAGCTCGAACATCGACCCGGCGTTCTGGCTGGTCGAGAGCACGAGAAAGCCTCCGACGACGAAGATCCAGAGCGTGGCGCGCGGATCACGGAGACAGCGGCCCGCGGTCTCGGCCAGAGGAGCCGTCTTGAGGCGTCCCGCCTCGTCCCCCGGGCCACCGAGGCGATGTCGCCACCAGGTGACGAGGCCGGCCAGGAAGCACAGGGCCACCGCCAGGGCCAACGGCGCAAAGACCTCCGTGTTGACGGAGCGATTGAGGCGGAAGGTCCACCAGCCCAGCGAGAAGACCGAGCGCGCCGTTCCGTACTTGGAGGCGCTCGTGCCGTACCCGTACCCGGTGAGATAGTCGAAGACGGGCCGCCAGGTCGCCGAGTACCAACTCCCGGCGACGAGGACACCCAGCACCAATCCGACGCCCAGGTTGAGAGCCGGCCTCCTCCAGGGTCGGCTCGGCACCACGCTGAGCACCGCGGCCAGGATCAGTGGTGGCAAGAGGGAGAGGCTCACGGTCCTCGTCAGGGCGCTCAGACCCAGCAGGACGCCCCACGCGGCGCTCATCGCGAGGGTTCGGAACGCCCTCGAGTGCAACTGGACGACGAGAGTGGCCGTGAGCATCGCCGTCGCCGGGAGTGCGAAGGCGAAGGTGCGGCTCGAGTCGACGACTGCCGGTAGGGCGGCCACCATGACCGCGGCGAGCAAGCTCCAATTGCGATTGGCGATCCGTCGGGCGCCCCAGTACGTGCTGATGACGAGGACCGCGTAGAAGATCTGCTGCACCGCCAACAGGCGATAGATCCCGGCCCCGGTCGACCACCGGAAGATCCCGCCGACCACGGTGAGGAGGGGCGCCTGGGGATCAGGAAGACGCACCGTCGACCACAGGGACGAGAGACCCCCCGAGTGGAGGGCGTCAGCGTCTCGGACCGCCCGTTGGAGGTATCCCGCCTCGTCGATATCGAAAGGCCGGCCGCTGCGGTGCGCGGCGACCCACCACAGGTTGACGGGGACCGTGGCAACCATGAGCAAGGCCAGGGCAACGTGTTGCCAGACGACGCGATGAGCTGCCACCGTCGGAACGGACGAGGCACTCTGTCGGGAGGCCCCTACGCCCTCTACGCTCGTCGGGCTCGTCACGCTCACCGGTTGCAGGCTAGTTTCGTCGAGTTCCTGCGAACTCTGGTTCGATCAGCTGCGCTGGTCTGCGAATCTCAGCGTCGGGCGTGTCGTCCCCGCGGACGGCTGGTGAGCACCAGGATCGTTCCGATCAGAACGAACAGGGCCCCTGCCGCTGCGAGATCCTGATCGCTCCCGGTGAAACCGGAGGCAGCCAACTGCGCCCCACCGGTGCCGCCGGTAGTGCCGCTTCCCCCACCGTTGCTCTTCGCGGCGGCATAGGTGTTGGTGAAGGTGACCACGGTCGCCGCCGAGGAGGTGTCACTCCCGACGGTCAGCGCGGCCGGATTCCCCGGCACGGCCGCCCCGTTGGTCGTGATCGCGGACGTTGTCGTCACGGATGCGCCAGGTGCGGCGCCGGTCGCCGTCTCCGAGATCTGACAGAGCGCAGGGAAGGGGATCGCCAGGGCCGTCGCCAACCCCGCCGGGGTCGCCTGCCCCGGCGTCACGGTCAACGTCGCAGTGGCGCCATCGTCACATGACGCCGAGATCGTGGCATTCCCCTGCTGTGCTGCCGCATCCCCCTGAATCACCTTGACCAGGTCGAGCGTGCTCGGCGCCACCAGTTGGTAGACGAAGTCACAGGTGAGCACCGGCGCGGCCGCGGTGCCGAGCTCCACTTGGAGCTGATCCGGCCCGACCGGCGTCACCGGCGAGCTGGCATTGCACGTTGGGGCGGACGCCAGGACCCAATGGCCACCCGTGGTGGGGTCGGGCGCGAGGGGCTGCACCAACCAGGTCCCGAGGAGCGGGTTGGAGCTCTCACCGGTTGCCACTGCCGGGGCGCCGGCCGTCGTCGTGGTGACCGACTGGTTCAGCTCCTCGCCGTACTGCGAGTCGAGCCGGGCTCCGAACGTGCCCGTCCCCCCGAGCGTGGTGAAACGCACGACGAGCCCGCCCGTGGCCTGCAGCTGATTGGTGAAGGTGCACGACGCGCCACCGCCCGAGGGGACAGTGACCGTGACCGTTGGTCCGGTGGCATCCTGTGGCACTCCCCCGGTCGTGATGCAGATGGTCCCCACCCAGGCCCACTGCCAGCCCGGCGCCGGTGCCGGCAGGTTCTCGGTGATCGTCCACTGACCGGCGGTGAGTCCCGGGATCGTTCCGGTGCCCGCGTTCTGCTCCCCCGGCTGGACGGTCACAGCCACCGTGGACACGGTGTCGGTCGGGCTCGTGACCGTGTAGTTGAAGGCCTGCGGCAGGACGCCGTCGGGAATGGGGCGACCATCGGCGGTCGAGATCTCCTTGTTGATCTCGCCCGTTCCCGTCGGTGGCGGCGCGAGACCGTTGGTGAAGGTGCACGTCACCGTGTCACCGGCCGCCAGCGAGATGTTGACCTGGTCGTTCCCTCCGGGAACCGTGGAATTCGGATCATTGCCCGAGTAGGTGATGGTGCTCCCTCCCGACTGTGAGACACAGGTCAATCCCACGAGCTGGAATCCGTCAGGAATCGTCTCGGCCGCGGTCCATGGGGCGTTGCTTCCCGTCTCCCCCCGGATGAAGGTCTCTTCGGCACTCGTCGTGTTCGCCGGAACCGTCACCGAGAAGGCACCCCCCGGGTTGTACGAGAGCGACCCGGCGAAGTCGAAGGTCTGCGCAGCCGGCAGCGCTTCGGTCAGGCTCTTCTTGATGACGATGGTGCCGGCCGTGGGCGGTGGTTGGACGTAGAACGCATAACAGAACACGTGGGACATTCCAGAAGGGAACCCGATCCACTCGACGTTGTCCCCGTTGAGGTTGTCCATGGCGCAACGCAACGCGGCGAAGCCGTACTGATCCCCCAGGCCGTTGAGCGGCTGCGACGGCGTCCCCCCCATCACCCACAGGTTCCCCTGGCTCGCCAGGGTCAACTCGGCGGAGGTGAGGGTGAATGTCGTCGCTCCGGCGATCTGCTGGCCGGTGGGGTTGCCGTTGGTGTCGAGGAGCGGCGTGGAGGCCTGCGTCGTCACCTGTCGGTTGTTGACGCTCGAGGTCCCGGTCACATAGCTCAGGTTGGTCCCATTCGCGTTGCTCGCGATGCCGTTCCCGAAGGCGAACGTCCAATTGGGCAGCGGCTTGCACGAGGTCTGCGGGGCCATGCCGTCCTCCACCGACGGGTCGACGGCCACGAAATTGGTGTAGGGCGAGTCCGGTCCGAGATCCTGCAGCGACTCCATGATGTTGTTGCGGGCTCGGTTGGCGAAGACATCGGAGTACGTGGGGCAGTAGCGGGCGGCCATGGTCACGCTGTAGTCGACCGTGCCGTTGGTGTTCGTCGCCGGTTGGGCCGCTCCGGTCGAGGCGAGCTGCCAGGAGGTGAACAAGAGGACGAGCCCGCTGACCATCAGCGCGGAGCATGCAGCACTGATGACCCTCCTTGACCTCACCCACCGCACCTTAGTGAGCGACGCTCCACCCCGGGTGGACCGAGCGTGGCGTCTTCAGACTTCCCTGAAGCGTCAACGCGCGCCGCGCCGGCGCTGGTCGTCCGCACCGCGGCGGCATTGTCAACGTGCGTCGCCCAGCTGCGCTCGGAGGCTGAGGCGCTGCGAGCAATCGCCCTCGGGATCACCGAGCCGGCGGGTTCTCCTCGACCTCGACGGCATGGCCGCCCACCGACCGACGCATGGCAGCGTGCAGGCGGTTGGGAGTCAGCACGCCGAGATAGCGGTCGTCGTCGACGACCGGGATCCAGCGCACATCGTGTTGGAGCATCTCGCCGAGGGCGGCCCGGAGGGAGGTGCCAACGGGAACCTGGACCTCGAACGGGACGAGGTGGTCACCGACCGAACCCGTCAGTCCCGGCTGGAGATCGATCCAACCACGGAGATGCGCACCGTCATCCACCACCACCGCCCAACGGCTGTCCGCACCGGCGACCGCCGCCCGAGCATCGAGCATGGAGTGGCCCGGCGAGACCTCAGGTGGGTGAAAGAGGTCGCCTGACTCAATCGGCATGACCGCCAGACGTCGCACTCCGCGGTCGGCGCCGACGAAATCGGCCACGAAAGGAGTGGCCGGGCGACCGAGCACCTCGCTCGGCGTGTCGTACTGCTCCAGCACGCCGCCCTTGGAGAGGACCGCGATCCGGTTCCCGAGCTTGGTGGCCTCCTCGATGTCGTGTGTGACAAAGACGATCGTCTTCTTGAGCGTGGCCTGTAGGTCGAGGAACTGCTGCTGGAGACGCTGGCGGGTGACGGGGTCGACTGCGCCGAACGGCTCGTCCATGAGCAGGACCGGCGGGTCCCCTCCCAGGGCCCGGGCCACGCCGACGCGCTGGCGCTCGCCACCCGAGAGTTCGTGCGGAAACCGCCGCCCGTAGCGATCAGGGTCCAGTCCAACCAGGTCGAGCAGCTCGGTGACCCTGGCCTCCACGCGCTGCCGATCCCAACCCAGCAGGCGCGGCACCGTGGCGACGTTGTCCGCCACCCGCCGATGAGGAAACAGGCCGCCCTGCTGGATCACGTAGCCGATGCTGCGGCGCAGCTGGACCGGGTCGATCTTCAACACGTCCGTTCCGTCGATGAGAATTCGACCACCGGAAGGCTCGATGAGCCGGTTGATCATGCGCAACGTGGTGGTCTTGCCGCAGCCCGAGGGGCCGACCAACACGCAGAGCTCCCCATCGGGCACGGTCAGGCTCAACTCCGCCACGGCTACCGAGTCGGCGCCGTAGCGCTTCGTCACCCGATCGAGCGTGATCACCAGAAGGGAGATTACCCACCAGTCCGGTAGGGATTAACCCCGGGGGCGGCTGACGGGCCTGAGGCCCCGGTAACGTCACCTCGATGCTGTTCGGGACGAACCCGTTCTTCCGATGGAGCTACGTCACCGGCAATTGGGACCAGATCCAAGGTGATCTGGTCCAGCACATCGCCCTGAGCCTCATTGCCATTGCGATCGGGACCGCCATCTCGATACCCCTCGCCGTGCTGGCCTGGCGCTACCGGTTCATCAGAACGCCGGTCTTCGGCGTGGCCAGCGCCCTCTACATCATCCCCTCTCTGGCCCTGTTCGCCATCCTCGGACCCATCACCGGCTTCGTGGCCTCGTACAAGACCGCGGAGATCGCGCTCGTGGGCTACACGTTGCTGATCCTCATCTGGAACACGGTGGCCGGACTCGATGCCGTCCCGGCCGACGCCCGTGAAGCGGCGACCGCGCTCGGGTACTCGCCCTCGGCCGCCCTGTTGCGAGTCGATCTGCCTCTCGCCCTGCCCTACATCTTCGCGGGTCTGCGCGTGGCCACGGCCACGGTGATCGGCCTGGTCACCGTCACGGCTCTGATCGGCCTGGGCGGCCTGGGCCAGCAGATCACCTACGGCTTCAACATCGCCTACAACACACCGATCATCGTCGGCCTGGTCCTCTCCGTCGCCCTGGCCGCGGTGGCCGACCTCCTCCTGGTCGGCGCCGAACGACTGGTCGTCCCGTGGACGCGCTCCCGCCGACGGGCGACGGTGGTGAGCTGACGTGTCCTTCGTCGCCCACGTCTTCGGCTGGTTCACCACCGCGGCGAACTGGACCGGTCCGCAGGGCATCCCGACCCTGTTCTGGCACCAGCTCGAGCTCTCGGTGGCGGTGGTCCTGGGCGCCATCGTCCTCGGTGGCGGGCTGGGGGTCGTCCTCGGCCACACCGGCCGCGGTGGTCTGGTCGCGGTCAACGCGGCCAACGCCTTCCGGGCCGTGCCCACACTGGCCCTGCTCACACTCCTGGCGATTCAGCCGGCGATCTCGCTCAAGTGGAACGGCTTCCTCGCCGCCTGGATCGCGCTCACCGCACTCGCCATCCCACCCATCCTCACCAACACCTACGTCGGTATGCGCGAGGTCGACGCAGACGTGCGCGATGCGGCGAAGGCCATGGGGCTCACGGGTGGCCAGGTGCTGCGAACCGTCGAGGCACCCCTGGCCCTCCCCTTCGTCATGGCCGGCGTGCGCACGGCCTCGATCGAGGTCGTGGCCACCTCGACGCTGGCGGCCTACGTCAGCTACACCGACCTCGGCACCTACGTCATCACCGGTCTCAACACCAACGACTCGGTGGTGGCCTTCAGCGGCGCACTCCTGGTTGCCGCCATGGCCGGGATGGCGACGGTGAGCCTCAGCCTGCTGACCAGGGCGCTGACACCGCTTCCCCTCCGCCATCGGGGACGGACGGACGCACTCGCACGCGACCCCACCGTGGGCCGGCGGGCGGCTACCGTCAATATTTGACAATCCCGATGTAAGAAGTCAGGCTTTACGATCGTTCTGCATTTTCGTTGCGGTCCCGCGACGATCATTTCCGGCGCTCCGGCGCCGCCCGCAACCCGACAGAAGGTGGACTCATGCGATTCAGGCGTTCCCTCATCTCCGGCGTCCTTGCCCTCGCTGCCGCGACCGTGGCCGTGCCGGCGCTCACCGCTGGGGCCTCGGTCAGCTCGTCGAGCAGCAAGCCGTCCATCGTCATCGGCTCGACCAACTTCGAAGAGCAGGCCATCGTGTCGAACATCTGGGCCGACGTCCTGAAGAAGGCCGGCTACAACGTGACGGTCGAGCCGAGCCTGGGCACCCGGGCCATCGTGGTGCCCGCCATTGAGAAGGGCCAGATCGACCTGGAGCCCGACTACGCCGCCTCGCTGCTCGGCTTCCTCCACGGCGGCAACCCCCAGCCGGCGGGCGACATCATCACCACGGCCATTCCCGCCGACCAGAAGGCGCTCGCCAGCTACGGCGTGACGGTCCTGCCGGCCTCCAAGGCGCTCGACACGAACGTGTTCGCCGTGACCAAGGCCACGGCCAGCAAGGACCACCTGACGACCATCTCGAGCCTGAAGCCCTACGCGTCGAAGTTGACGTTGGGCGGACCACCGGAATGCCCGACCTTTGCCGGCTGCGAGCCGGGCCTGAAGAAGGTCTACGGCCTCACCTTCGCCGGGTTCAAGTCCCTCGACGAGGCGGGCCCGCTCAGCGTGGCGGCGCTCAAGAACGGCGAGGTCCAGGTGGTGGAGCTCTTCTCGAGCGACGGCAACGTCGTCTCGAACAACTTCGTGGCGCTGACCGACAACAAGCACCTCGAGGGCGCCGACTACATCGTGCCGGTCATCCGCAAGTCCGTGGACACCTCGGGCGTGGCGAGCGTGCTCACCGGCATCGACGCCAAGCTGACGACGACGGCGATCTCAAAGTTGAACCTCGACGTGACCTCCCAGCAGGAGCAGCCCGCCCCCGTCGCCCAGGCCTGGGTGAAGTCCGTCGACGGCTGAAACGCCAAGGCCCGAGCGGGCCGGGGAGCGCGGACTGATCACCGCCCGCGGGAGGAGCCGGCCACTCAGGTCGGCCCGACGTCACCCTCAAGCCGGCGGGGGCTGAGCACCGGCGGTGGGACGGCGATGGCGGGNNGCGCAGGCGATGTCCTCGGGCTCGCCCGGCCGGCCCATTGGCGTGTTGTCGACGAACTGCCGGCGGAGCGCGTCATCGGTGAGCACGATCTCGAGGGAGCGGGTGGCGACCCCGCCCACGTCGATGGCGTTGACGCGCACCCGGGGTGCCAGCTCGGGTGCGATGTTGCGGGTCATCCGGTCGAGCGCCGCCTTGGCCGCGCCGTAGGCCACGAACATCGTCTGGGTCATGCTCGCCGAGCGCGACGAGATGTTGACCACCGCACCGTGACCGACGGTGTCGACCATCTGGCGTGCGGCGAGCTTGGTCAGCGTGAGCGGGGCGGTGACGTTGAAGGCGAACGTCCGGGCCATGAATCCCTCACTGGTCTCCATGGCCGCCCGGGGCATCGCCCCGCCGGCGTTGTTCACCAGGATGTCGAGGCGACCGAACTCCTCGACCGTGCGCGCCACGAGGCGCTCGCAGGCGACGGCGTCGGTGACGTCGGTCGGCACGCCCAGCGCCCGACGGCCCAGGTCCTGGATGTGACCGGCGACCTCCTCCAGGTCGCCGACCGTCCGAGCCGCCAGGACCACGTCGGCACCGGCCTGGGCCAGCCCGATGGCGATGCCCCGGCCGATCCCGAGCCCGGCGCCGGTGACGATCGCCACCCGTCCGGAGATCGCGAAGCGGTCGAGGATCATGTCGGGCCGGGCCTCGACGCTCCCCGCCGGTCCCGGTGCAAGCCCGGAGCGGCGCGGCCGGCGACCAGAGGCATCTCGAGGTAGGTGCGCAGGCCGGGCTCGGCCCGGCACACGTACGGGATGGCGTTGACGCAGTGCATCGCGGTGGCCACGACGCCCGGATTGCGGACAAGACCCTCCTCCACCGTCTTGGGATGCAACTTCTTGAAGGTGGTGAGGCAGCTCGGATCACCGGTGATCTCGACCTCGAAGCGCTCGCCGTCGGGCCCGAAGGTCCAGGGCGGGTCGAGGTGCTCCTCCCCCATGAGCCAGTTCACCGTGGCCGTCACCACGGGCTCGCCATCGACCGTGGCCTCCCAGGTGAACCGTTGCGCCGCCACGGTCCCCGGCTCGATCGGGCCGATGGGCGAGTCGATCGGCGCGGTGGCCACGGCCATGTCGTGGGTCGTCTTCAGCTGGGGCTCGACGTCGAAACCCATCTCGTCGGCCACCATGAAGATCGACTGGCGGAAGCCGCCGCCGAGCGCATCGATCATGACGCTGGCCCGGGCCTCCCCGGGCGTCTTGCCGAACAGCATCCAGTCGCGCACGACGTCGGGCGCTCCGTAGGTGCGGATGTCGGAGTACTCCTCGGCCCGCACGTGGGTCACCGAGCCCGAGAGAGCCGAGATCATGAGCGGGAACCGTTCCGTGATCCCGCCGGGATTGATCCCCGTCCCGTGCAGCGTCACCCCGGCGCCCCTGGCGATGGCATCGAACTTTTCGCGCTCCTCGGGCGGCGGGTAGAACCAGCCGAGCGGCGTGACCACGTTCTTGCCCGACTCGAGGATGGCCGCCACCACCGTCGGGTCGGCGAAGATCGGGCTGTAGAGCACGCAGTCGGCCGGCGTGGCCAGCAGGGCATCCACATCGCCGGTCGCGGTCACACCAAGCGCGTCGCGGCCGAGCAGCGCCCCCAGGTCGACGCCCTCCTTGGTCGGGCTGTGCACCCAGGCCCCGGCCAGCTCGAGGTCCGGGTGGGCCAAGACCCCCTCCATGGCGGCCCGGCCCACTCCGCCGGTGGCCCACTGGATCACGCGATAGCTCATGGGACAGGCCCCTCCTTCGCTCATTGCGTTGAGTGATCGCCCGGAATGATGCCATCTGATGCGCCATCTGATCGCCCGCACCTTCGGGCCCCCGCCCCGTCAGGCGCCTCTCCCGCAGCTGGTGCCGCCTTCCGCCCCTAGTTGGCCGCGCAGCTGCTGGCGCTGATGGTGTTCTCGGTCGTCGCCGCCGACTCCGGACTGGTCCAGGTGGTGCCGATGAGAGCCGCCACCTTGAACCAGTAGTTGCCGGCGGTCGTCCCGCTCGTCCACGACGTCGTGGTCACCCCGGTGGCGACGGACGTGTAGGTCCCCGTCGCACTGGTCGTCGACTGGTAGACGGTGTAGGTCGTCGCGTGCGTGACGGCGGTCCACGTCACCTTGATCGTCTTGTTCGACGCCGGGCTCGTACAGGCGGCCGCGGGGCTCGCCGGTGCGGCGGGGAGGACCGTGGCCTTCGCCTCACCTGAGTTGGTCGAGGCCACGTGGACGACCCAGTTGGACGCAGCGTCGACCGCCGGAGCGATGGCGAGACTGCCCAGCACGGCGAGGACAACCAGAACGACGGCGAGGGAGCGGGGAACCCCTGGGTTCCCGCTCCCTCGCTCGTCAAGCCGATCGGAGGTCAGGGAGAAATCCGATCGATCAGCTCGTCCAGGCGTCGGTCGCAGGAGTCGTCGTGGACGTTGCGGCTCCACCGGTTGCTGTCACCCCCGTCAGCGCTGGCAATGAGAAGAAGGTGTTCGCGCAGGCCGACGGCGACGTCGACCCCATGCTCGCATCGTTCGTCAAGGTCACGGCGAGCGGGTTGTTGGCCTGACCGCTCGCTCCCACGGTGAGTGGTGTGGTGAGCGTGTGCGAGCTCCCGCTCGTGCCGGTGGCGAAGTTCCACGCGACCGCGCTGGGCGTCGCCGCGAGGCATCCCGTCTGCGTGGTCGTGAGAGCGCTCGTCGTGTACCCGGTCGCGTAGGTGGTGTTCGTCGGCAGTTGCACGGCGGTGATCGTCACCGGATAGGGGTTCGGGTTGCTGATGGTCACGACGACGTCACCGGTTCCCCCCGGGTAGAGCAGGTTGGTCGGCGACGGGGACGACACGGCGGTGATGCTCAGGTTCGAGATGGTGGCCGACTGGGACTGGCCGGAGGAACCGGCGCTCACCCCGACCACCCAGTTCGTCGCCGCATAGGCGCCGGCTCCGGCCAGTACGATCCCGGCTACCGCCGAGAGAACCTTTATCCGGGTGGAGATCTTGACGAATCTCGACTTCATCTTTCAGTCGTCCTCTTTGGTCAGTCAGACGCGGTCTTGCGCATGACTCAAAGGGCATCGGAGCCGGCATCAGCGGTCTTGAGGAACGCTGAGTGATCTGGACGCTGTTCCCCGGGGACGGGCTCGTCTTCGCCGTCGCCACTCCCCTCGGCGCCCGATTCGAGCGTCGGGGCCCAAACCGAAGACCGTTGAGAGAAATAGACGGTGCGGACGCTCCACCAAGGAGGCCCCATGGCCGACGACTGGAACGGAGTTCTCCGCCTGGCGATTCGGCGTGGCGTGCACGCACATTCCTCGCCGGAATCCCCGATCCGAGCGGTCCATCACGCGACGATGGGCGCATGGCGACCCTGGATGGCCTCGATCTCGACGACGAGATCCTCAACGAGCCACCGGCGCGGCCCGATATTGGATCAATGCAGACCATCCCACCGAGCGAGCGCCACCTTCGCCGGCTTCCCTTCGCCGCCGTCGCCGTCGCCGGTCAGCTGAGCGCGACCTGGCCCCCCGGGCCCACCAACCTCGGCGCCTTTTGGGTGAGCACCGCCCTGCTCGTCGCATTGGCCCTGCTGGTGGCATTGCGACCTAATGTCCGGCCCAGCACCTGGCTGGTGCGGGTGGGTCTGTACGTCACGTCGGTGACCTTCCTCATGATCGCAGCGGGTGGCGCCTCCAGCGGCCTGGGCCTGTTGTTGCTGATACCCGTGGTCGGAGTGGCCCTCTACGGCAAGCGTTGGGAGTCGGCCGTCCTGGTGGTGCTGACCCTGGTGGCTCTGCTCTGCGTCTCGCTCGCCACTCCCCACCTGGCGGCCGCGGCCGGGCGGCGCATGATCCTCTTCGGGGCCATCGCCGCGATGGTCTCCATCGCGATCCACTCCCTGCGTGATCTGCTGGTCACCGCGAACGAGCGCACGAAGGGGCTCTTGCGGCAGGAGGAGGCGCTCAACTCGGCAGCACGTCAGCTCTCGCTGATGGTCGAACCTCAGGCCGTCACCACATTGGGGGTGGAGCTGGCGGCACGCATCGCGTCGCCGCCCGGCGCACAGGTGCGCCGGGCGGAGTACCTCCTGATCGAAGACGGGATCGTGCTGGTCGGGGCGCAGTTCGACGAGTCCGGACTGGAGATCCGCGAGAAGGGGCCGCTCGACGAGCATCCACTCCTCTCCAAGGCGGTCCGGACCTGGAAGCCCGTCGTCGGCCGTCTCGATCCCCAGGACGTGGGACCGGCCCTCAGGGCCGTGCTGACCGACAGCGGCATCACCCATGGTGCATGGGTGCCCGTGTGCCCGGACGGCACGTTGCACGGGGTCCTCTCCATCGCCACGCGGGGCCTGGCCGTGCCGCCCGAGTGCGTGGACCGATGCGTCGCCCTCGGCCATCTCATGGAGCTCGCGCTGTCCAACTGGGCCGCCCACCAGGAGCTCGAGCAGCAGGCCACCATCGAAGAGCGCCGGCGGATCGCCCGGGAACTGCAC
>PMPX01000204.1 GCA_003169235.1 Acidimicrobiaceae bacterium | reverse complement strand
ATCGGCATCTTCTTCACCCTCATGATCCTCGGCCTGGCCTCGACGCTGCCGGCCTCGCTCTACCACGGGCTCACCGCCCAGGGCGTCAGCCCGGTGGTGGCGACCAGAGTGTCGCACCTGCCGCCCGTGGGCAGCCTGTTCGCCGCCTTCCTCGGCTACAACCCGATGCAGGTGCTCCTCGGACCAGCCGAGCTGGCGCACCTGCCGCACGCTACGGCCACCTACCTGACGAGCCGCCAGTTCTTCCCGCACCTCATCGCCCCGGCCTTCTCCCAGGGGCTGACCGAGGCCTTCACCTTCGCCGCTGCCGCGTGCCTCCTCGGTGCGGTGGCCTCACTCCTGCGTGGTGGCAAGTACCACCACCAGGAGGAGACGGAAGTGCCCTCGGACGAGCCCCTCGACTGGGTCCCGGCGCAGGAGGCGGTGGCCGAGACCGAGCCGTTGCTGGTGGACTGACATGGCCGTGACGACCCAACGCAAGGAGTCCGCAGCCCCCGCCGGCGACGACGTCGCCGAAGCGGGTATCCGCATCGGTGACGCCGCGACCCGCGTCGGCGTGTCGGCGCGCACGCTGCGCTACTACGAGGAGCTCGGACTGCTGACGCCGTCCCTGTACACGGCCGGCGGTGAGCGTCGCTACACGCTCGACGACCTGGCCCACCTGCAGCGCATTCTGGAGCTGCGCGAGGTCCTCGGCATGAACCTCGAGGAGATCCGCGAGTTCTTGTCGCTGGAGACCAGGCTCGACCAGTTGCGCGCGTCGTACCGTGCCTCGGAGGGCGCCACCACCAAGAAGGCGCGGGCGGAGCAGAAGGCGACCCTCCAGGAGGCCATGGAGCTCAACGAGTCGCTGGCCCGACAGATCAACGCCAAGCTGGCACGGATGGACGGCTTCCGGGCCAAACTTCTCAGCGACGCCCAGCGCTGTCGGGAGCTCCTCGGCGAACTGGAGTGACGGTCCTGTCCGGGCCGGTGCCACCTGGGGTGGACCGGGCCCTGGCCGTGACCCGATGCCGACGCGCCCCTGCCGGCCGAGTGCTCGGCCCTCCCGCTTGCCGGCACGTCGGGGCTCGGTGAAGATGAGTGCCGGCCTATGACCCAAACCGCCGCTCCGTCGGTACCCGCTCCGAGCAGCACTCGGCCCGGCGTCCGCCGGTGGCTCAGGTCCAAGGACCCGGACCTGGTGGTCATCAAGCGCTCGGTGAGGGCCGCGGTGGTGATGCCCGCCACCTTCGCCATCGCGCACGTGGCCTTCTCGAACCCACAGGTCAGCCTGTTCGCCGCCTTCGGCTCGTTCGCGTTGCTCCTGCTGGTCGAGTTCACGGGCCCGATCCGTACCCGCGCCATCTCCTATGCGGGTCTCTATGTGGCGGGCTGCTGTTTCATCGTGCTGGGCACGGTCGTCTCGACGCAGAAGGTCGCGGCGGTCGCCGCCATGGCCGTGGTCGGCTTCGTCGTCCTCTTCGCGGGCATCGCTTCGCCACAGGCGGCGACGGCGTCCACCGCGGCGCTGCTCACCTTCGTCCTCCCCGTGGCGGTGGCCCAACCCGCCTCGGCCGTGGGCCCCCGCCTGGTGGGGTGGACGCTGGCGGCTGTGTTCTGCATCACCGCCTGCCTCCTGGTCTGGCCGGCTCCATGGCACGACACCCTCCGCCGGCGCCTGTCCGCGTCGATCTCGGCCATCGCCCGGCTCGCCGAGGCCAGGGCCCGAGGCGTCCTCGATCCGAAGGCGCACGCCGAGGTCACCTCCGAGCTGGCCCTCCTGCGCCGGCAGTTCACCGGGACGCCGTACCCGCCGACGGGGGCCGCAGGAGGCGCCGTGGCGCTCTCCAAGCTGGTGGGCCGGGTCGAATGGGTCGCGGGCAACACGGCCATCGTCGGCGACCAGCACTGGTCGGTGGAGCAGCAGTCCGCCCAGGCGATCACCGAGCAAGTGGCGGAGACCCTGCACCGGACCGCCGCCCTGATCTGCGACAACGGCGGCCACCCGGTCGGAGATCCGGAACGGATCAAGGCGGTCCAGGACGCCAGCCGTGCGCTCGACGAGCTGATCGACGCCGCGCTGCGCGCTGACGTGTCCGCCGTCAGCGAGGCCGTGGCGGATCCCGCTGAGACGGGTGGCCCGGTCGCCGGTCCGCCCGGCGCGGACGAGGGCATCGCAGGGTCGCTCGACCCCGGGTTCCATGCCCGCGCCCTCGGCATCGCCACCGAGATGGTGGCCGAGGCGGCGCTCGAAGCGAGCGGATCGAAGCAGGTCGTCGACCGGCGACTGGGGGCGATGGACACCTCGGCCCCACACCTGTTCGCCCACCGGATCCTCTCCCATCTGTCCTTTCGCTCGGTGTGGTTCCGCAATTCGCTGCGCGGCGCCGTCGGGTTGGCGCTGGCGGTCGCGGTGATAGAGGTCACGGACGTGTCGCACGGATTCTGGGTCGTCCTGGGCACGCTGTCGGTGCTGCGCTCCAACGCGCTGGGCACCGGGGCGACGGCCCTGCGTGCCGTCGGGGGCACGGCGCTCGGCTTCGTGGTCGGCTCGTTGATCATGATCGGGGTGGCGGACCACTCCGACCTGCTGTGGGCGATCCTGCCGTTGGCGGTGCTCGTCTCGGGCATCGCTCCGGCAATGATCTCCTTCGTCGCCGGCCAAGCCGCCTTCACCGTGACGGTGGTCATCCTGTTCAACATCATTGAGCCCGTCGGCTGGAGAGTGGGGCTGACCAGGATCGAGGACGTCGCCATCGGGTGCGGCGTGAGCATCGTGGTCGGCCTCCTCTTCTGGCCGCGTGGCGCCACGGCCGCGCTCGGGCGAGCCTTGTCCGACGCGTTCGTCGCCAGCTCCGGCTACCTGGCCGATGCCGTGGACCGCCTCACCACCACCTCACGGTTCGTGGACACCGAGCCCGGGCAGCAGGCGTCGAACCGGGCCTATTTCCTGCTCGACGACGCCTTCCGCCAGTTCTTCGCCGAGCGCGGCGCCAAGGTGGTCTCCGTGGAGGCGATCTCCCGCCTCTTCACCGGGTCGAACCGCCTCCGGTTGGCGGCGTACACCTTGGCGACGCTTCCCGTGCGCCCCCCCGCTGCCGGCTTGGAAGAGGTCGAGTCCGTCGGCGTCGCCGAGGCCGTGCTCCGGGACTCCTACGCCTCGACCCATCGCTGGTACCAGGAATTCGCCGAACTGCTCGGCGATCGTCGTTCCACCCTCGACCCTCCTCTGCCGCACAGCGACGTCCTCCACCATGTGCTCCGCAGGGCGTTCGATGACGTCCGGTCGCAGCAGCGGTCCGACCGGGTGCAGACGACGCTGCAGATGCTGTGGGCGGACGAGCTCCTCGAGAACCAGGTGCAGATGCAGGACGACCTCCTGGCGTCGGCCGACCTCTTCGTCACGCGCCGGCACGGGGGCATGCTGATTTAGTCGCCGGGCTCACGGCGTGCGTTGTCCGAACATTGTCCGCCCGCATGCCTACGGCTCGAGGCCGGTGCCAGCGGCGCGGTCTACGGGTTCGGTGACGACGTGCCGAGCGGCTCCGCCGCACCGCTGCCCCTGAATGCGCCCGTCGTGGGCATCGCCCCACTCTGAGCGGGCCTGCACGCCGGTTGGCGTCGTCCTGAAGGCGGGACGTTCACGGCACCCTCCACCCGGCCCGGGTGTCTCCACCCGCGCCACGCGGGCACTCTCCGGGGCCTGGCGCGTCGGGCTGGCTACAGTGATCCGACTCGGCGACGAACGACCGGAGACGTGAGAGGGGTGCGGTGCCGATGAGCTTCACATGGCGGGGGACCGGCATCGCCGCCGCACTCGCCGTCTGCAGCCTGACCCTGCCGAGCCTCGCGGCCGCGGGTGCCACGACGACCACCACGACCACGACGGTCGTTCCGAAGCCCTCGACCACCACCACCGGGCCTCCGAGCACCACGTCGACGACCAGGATCTCCTCGTCGTCGACCACGTCGCCGTCGACCACGTCGACGACGGCAGCGCGGGCCACGACCACCACCGGGGCCCCCGTGCCCGCCCCGGTCTCACCGGTCACCACGACCACGACGACGCCCCAGCACGTGGTGAACCAGCCGAATCTGAACGCCCTCAGCCCCCACATCGACGCGTTGAGCGGGACCGGCGTCGAGTACCAGTTCAGCTCTGGCGTCTCGTCGCAGAAGACGGTCGCCGGGGTACCCAGCTTCATGACCTCGCCCGGTGGACCGTACATGTACGACGCCGACAACCGCGTGGTGCTGCTGCACGGCACGAACGTCGTCTACAAGCACGCTCCGTACATCGCGTACCCCGACCCCGGAGAGCCGTGGAACTTCACCGCGGCCGACGCCGCCAGGATGCAGAGCCTCGGCTTCAACATCGTCCGGCTCGGCATCGAATGGCAGGGGCTCGAGCCCGGCTCCGGTGGACCGAACCAACCGGGCATCTGCACGCCCGGCGCCCCGGGAAACCCGCACGAGTTCAACCTCGCGGTGGCCGACCGGTATCTGGCGCACGTGGCCGCGACCGTGAAGCTCCTGAGCCGCTACGGCATCTCCACGCTGCTCGACATGCACCAGGACGTCTACAACGAGAACTTCCGCGGCGAGGGAGCGCCGGACTGGGCCGTGTGCACCGACGGCGTGCCCATTGTGGCCAAGGGCGGGCGGTGGTCGAACAACTACTCCAACCCCCAGCTCGACACGGCGGTCCACCACTTCTGGACCAACGACGTGGTCGGGAACCTCCAGGGCCAGTACGACCTGGTCTGGGCGACGGTGGCGAAGTACTTCAGCGCCAACCCGTGGGTCGTCGGCTACGACCCCTACAACGAGCC
>PMPX01000002.1 GCA_003169235.1 Acidimicrobiaceae bacterium | reverse complement strand
GTTCGGCTGCCCCCCACATCTCTCGTGGAACCTCCAGACCACGGCGCCGGCTGGCTCGCGCGACTACGGCACCGCCCGCGTACAAAAGCCTCTGCGGCCGATCGCAGGTCGACGATATCGTCGACCTGCGATCGGCCGCAGAGGCTTTTGTACGCGGGCGGTGCCGTAGTCGCGCGAGCCAGCCGGCGCCGTGGTCTGGAGGTTCCACGAGAGATGTGGGGGGCAGCCGAACTAGAAGCGACGTCATGACGCTGACGTGTCGGTCGCCCCGCCGAAGGGATGCCTGGCCCTGCGAGCGACTAGTGCCAGAAACACCGAGTTGGAATTCTCGTCGTTGGCTCAGATTGCCGAAATCGCAATCGAAGATGATGGCATCCGGCCCTCGCCCCAGGGGGGGGTAGGGCGAAGGCCGGATGCAGAGGACAAATGGGGGGCTGGGCCCGGGAGGCGGGGGAGACCGAAGGTCCCGCCTCCTCTTGCTAGTTAACACCAGTTCAGTCTCTGATGTCCAACCATTCGTCCTACAGAATGGGACGCGTATGTGGCGTCAACTTGATGACGGTTGCCTGCAAGACCAGCGCACGAACAGCCGATGACAGATGGGCCGACGTCGTGACACTCGACCAAATCTGTCGTCGAATGGACGAAGGCCGTTCGTTGGGGTCGGTCGACAGAGGCGTCCCGTCCAGCTTCGCGGTCGCGTGCAAGTCGGAATAGTAACCCGTATCGAAGCAGTAGGTTCCTGGATGTTCCTGGCACCTACACGCCTCACCTATACAAGGCGCAAAAGCGTGTAAATGTCTGAACGCGGACCTGGGTATTCAGCCATCGGGAAACTACCCGTGGCTCAACAATTCAAGGACCGCCATACGCCTCCATCCTAGGTAAACCCGTTTCTATTGCCGCAGGCCGTGGATTTGTCGGAGCTGCACAACACTTCTTGGTGAGTAACAGTGGCCGAACATCTACGGGTTGGGAGAAAGACCCTCAAGTCTGCTTACGCCAGGAATGGCGATAAAGTCCTCATCGGCGAACGTGGCTTCCAGGAGCTTCACGAATCCGCCGGAAAGATATGCTCGTTCCGACGATACAAGACCTTCCTCAAACGTAAACGCAATCAAAGCGTGTCCCAAAGTCCGCACCCCAGAGGGTAGCCGTATTGTGTACTCGGCTTCCTTTGCAAGGCCTGCTTCCCCAAAGAAGACGGTTCGCTGTGTACTGCCCTCAATGAATGGCAGATTGTGCACGAACTGCAATTCGTACGCTCGGGAGACGGCCTCACGCCCTTCCACGCGAATGCCAAGGGGATGAAACTCCCACAGTGGGTGTTCGCTGACGGTTGCCATCGTTGCGTCGAGATCAGAGGCGTATTCGAACGCGGCATGCAAACGGACGATCTCGAGCATCTCATCCTTAGACAAACCCACAGCGTTACTCCTCTGGTCTGGTTCGCGGCAGGGCCGTTAACCCCGGGATCGTGGTTCTGAGAAAGGCCTATCCACCTGTGCCGAAACTGCCACTTGCCTAAATTAACCTCGGTTTATGGCCACTGCAACCCCGTCCGGATTAATCATCCCTAGCATCACCCCGGCTTTGGCTTGCCTTCGTCGACGGCTCAAAGTAAGCCCACACGAACGAGGACGGACGACTGAAATCGGAAGAGGGGGTCTCCGTTGGTGTGGTGCGTTTCCACCCCAAAACCGTCGTTAAGTGACACGGAACGGAGGAGGGCTAAGCTCGAACCCACTGATGGGTGGTTGCTCCGCCCTCAGTGGTTGTGACTATCGAAGAGGAGGAGAGCAATGGTGATCAATGGGGGAGACGGTTCCGCCAGTGACGCGCTGGATGATCTTTCCGCTGAAATGGAAGCGTACCTTGTGGATCCATCGATGCGTGACAACCCGTATTCAATGTTCGCTGAGCTCCGCAAGCTAGATCCCATACATCACAGTAAGACGGGAGTCTGGGTGATTACCAGGTACGAAGATGTCAATGCCTTGCTTCGGGATGGGCAACGGTGGAGCCGTTGGGAGGCGGCGAAAGAGGAGCTAGGCGAACTGCCGGTCGACGAGCGGGAAGTCGCCGACGGTATTGAGACGGTGCGGCACCTCATGCTGAACCTCGACAATCCCGATCACGCGCGGATTCGACGGCTCGTCGCGAGTGCCTTCGTACCCACCGCTGTGGCCGCATGGAAGCCACGGATCGAGGAAGTAACGCAGAGGTTGGTCTCCTCCGTCAAAGGCAAGAGCGAGTTCAATTTGCTTCAGGACCTGGCCTTTCCGCTCCCCGAACTCGTGATTTGCGAGCTGATGGGCGTGCCAGTTGAGGACCACGTCCTTTGGNNTACTGTCGGCTGCGAATCGACTACACCAGATTGAAGGCGACGACCTCGTCCGAGTCCGTAAGGCTGCGGTGGAACTCACCGAGTACTTTGGGGAACTGTGTTACCGCCGCCGCCAGCACCCCCAAGATGACCTGGTCACCGTGCTCGTCCAGGCTGAGAGCGAAGGGGAGCAGCTGAATGAGCACGAATTGATCGGTGCGATCATCAATATCATTGGCGGGGGGCACGAGACAACGGCGAATCTTGTCGCTAACGGGATGTTC
>PMPX01000089.1 GCA_003169235.1 Acidimicrobiaceae bacterium | reverse complement strand
GGGCGCGCCGGACCCGTCAGGTGGGTCTCTTCCCGAGGGTCGAGGCGGGCCACGACACGGGCGGCGTCGAGGTCGGGCACCATCACGGCGAAGGGCTTGTCCCGGCGGTGCTTGCGCCGGCGCAACCGCTCGACCGCGGGGTCGCAGGTGGCGTCGCAGGCCAGGTGGTACCCGCCCAGTCCCTTGACGGCGACGATCGCCCCTCGGGCCAGTGCCTCCTGGGTGGCCGTCAGCGCCGCATCGGATCCGTTGACCACACCGTCGGGACCCTCGAACCAGATGCGGGGCCCACAGTCGGCACATGCCAGCGGCTGGGCGTGGAACCGTCGGTTCGCGGGATCGCCGTACTCCGCCGCGCACGCATCGCACAGGGCGAAGTCCCGCATCGTCGTGTGAGGGCGGTCGTAGGGAAGTCGCATGGTGATGGTGAACCTGGGTCCACAGTTCGTGCAGTTGATGAAGGGGTAGCGGGCACGACGGTCCGCCGGATCCGACAGCTCTGCCAGGCAGTCCTCACAGACAGCCACATCGGGCGACACGAAGGTGCGCACGGCTCCGTGGCGGAGGCTCTCCACGATGCGGAACCCCGCGTCGTGCGAGGGCGGGCATGGCACCGAGTCGACACCGAAGATCTTCGCCAGCGGGGGCGCTGAGGTGACCAGCCGGGCCAGGAACACCTCGATCGCGGCCGGTGCTCCTTCGATCTCCATGAACACGCCCTCGGTGTCGTTGCCCACGTGGCCGGCCAGACCGTGCTCCCCGGCCAGTCGGTGCACGAAGGGGCGGAACCCGACTCCCTGCACGACGCCGACCACCCGGACCCGCCTGCGCACCAGGGCGTCCGGCGAGGTCACGGCGGTCATGGGGTGAGTTGACGACGACGCCCGAGGGTCACCGCCGCGTCGCGGTGCATGCGCCCGAAGGTGTAGTAGGCCGCGCACGCACCTTCGGAGGAGACCATGCAGGTGCCGATCGGCGTCTCGGGCGTACAGGCCGTTCCGAAGACCTTGCACTCCCAGGGCTTGATGACCCCCTTGAGCACCTCGCCACACTGGCACGCCTTCGGGTCCGCCACCCGCACGCCGGGGACCTGGTAGCGGCGCTCGGCGTCGAACGCCGCGAACTCCGGACGGAGCTTCAGGCCACTCTGCGCGATGAAGCCCAGCCCGCGCCACTCGAAGTGTGGCCGCAGCTCGAAGACCTCGGCGAGGATGGCGAGCGCCCGCGGGTTCCCCTCCTCCCGCACGACGCGTGAGTACTGGTTCTCGACCTCACAGCGGCCCTCGCGGATCTGGGTCAACAGCATGGAGATGGCGTGCAGGATGTCGAGTGGCTCGAATCCCGCCGTGACCAGCGGGAGGCCGTATTCGGAGGGTACGAACCGGTAGGGAGGCTGACCGACCACCGTCGACACGTGGCCCGGACCGATGAAGCCGTCGAGCCTCAGATCGGGGGACTCGAGGATGGCCCGGAGGGGCGGCACGATCGTCACGTGGTTGGAGAAGACGGTGAAGTTGGCGACGTCCTCGGCCTTGGCCTGCAGGAGGGTGAGGGCCGTCGACGGCGCAGTGGTCTCGAAGCCGACGGCGAAGAAGACGACCTGCCGGTCTGGGTTGTCGATGGCGATCTGGAGCGCATCGAGAGGGGAGTACACGAAGCGGACGTCCGCGCCCTCCGCCTTGGCGGTCAGGAGGTTGCCCTGACTTCCCGGGACCCGCATCATGTCCCCGAAGGTGGTGAAGATGATGCCGGGCTCCCGAGCCAGCGCGATCGCGTCGTCCACCCTGCCCATGGGGATCACGCACACGGGACAGCCGGGCCCGTGCACCAGCTCCACGTTGACCGGCAGGACGTGCTCTATTCCGTGCCGGTAGATCGTGTGCGTGTGACCCCCGCAGACCTCCATGAACTTGAACTGGTCGTCGCCGCAGAGCGCAGTGATCTGAGCCACGAGGGCCCTGGCCGCCGTCGGGTCCCTGTACTCGTCGACGAACTTCACGGCGAGTGTCTCATTGTGCGTGACGCCGGCCGTCCGGCTCGGCGGGTCCCCGTCTCAAGTGGCACCTGACTCGCTGGAGTACTCCGACGACCGCAACGCTTCGAGCTCGTCCTCGTAGGCCTCACCCATCGCCTTCAGGAGGTCCAATGCCTGCGTTGCCTCTTCCTCGTCGATCTTGGCCATGGCGAAACCGACGTGGATCAGCACCCAGTCACCCAGCTTCAACTGCTCGTCCTCCAGCAGGCCGATGTTGACCTCCCTGGTGACCCCCGACACCTCGACCCGCGCCAGGTGCTCGTGCAATTCGGAGAATTCCTTGACTTGACCAGGGATGCCGAGGCACATGCGGAGTCCTAGGAATCCTTGACGGCGAAGATCTCGACCCTGATGTCCACCTCGGGCTCGACCTTCAACATGAGAACCTTCGGAGGCTGCATTCCGAATTCGCGGATGTCGAATCGAGACGAGCCCTCGAGGCTGATCGTGTGGTCGTCGACCGCACGGATGACCATGACGTCCTCGTGCGGCAGTGAGACGCCACGGAAGGTGACCTCCCCCGTGACCAGGTAGCTCGAGTCGCCTTCGTGGGGTTTGACCTGCGTCATGACCCCTTCGATGGTGGGGTAGCGCCGGGAGTCGATCCGCTTGTGGAGTTCTCGATCCTCCATCCGCTTCCCCGAGCTCAACTTGTCGACCGACAACGAGAGCGCGCCGGCGGGTTGCGACGTCAGATCGACGGCCCCTCCCGCTGCGAAGGTCAACTCGACGTACCCCTCCAATCCGTCGGTGCCGGAGTGGATCGGGTGCACATTCGAACGGGCGTCGATCCAGACATGGGAACGCTCAGGTGAGATGACGTACCGGGCCACCGGCGTTGCTCCTTCTGGCTCTGAGAGGCCGGGAGGACGTGGAGGGTGTCGCCACGATTGAGCTGTCCGAAGTCATCGATCGCCTCTCTGCACGATGTCACCCGTGTCACCCATGGAGTCCCTGCCGCTCTGTGCCGTCATCCTAGGTGGCATCTGGCCCCGAAGCGGCAGCCGAAGTGGGGTCGCGGGGCCTGGAGTCGGGCAACGGTGGACGGTGGCGCTACGTACAGTCGGCGCATCGCCCGAGCATGGCGAAGTGGTGCGGGTCGATGGTGAAGCCGAACCGGGCGCGAGCCTGCTTGGCGAGCCCGTCGAACATGGAGTCCGGCACCTCCGTCAACCTCCCGCATTCCTCGCAGACGAAGTGCCCGTGCACGGAGGAGGCCAGGTGATACGTGGCCGGACCGTGCCCGAAGTGTGAATGGACGACCACGCCGAGGCGCTCGAGCTCGTCGAGGTTCCGGTAGACGGTGGACAGGTGGATGTCAGGAGCCTCGGCCTGGACCTCGCCCGCCAGTTCCTCGGCCGTCCGGTGACCCTGGGATGCGAACAGCGCGTGGAGGAGGATTCGACGTGACGATGTGACCCGCCCCCCGTGCTGGCGCACGAGCTCGAGAGCGTCCTCCAGCGTGGCTGCTTCCGCCTGATCGGCGGGCTGGGTGGGGGAGCGTCTGCTCACAGCACTCGATGGTACCGGTGAGGCGCCGGGTCGCCCGTCCCCGAGATCTCCGGCTATTGCGAAGTGCTCGCAATAAGGTACAGTGCCTCGAGGCGACGAGCTCGGAGGTACGGGGAGATGGCAGTGGCGCCGAGCTGCGTGCACAAACCGCGGCCCGGATTGAAGCGCCCGGAGTGGGCCCGGGTTGCGGGTATGGCGGCGGTCGTGGCCATTCTGAACGTTGTCGGTTGGATGCTGTTGACCACGGCAGTGGGTCACCACTTCCACGTTTCGCAGACCAAGCTGTTCGGGCTGGGCACCGGGGTGCTCGCGTACACGTTGGGCATGCGGCACGCCTTCGACGCGGATCACATCGCGGCCATCGACAACACCACACGCAAGCTCGTCGGCGAGGGGAAGCGGCCTCTCGGCACCGGGTTCTTCTTCTCGCTCGGCCACTCGAGTGTGGTGCTCCTGCTCGCGGTCGGGCTCAGTTTCGGAATTCGAGCCCTCAACATCCAGGTCAGTCAGCAGTCATCGGGCCTCCACTCGGCGACCAACATCATCGGCACGTCGGTCTCGGGGACGTTTCTCTACCTGATTGCCCTCGTGAACCTGTTCGTGCTGGTCTCCATCACGAGGCTGTACCGGCAGATGCGGTCCGGGAGCTTCGACCCGGTGGAGCTGGAACGGCAGCTCGACAAGCGGGGGGTGATGAACCGCCTACTCGGAGGCTATGCCCGGCACATCGACACCTCGTGGAAGCTCTACCCGGTCGGCTTCCTCTTCGGGCTCGGCTTCGACACCGCAACCGAGGTGGCCCTTCTCGTCCTCGCCGGCTCGGCGGTCGTCGGCGGCCTGCCCCTGTATGCGATCTTGTCGTTGCCCATCCTCTTCGCCGCTGGAATGTGCACGTTCGACACCCTCGACGGCTGCTTCATGAACTTCGCCTACGACTGGGCCTTCGCCAACCCGGTGCGGAAGGTCTTCTACAACCTGACCATCACCGGACTGTCGGTCGCGGTGGCATTCTTCGTCGGCAGTGTCGAGATCCTCGGCCTGATCGGGCAAGAGGCCAATCTGAGCTCGCCGTTCTGGGACTTCGTCCGTGGCTTCAACATCAACACCGCCGGGTTCGTCATCGTCGGTCTGTTCGTCGCCACCTGGGTGATCGCCCTGGTGTACTGGCGACTGGCCCGGGTCGAGGAGAAGTGGAGTTCGGCGTTGGTCCAAGAGGCCGAGGAGGCGATAACGGCCTGACCGGGACCGCGACCGCGACCGGGGACGGGGTCGGTATGCTCCCGGGCGAGGTGCGAGCGATGCACGAACTGTCAATCTGCAACGCCATAGCGAGCACAGCGGTCAAGCACGCGGAGGGGCGACCGGTCACTCAGGTGAAGGTGCAGATCGGCCACTTGCGCCAGGTCGTGCCCGACGCCCTCCAGTTCAGCTGGGAGGTCGTCTCGAGCACCACCGACCTCAAGGATGCCCAACTCGTGATCGAGCAGGTGCCGGCCGTGGTCGAGTGCCTTGACTGCGGAGCCACGACCGTCCTCGATCTTGCGATCCTGGCCTGTGGGGCGTGTGACGGGTTCGACGTGAAGCTGTTGAGTGGCGAGGAGCTCCTCGTGGTCTCGATCGATCTGGTGGATGCGTAGCCGTGGGGAGGTTCCACCTTCATGCCGATGGCACGGACCACGTGCACGAGCTCGATCCTGACGCCGGCCATCATCAGGACCACGACCACCCTCACCCCGACGCCGGCAAGACGCCCGAGGTCGGCGATCACTCCGGGTACCTCGAGACGGGCCAGACCAGGATCACGATCCTGGAGAACCTGCTCTCGGAAAACGACCGGGTGGCGGACGACAACGGACGACGGCTGGCGGCGGCCGGCGTTCGTGCCGTGAACCTCATGTCGTCACCCGGAGCGGGGAAGACGACCCTGCTGCGAAAGACCTTGGAGAGGATGGGCGATGTCGTGCGGATCGGCGTGCTCGAGGGTGACATCGCGACCAGTCTCGACGCCGACCAACTCCAGGGAGCCGGGGCGACGGCCATCTCTGTCGTGAACACGAGCGCAGGGTTCGGTGGAGAGTGCCATCTCGATGCGGTGATGGTTCGGTCCGGCATGGAACGACTGCCGCTCCCGGAGCTCGATCTCCTCATCATCGAGAACGTGGGCAACCTCGTGTGCCCGGCGGAGTTCCGGGTCGGTGAGGACGCAAGGGCGATGGTGTTCGCCGTCACGGAAGGCGAGGAGAAGCCTCTGAAGTATCCCGTGATGTTCCGGGCCGCGGACGTCGTGGTGGTGAACAAGATCGATCTGCTGCCGCATCTGGACTTCGACGTGGACTTGTTCCTCTCCAACCTCAAAGCCGTGAATCCTCGGGCTCACATCATCATGGCGAGCGCCCGGAGCGGAGAGGGCGTGGAGGAATGGTGTGCGTGGCTCGCCGCGCAGGGGGAGTTGGAGCCCACGCCCTCCCAGGTCTGATCTTCGTCCTATGGGCCGAGGACGACGCGGGCGGAGGCCGACGTGTCGGAACCGGCGGAATTGCTGATGACGGCCCGATAGCGGTACGAGAGCTGGGCTGCACCCACCGGTCCTACGGACAGCGCCTGTGTCGTCGCTCCGGGAATATCGCTGAAGGCGGAGCCACGGCTCGACGAGACCTGCCACTGGATGGTGGGGGCGGGGTCGCCGCTGGCGTCGATGACGAAGGTCACGCTGCCACCGGGCTCGGTGGTCTGATCAGTGGGCTGCTCCGCGAGCTGGGGCAGCGCCGGTTGCGATGCCGGGGTCAGGGCGGGCGTCGGTGACGGTGACGGCGGTGGTGACGGTGGTGCTCCGGGCGAAAGGGACTGGATGGCAGCCATTCCGACGACCGGCCGGTTCAACTTCAGACCGCCCGCGGAGCCGTAGAAGCCGGCGTCGCCATAGCTGAAGATGCCTCCGTCCCGGGCCACCATCCAGTAGCCCTGACCGTCGGCGGTGCGGTCCATACCGACGATCGGAGCGCTCAGGGGCATACCGCCAGCGGATCCGAAGTAGCTGACGTCGCCGAAACTGAAGATGCCCCCGTCGGATGCGACGAGCCAGTAGCCACCCCCGTCGGGGGCGGTCGTCATGGCAACGATCGGTTGGTGCAGCGGCAGACCTCCGGTCGAGCCGAAGAATCCGGCGTCGCCATAGTCGAAGATCCCGCCGTCGGACGCGACCAGCCAATAGCCGAGCCCGTCGATGGTCGAGGCCATTCCGACGATGGGTCGATCGAGAGTCATGGAGCCGGCCGATCCGTAGAAGTTGGCGTCGCCGAAGGCGAAGACCCCACCATCTGAAGCGACGAGCCAATACCCGCCTCCGTCGGGAGTGGGAGCCATGGCCACGATCGGGGCGTTGAGGTGCATGCCTCCGGTCGAGCCATAGAAGATGGCGTCGCCGAACGCAAAGATGCCTCCGTCGGACGCGAGGAGCCAGTAGCCGGCGTCGTCCGGCGTTGCGGCCATGGAGATGATGGGCGCGTTGAGGTGCAGGCTGCCGGTCGAACCGTAGAACTGGGCCCCGCCGTAACTGAATATCCCGCCGTCGCTCGCCACGAGCCAGTAGCCGGGAGCGGCGAGAGGCTTGATGGCGACCATCAGAGATGTGGCGCTCGACAGTGAGTTGGCATCGGTGACCGTGAATGTGGCGGCGTACTCCCCGGAAATGGTCGGAACGCCACTTATGGTTCCATCGGGTGCGAGGTGCAGTCCGGGGGGAAGCGCTCCTCCGGACACGGCCCACGAGTAGGGGGCCAACCCGCCGACGGCTCCGAGTGAGCTCGCATACGGCACTCCGATGGTGCCCACGTTGAGGCTGGTCGTCGTGACGGACGGCGGGGCCGACAGAGTCTCGATGGTGCCGCCGAAATCGGTACCGACACCGACCGCCACGCAGTTCGCCGGGCCGACGCAGGACACTCCGAGGAGCGAGGCGACTCCCGAGGGCACCACCTGGTCGGTCCAGTTCGCGCCTCCGTCGGCGGTGACGAGGATGTTCGTCCCACCGACTGCGGTGCAGCTGCTCGCGCTGACGCAGCTGACCGACGTCAGAGGAGTGCCGCCGGCAGGGCTCCCGAGGTCGCTCCACTGCGCACCGCCGTTGGTCGTGCCGATGACTGTCGATCCCGTTGCAAGGCACGCGGTGTCCGTGGAGCAGGAGATTCCGTCCAAGCTGGTTAGGCCGCTTGGGGGTGTCTGCGGAGACCAGATGGCGCCACCGTCCGTCGTGTTGAGAATGGCTGCCCCTGGTCCGATGGAGGAGGAACCCACCGCACTGCAATTCAGCGGGTCGGAGCAGGAGATGGCGGTGAAATTGGTGACGGTGGCAGGAATATGTTCGGCCAACCACGTCGTCCCGCCGTTTGTGGTGACGATGATGCTGGGTGAATCGATGGTGGAATCGAAGTCACTCACCGCCTGACAGGTCGATGCACTGACGCAGGAGATGGCGATGAGATCACCGACTCCCGCTGGAACCGCGGTTTCCGCCGTCCAGGTCGTCCCCGAGTCGGTCGTGCCGATGATGACGGGGCTACCGAAGATGCCGAATCCCACTGCGGTGCAGTCGGATGTCGTGGGGCACGAGATCCCGTTGAGGCCGCTCACAACAGAAGGAATCGGATCGCTGTTCCAGGCGTGGCCGGCATTGGATGACGCCAGCACGGAGCTCACTCCAGCGGCGAAGCACTCAGCGGTGCTGGGGCACGACGCAGAGGTGAGTTCGCTGGTGCCATCGGGAGGTGTTTGCTCAGTCCAGTTGGTGCCGCCATTGATGGTGCTCATGATCGTCGAGCCTGCTCCAGTGTTTCCGCTGCTCCCGACGGCGATGCAGTCGTAGGCACCCGAGCAGGAGATGCCCGTGAGATCGACGGCACCAGACGGAGTTGACTGAGGTGACCAGGTCGTCCCGTTATTGGAGGTGCCGATGACATACGGATCGGAAGTCAGGTTGGTGCCGACTGCGATGCAGGTCGTTACCAGGTAACAATCGATCGCTGACAATCGAGCTCCTTGCGGTATCGAAGATGTTGCTGTCCAGGTCGTGAAACTGTCTGTGCTGAGACCTGTCGCTCCTCCTCCCGTAGCGATTCCGACGGCATCGCATGTGTCCGGGCCTGAGCACGACACTGCAGACAAGAGATTCACCAATGGCTGGTCGAGAGTTATCCATGGAGAGCCATCCTGGGTGCCAATTATCGAGGGACGCGAATCGACTACTCCTACTGCTACGCAGGTCACGTAGGATGGGCAAGAGACGCTGCTCAAGGTGTTCAAGCCCGTTGGCGGTGTCTCGGGGATCCAGGTCGAACCGTTAGCTGTTTCTTCGATGCCGAGGCCCCCCACCGCCGTGCATTCATCCGTCGTGAAGCAAGAGATCGACTGAGGTGCAAACGACGGATCAGG
>PMPX01000078.1 GCA_003169235.1 Acidimicrobiaceae bacterium | reverse complement strand
TCGTCTTGCCCGCGCCGTTGGCGCCCACCACGACGACCACCTCACCTTGCTCGAGACAGAGGTCGACCCCGGCAAGGGCGGGGAAGCGGCCGGCGAGAGCGACAGCGGCGCGGAATTGGACGACAGGGGCCATGGCCTTCCCCTCCATGGTAGGGGGGGTCGGTCCCGGGGTTCCAAGCGGGGTCGGGCCCCGTCCCGGCGCGGCGCGAAGATGCCCCCGACCTGGGCGTCGTGCCCCGGGGCGGGCTCAGCGCATGTGCGCCAGCGCCGTGACGGGGGCGAGCGACGTGGCGGTGTCCCCCGCCAGCTCGGCCCGGGCGAAGTCGCGCAGTGCGGCCTCGTGGGCCACCAACAGGTCGGCCGCCTCGCGCTCGGCGGGGTCGAGCTGGGCGATGCGGTCGTAGAGCGGGATGAACTGGCCCGTGATGGCCTCGAGGGAGACCATGATCTCCTCCCAGGCCCTGGTCGCCGAGTCGGGGGCCAGGGCCTCGGCCAGGCTCAGCATCTCGGGATCGGGTGCGGTGGAGATGCCGGCGCGGGCGAGCGCGGGAGCAACGGCCTCCTTCGTGCGGAGCTCGAGCGTGGCGAGCACCCGCATCTTGCGGGCATGGTCGGCGTCGTCGAGCCGGTCGGCGATCGCCCCGAACAGGGCCTCGCCCAGCACCTCGCCCTGGTAGGCCTGCACCCACAGCTTCTCGATCCCGTCGTCGGCCGAGAAGATGTCCGCTGGGGACGGCGCCGTGCCGGTGCCCTCGTCGGCGTCGGTCATGTGCCCGACGCTATCCCCACCGAGCGTCCCGCGCTCGGGCCGCTCCGCCGGGCGCATCGGTAGTGTGCGAGGCACCCATGGCGACCGTGCTGATGCCGCTGCCGGCGTGCGACTTCGACCCGACCGAGGTTGCCGTGAGCTGGCGGATCCTGTCGGACGCGGGGCACCACGTGGTCTTCGCCACACCGTCGGGACAGCGCGGCGAGGCCGACGACCTCATGGTCACCGGGCGCGGCCTCGACCTGTGGGGTGCGGTCCCCCTCCTGCGCAACGTGACGGTCGTCGGCCGCGTCCTGCGCGCCGATGCGGCGGCGCGGCGCGCCTACGCGGCGCTCCTGGAGGATCCGCCGTTCCGATCGCCGCTGCACTGGGGAGCGGCCCGGCGCAGTGAGTACGACGCGCTCGTGCTGGCGGGCGGTCACCGGGCCCGCGGCATGCGCGACTACCTCGAGAGCCCCGAGGTCCAGCAGATGGCCGTCGGCTCGTTCCGCCAGGGCAGGCCCGTCGGGGCGATCTGCCACGGTGTGCTCGTGGCGGCGCGCGCCACGGACCCCGCCACCGGGCGCTCGGTGCTCCACGGCCGCCGCACCACCGCCCTGACCTGGCAGCTCGAACGGAGGGCGTGGGAACTGGCGAGCCGGACGCGCTTCTGGGACCCGGACTACTACCGCACCTACGTGGAGGAACCCGGACAGCCCGGGGGCTACATGTCGGTGCAGCAGGAGGTCACCCGCGCCCTGGCGGACCCGGCTGACTTCGAGGACGTGCCACCTGACGCCCCCGACCACCGGCGCAAGACCAGCGGGCGGTCCCGCGACACCCTCACCGACGCCCGGCCGGCCTGGGTCGTGCGCGACGGTGCGTACGTCTCCGCCCGCTGGCCCGGCGACGCCCACACGTTCGCCCGGACGTTCGCCGAGGTGCTCGCCGAGGTCGGCGCCGAGCGGTCCTCGTAGCCGCCGGCGGTGGGTCCGGGCTCCCGCCGGCTCTCAGCTCTTGGAGAGGCGGCCGAGCCCGATGTCGTTGAGAAGGTTCGAGAGCTGCGTCGACACCCAGTTCACGTTGTCCGTGAGCAGCAGGACGCCGAAGACGATGAGGATGACGCCCGCCACGAGCTCAATGGCCCACAGCCAGTGTCGCGCCCGGGCCAGGGTGGCGGTCAGCCGACCGAAGGCCAGCCCGACGAGCACGAAGGGCACCGCCAGCCCGAGCGAGTAGGCGAAGAGGAGAAGGACGCCACCGGGCAGCGTCCCGTTGCGCGCCGCCAGGCTCAGGACCACACCGAGGACGGGGCCGATGCACGGTGTCCAGGCGAAGGCGAACGCCATGCCCATCAACGGGGCGGCCCAGACGCCGAGCTTGGACGGCCGCACGTCGAAGCGGTGCTCGCCGGTGACGCGCGAGACCACGCCGAGGGTCCCCGTGCCCGCGTGCGCCCAGACGCTCGATGGCAGCGCGCCCAGCAACATCACGGCGCCCAACAGGATGATCACCGCGCCGCTCACGTGGGTCAGCGTGATCTCGTGGGCGTCGAGGAGGCGCCCGATGCTCGAGGCCGCCGCCCCGAGCGCGACGAACACGAGTGTGAAGCCGGCCACGAAGAGGCCGATGCCGCGCAGGACGGGGCGGAGCGCGTTCGACGGCGTGGTGCCGTCGCCGCCCGCCTCCAGCTCGGCCGCAGAGAGGCCCGAGACCATGGAGACGTAGCCCGGGACGAGCGGCAGGACGCACGGCGAGACGAAGGAGAGGATCCCTGCCCCGAAGGCGACGAGGACGCCGGCCGGGTCGGCCGAGATGGTGGCTGGTACGGCGGGTGACAGGAGCGCGACCGCCCCCCGGTTACCTGAGGCTCTTGCGGACCAGGTCCATGTCGGCCTCCACCATCATGGTGACCAGGCCGGCGAAGTCGACCTCGGGCTGCCAGCCGAGGACCTGGTGCGCCTTGGTTGGGTCGCCGACCAGGAGGTCCACCTCCGCCGGACGCAGGAAGCGCTCGTCCGTGACGACGTGCTGCTCCCAGTCGAGCCCGACCGCTTCGAAGGCCAGGCGGCACAGCTCGCGCACCTCGTGGGTCTGGCCCGTCGACACGACGAAGTCGCCCGGCACGTCCTGCTGGAGCATCAGCCACATGGCCCGGACGTAGTCCGCCGCGTAGCCCCAGTCCCGATGGGCGTCGAGGTTGCCCAGCGCCAGCTTGTCGTCCAGCCCCTGTGCGATGCGGGCCACGCCGTGCGTCACCTTGCGCGTCACGAACTCGAGGCCGCGGCGCGGGGACTCGTGGTTGAACAGGATGCCGGACGAGGCGTGCAGGCTGTAGCTCTCGCGGTAGTTGACCGTGATCCAGTGCCCGTAGACCTTGGCCACCCCGTAGGGGCTGCGCGGGTAGAGGGGGGTGGACTCGCGCTGGGGGACCTCTTGCACCTTGCCGAACATCTCAGAGGAACTGGCCTGGTAGAAGCGGATCTCCGGGTCGACGAGGCGAATGGCGTCGAGGACGCGGGTGACGCCCAGCGCGGTGGTCTCGCCCGTGAGCACGGGCTGGCTGAAGCTGGTCTGGACGAACGACTGGGCAGCCAGGTTGTAGACCTCGTTCGGCCGGTGGTCGCGCAGGATGTTGATGAGGGACACCTCGTCGAGGAGGTCGCCGGCGACGAGCTCGATCTGGTCCTGAATGTGCGCGATGCGCTCGAAGTTGAGCGTGCTCGACCGCCGCACCATGCCGATGACCGTGTAGCCCTGGGAGAGCAGGAACTCGGCCAGGTACGACCCGTCCTGACCGGTGACGCCGGTGATCAGTGCACGCTTCGCCATCGGGGCAACGCTACTCCACCGGCCAACCGCGACCCCGCGCGCGTACAGTGCCGTCGTGGCGACGGCGTGCATGGTCTCGTTCCGGTTGGGCGGCGGCGACGGGGTCTCCGTCGAAGCGGCCAAATGGGCCGCTGCGCTGGGCGTCCTGGGCTGGCACGTCCGCACCGTCGCCGGCTCCGGCCCGGTCGACACGCTGCTCCCTGGGTTGGCGATCGCGGCGACCGAACCACCGACCCGGGCCGAGGTGGAGGACGCGCTGGCCGGGGCCGACCTCGTCGTCGTCGAGAACCTCTGCTCCCTGCCCCTCAACCCGCCGGCCGCAGCACTGGTCGCGGCCACGTGCGCCGGCCGCCCCGCGCTGTTGCACCACCACGACCTCCCGTGGCAGAGGCCGCACCTGGCCCACCTGCCGCCCCCGCCCGACGACCCGGCCTGGGCGCACGTCACGATCAACGAGCTCAGCCGGTCCGAGCTGGCTGCACGCGGCATGCACGCCACGACGATCTACAACGCCTTCGACCCGGAGCCGGTGCCCGGTGCGCGCGCCGCCACTCGCGCGGCACTGGGCACCAGCGACGGGACCCCGGTGCTGCTGCAGCCGACACGGGCGCTCGCCCGCAAGAACATCGCGGGGGCGATCGCGCTGGCCGAGGCCGTCGGCGGCACCTACTGGCTGCTCGGCCCGGCGGAGGACGGCTACGGGCCCGAGCTCGACCGCCTCGTCGGCCGGGCGCGCTGCCGGGTCGTGCTCGGCCAGCCGGGGGGCGGCTGCTCCATCGCCGACGCGTACGCCGCCTGCGACGCCGTCCTGCTGCCATCCTCCTGGGAGGGCTTCGGGAACCCGTCGGTGGAGTCGGCGACCCATCGCCGCCCGCTCGCGGTGGGCCGGTACCCGGTCGCCGCCGAGCTGGCGGCCTTCGGCTTCCACTGGTTCGACGCCGACGATCCGGCGCCCCTGGCGGCGTGGCTGCGGGAGCCGGACGAACAGTTGCTGACGCAGAACCAGCGGGTCGCGGCCGAGCACTTCAACATCGCCGACCTTCCCCGGCGGCTGGCCCGGGTCCTGGGGCAGGTCCCCGGCCCGCCCTCGTTATGACCGTTCGGTAACGTGAGCGGCGTGCCAGGTGCCATGCCGGCCGCTTCGCGGCGATTGACAGCGGAACAGCGGCGCCAGCAGCTCTTCGCCGTGGCGCTCGGGCTGTTCGCGCAGCGGGGCTACCGGGCGACGACGATGGACGACATCGCCGAAGCGGCCGGTGTCACCAAACCGCTCCTCTACCAGCACTTCTCGTCCAAGCGTGCCCTCTACCTCGAGCTGGTCGACTCCATCGCCCAGGACCTGCTCACGGCCATCCGGCGGGCCGTCATGCGGGCCGATGGCCCGCGCCAGCAGGTCGAACTGGGCTTCGCCGCCTACTTCCGGCTCGTCGTGCGCCACGAGGCCGAGTTCCGGCTGCTCTACGGCCGGGACCATGCGGACGACCAGGAGCTGGGCCGGGCGCTGCGCACCGTCGAGGATGCGATCGCCGAGGCGATCGACCCCCTGATCGACGCCGGGCTCGACGACGACCACCGCCGCCTGCTGGCCTACGGGATCGTCGGGATGGCCGAGGGGGCGAGCCGGCGCTTCATGGCCCAGCGCCCCGACTCCGACGCCGAGCTCGACGAAGAGGCGCAGAGGCTGGCCCGGCGCATGGCCCACCTGGCGTGGGCCGGGCTGCGTTCGGTGCACGCCGACTGACGGCAGACCGCCCGCTTCACAACAGCGTCACGAGGGTGCGGCACATTCCCCACAGCTCGTCGACGCAGGCCTCGTAGACGTCCGCCTCGTGCCCGGCGGGGTCGAGGACGTCCTCACTGTCCGACACCTCCACCGCGGCGAGGCCGAGCGCCGCCACCCGCTCGGTCAGGCCCGGAGGGGCGGTGGGCAGGTCGCGGCACAGACGGCGGATGGTGGCGGTCTTGTCGGCGGCGTCGGGAAAGCGGCGACGGACGAAGCGCACGTGATCGGCCTCCATCACGACCACCACCTCGGCATGCACCAGGTCGACCCCGTGGACCTGGCGGCTCCGGTGGCGCCGGAAGTCGGCGCCCGCGAGCTCGGGGAGGCGCGACAGCGCGGCGCGGGTCCGCATCCCCATCGGCTGCCCGTCGATGGTGTGGGTGCCGGCGGTCACGATGTGCAGTGGGTCCCCGGCGCGGCCGTCGCGCAGGTGCTCGAGCATGAAGCCCGCCATGACCGACCGGGCCGCGTTGCCGGTGCACAGGACGAGGACGTCCGTCATCGGGCGGCGAGCAGCAGCGCGGGGGCGTCGGAGTCGAGCGCGTGCTGGGCGTGACGGGTGGTGCTCGTCAGGAACATGAGGTCGCCGCGCTCGGTCCGCTGCACCACCATGGCGGCGACGATGGCCATCATGACGCCGCCGAAGGTGTCCCTCCGCACGTCGGCGCGCAGCTGCTCCAAGGTGTAGTCACGCACGCCGCGCCGGCAGAGGGCGTCGTGGTAGTGGGCGAGGAGGTCGCTCTCGTGGGCGCGGCGGTCCTCGGCGTTGAGGCAGCCGCCGATGAAGTACGCCACGTCGTAGGACGCACCCGCCCAGGCGACCGTCTGCCAGTCGACGACGACCGGTCTGGCCTCGCCCGGCTGGAAGAGGAGGTTGTCGAGGCGGAAGTCGCCGTGGCTGGCCGTGCGAGGGCCGCCACGGAGCCGCAGGTAGGCCGGCAGGTGCTCGGCGAAGAGGCGGCAGACCTCCTGGTGATCGGGGGCCAGGGTGTCCTCGTAGCGCTCCAGGAATCCCGGCAGCAGCGAGGAGACGAGCATGCAGAGGAGCCCGTCCGACTCCGGCGTGGACCGGTTGAGCCACTCGAGCGCGGCGAGGTCGGCAGCCTCCCAGCAGGGCGCGTGCAGGCCGGCCATCTCCTCGAGGACGGAGGCGGCCACGTCCGGGGTGCAGGCGGCGATCTGGTCTCCCTGCGCGGCGCCGACGATGTCCTCGAGCAGGAGGGTGAACCACCCCGTCTCGGGCTCCACCTCGGCCACGTAGGTCGCCGGCACGCGGGCGCCGACACGCGCCGCGACCTCGCGGTAGAAGCGGACCTCGACTTCGTACGCCCGCAGCGCCAGACCGGTGGAACGGCTCTGCTCGTCGGCCGAGGCGAACTTGCCGATCACGGTGGCCGGTCCGGCCCCGGGCGCGTCGTAGGTGAGCCTGAAGCGTGTCGTGTCGGCCATCTGGCCCGTGCCGACCGGCTGGGCCTCGAGCGAGGTGACCGTCACATCGGAGGGCAGGACACCGGCGTACGCCAGGGCGCCGGTCATCCACTCGGGGGTGACGTCGGCCGGGAGGTGGAGCAGGGTGGGCGGGCGCACGGCAGCGCCGACACTATTGGGCGGGAGGCCACAGCGGCCGGGATCGCCGGGCGCCGGGCCTGGAGCAGGACCTCATCGGCGGCGGGACCGCGTGATCGGCGGCACAGTCCGTGGCGATGGATGCCGTGTCCCGGCTCGCGCCGGCGGTCTCACCCGGCGGCTCCACCCCGGCCGCTTCCGGCTCTAGGGGTGACGGCCGCCGGGCATGAGGTCGCTCGCACCCCACTGGTCGAGAGAGTTCAACTGCACCTGATCACCGGTGGCCTCGACGATCTCACCGCCTCCGACGTAGATCGCGGTGTGGTACACGGTCGTCCAGTCGGTCTGGCTCGTCCCCCAGAAGACGAGATCGCCTGCCGCGAGGTCGTTCAGCGCCACCGGAGCCCCGGCGGTGTGGTACTGGTCATCGGACACTCGGGCGAAGCTGATCCCTGCTGCGTTCTCCCACGAGGCCAGGGCCAGGCCGGAGCAGTCGTAGCCCACCGGCCCGTTGCCGCCCCAGATGTACGGCTTGCCCAGTTGGGCGAACGCGAACAGGACGGCCTTGTCACCGGGAGTGACCGGGGAGAACATCAGGCCCTGGGTCGGAGGCTCGGCGGGGGCGTCACCGAACGCGTGCGTCTCCCCGTTCTGGTCCACCACCCAGTAGCCCGCCCCCGTCTCGTCCGCCACCACCTTCTCCGCCGGGTCGGCACTCGGGGCCGAGCCCATTGAGCCGGAGAAGCCGGCGTCGCCGAAGTCGAAGATGCCGCCGTCGCTCGCCATGAGCCAGTAACCCTGGCCATCGGGCGTGGCGGCCATGGAGATGATGGGCTCGTTGAGGTGCAGCGAGCCGGTGGAGCCCTCGAACTTCGCGTCGCCGAACGCGAAGATCCCGCCGTCGGAGGCGACCAGCCAGTAGCCCTGGCCGTCGGAGGTCGGCACCATGGTCACGATGGGCCGGTTCAACGGGACCGACCCGGTCGAGCCGTAGAAGCCGGCATCGCCGTAG
>PMPX01000296.1 GCA_003169235.1 Acidimicrobiaceae bacterium | reverse complement strand
GGTCTGACGCTGCGCCACGCCCGCGCAATTGCGCCTCTCGGCCAGCTCCACGACGGCCACGACGCTCAGGTCCGATGTGTCGCAGCGCGCCGCGAGCTCACCCGAGCGGCGGGCCGCCTCGCCACTGAAGGGCTCGACCTCGGTCCCGGCCAAAAGCTCGCCGATCCGGTCACTGCGTGCTTCGGTGCGGTACCCCTCGGCCACCGCGACAGCCGGGATCACCGGCACGATGCCGTTGGAGAGAGCGGCCCGGTGCAGCGCCCACATCATCCGGTCACCCCTGGCCGCCGCATGCAGCGCGCCGAGCCCGTAGACGAGCCCCTCCCGGCGGTTGGCGCTCACCGCCGCCGGACGCGCGACGCCACGCCGGACACACCCGAGCGCAGGCGAGCCAGCAGCGCCTCACCCGCAGCGAGCTCCTCTGCGCTCAACGAGCCCGTCTCGCCCTCCCAGGCGGCGACGCCGCGCAGACCCTGACGAACCCGGAGCTGCTTTTCGGCCGCCGACGAGAGCCACGCGCTGAAGGAGACCCCGTCCTGCTTCGCCGCCTCCTCGACGGACGACGCCACCTCGTCATCGAGTGAGACCGACCGTTTGGTGACCATGTCCCGATGGTAGCACCTTAAGTAATACCAGGCTCCATACCCGTGCTGACCAGGGGCGNNACCAGGTGGCGGGAACCGGTTCCGGGGCCAATGGTAGCGCCTGTGTTTTCGGATTTCACCACGACAAACCCGAATTGCCTAAAAAGGGGCCGAAAGTCCCATCGCGCGCCGATTACCGTACCGAGGGGCAGAAATCGGCGAGCGGACATGCGGAGCAACGAGGCTTGCGAGCAACGCATGTCTCCCGCCCGTGGAGGATGACCCGCAGGCTGAAGGCACCGCGTTCAGCGGCGGGAACCAGCGTGTTCAGTTGGTGCTCCACCTTGACCGCGTCCCGCTGTTCGGCCGAGGTCAATCCCTCGAGAAGACCGAGGCGTTGGCTGACCCGCAGCACGTGGGTGTCGACGGGGAGGCCGGGCAATCCGAACGCCACGCTGCGCACCACGTTCCCCGTCTTCCGCCCGACTCCCGGGATCGTCACGAGCTCCTCGAGCTCGCGCGGGACCTCGCCGCCGTAGCGATCCGCCACCGCAGTCGCCATGCCGATCAGGCTCTTGGTCTTCGAGCGGAAGAACCCGGTGGAGCGGATGATCTCCTCCACGTCCTCGGGGTTGGCCGCGGCCAGAGACGCCGCATCCGGATAGGCGGCGAAGAGCTGGGGCGTGACCATGTTGACGCGTGCGTCGGTGCATTGCGCCGACAGGATCGTCGCGGCCAGGAGTTGGAACGGGTCCTTGTGCTCGAGCGCGCACAGCTCCTTCGCTGTGCCCGGGTAGCGCTCAGCCAGGCGTTGGGCGGCGAGCCTCGACCGCCCCTTCGGTGTCCTCGGCTTCGCCACCGGCTCACGGTACCGGGTTACGTTGGCCGGCGTGATCGTGGACGACATGACGACGGTCGACCTGGACCACCTCGGCGACCCCGACCGTCGCGAGCTCGCCGCGCTCCTGGACCGGGCCGGGGCAGCCGGTGACCATCCCGCACTCCCGGAGCCGCAACTGCTCGCCATGCAGCACCCGGATACGGCGCCGGCGGGCGATCGCGTGGTGCTCGCCCGCGACGGTGGCGAGCTCGTCGGCTTCGCCTTGCTCTCCCCCGCCCAGGACGGCTCCACCGTGCTCCACGTCGTCGCTGATCCCTCGGTCCACGCAGACGTCTCCGAGGAGGCCGTCGTGTCCGCGTTGATCGGACGCTCCGTCGCCGAGGCTCGGGCCGACACCCCGATCCATCTCTGGGCCATGCAGGCCGGGCCGGCTGACGACGACCAGGCCCGCGCCCACGGGTTCGTGGCCGAGCGCGACCTGCTCCAGATGCGTGTCCCCCTGCCGCTCGCGCCCGATGTCGTGGCTGCCACCCGGCCGCTCCCCACCCGCCCGTTTGTGCCCGGGCGCGACGACGAGGCGTGGGTGGAGACCAACAATCGGGCGTTCGCCGGCCATCCCGAGCAGGGCGGGTGGACGGTCGTTCAGCTCCGCGAGCGCCTGACCGCGGACTGGGTCGAGGTCGACGGGTTCCTCGTCGCCGACGATCCCGACGGCGCGGGCCTGATCGGCTCGTGCTGGACCAAGGTCCACCGTGACCGTCATCCGGTCCTCGGCGAGATCTACGTGATCGCGGTCGACCCGCGGCACCACGGCCAGGGCTGGGGACGCTCCCTCACGGTGGCAGGCCTCGAAGCACTGTGGAAGCGCGGCGTGACCGTCGGCATGCTCTACACCGACGCCACCAACGAGGTCGCCGTCGCTCTCTACACGTCACTCGGCTTCACGGTCGACCACGTCGACCGGTCGTACCGTCGCGACGCCACCGGTTCAGCCTGATCCGCGATCCCGCGATCCGCGATCCGCCCGCCGGCGCGCCCCGGGAAGGCCTCAGCCGCCGCCGGAGCCGATGGCCCGGCCGACGCCGAAGGTCACGCCTGCTGCGACCACCGTCACGGCGAGCTGTCGCAGGGCGGAGATGAGCGCGGGCCGCTCGGTGAACCTCGCCAGCACCACGCCCACGGCGAGGGAGGCCACTACGCCGAGGACGATCGACAGCACGATGGCAAGGGTCCCCGAGGTGAACAGCCACGGCGCCAGGGGGATGAAGGCACCCACGGCGAAGGTGACGAAGGAGGCCGCGGCGGCCTGCCAGGGGTTGCCGAGGCTCTGCGACGTGATCCCGAGCTCCTCACGGGCGTGGGTCTCCAGGGCCAGATCGGGATCCTGCATGACCTCGTTGACCATCTCGCTGGCGACCCCCGGATCGATGCCGCGCTGGACGTACATGCTCCGGAGCTCGGCCGCCTCCCCCTCGGGGCTGCGGCGCAGCGACCGGCGCTCCACCTCGAGCTCTCGCTCCATGAGCTCACGCTGGGCGGTCATGGACAGGTACTCGCCGGCCGCCATGGAGAAGGATCCTGCGATCAGCCCCGCCACCCCGGCCAGGCGGACGAACGAGGCCCCGGGGTTGGCGCCGGCCACGCCCAGGACCAGGGAGACGTTGGTCACCAGGCCGTCGCTGATGCCGAAGACAGCTGCCCGGGCCCCACCGCCCCGGACATCCCGGTGCTGGTGGACCGGCATGGCATCGTGCTCGTGCGCGTGGGTCACGGACGTCAGCGTAGTGAGGTGCTCCAGGGCGGGTAGCGTCCCTCAGCGGAATCGAAACCTGAGCAGCGAGGAGCACAGCATGACCACCATCGTCGACGGTGTCGACGCCTTTCACGAGCTCGTCGGCAAGGAGCTCGGATACTCCGAGTGGCAGACGATCACCCAGGACCGGGTGAACCTCTTCGCCGACGCGACCGACGACCACCAGTGGATCCANNGACGCCACCGGCGACCACCAGTGGATCCACGTCGACCCTGAGCGGGCCAAGGACGGGCCCTTCGGCGTCGCCATCGCCCACGGGTACCTGACGCTCTCGCTGGCCCCGGTCCTGTTGAACAAGGTCATCCGCGTCGAGAACACCAAGTTCGGCGTCAACTACGGGTGCAACAAGGTCCGCTTCCCCTCACCGGTCCCCGTGGGCGCCGACCTGCGCATGGGGGTGACCGTGGCAGGCGTGGAGAACACCGACGGCGGCGTGCAGGTCACCTACGACCTCGTGATGGAGGTCAAGGACGCGCCGAAGCCCGCGTGCGTCGCCCAAGTGGTCTACCGCTACTACCGCTGACACCACTCCGCACCATGGCGCCCCGACGTCGGCACGCGGCCGCCGATCCCGCGTCGACCGCGCCACTGCCCACCGGCGACGAGAAGACGGCGCGCGTGCGCGCCATGTTCGACACCATCGCACCGCGCTACGACCTGATGAACCGCCTGATGACCTTCGGGCTCGATCAGGCCTGGCGGAGTTGCGCCGTGGGGGCGCTCGCCCTGCCCGAGGACGCGCTCGTGCTCGACCTGGCCTGCGGGACGGGGGACCTCTCCCGGCTGGCACGACGGAGCGGCTACCGCGTGGTCGGGGCGGACCTGAGCGCGGGCATGCTGGCGGCCAACGGCGCGTCCACGCCGCTCGTCGAGGCCGATGGCAGTCGCCTCCCCTTTGTCGACGGCGCCTTCGACGGTCTCGTGTGCGGCTACGCACTCCGCAACTTCACCGACCTCGCGGCCACGCTCTCGGAGTGTGCCCGGGTGCTCCGCGCCGGCGGCCGGCTCGCCGTGCTCGAAGTCGACGCCCCGACGTCCCGGCTCTGGCGCGCCGGGTACGACGTGTGGTTCAACCGGGCCGTCCCTGCTCTGGGCGGGGCGCTCTCCGACAAGGAGGCATACCACTACCTCCCCCGCTCGGTGGCCTACCTCCCCCCCGCGCCCGTCCTGCGCCGGATGCTGATCGAGGCCGGTTTCTCCGCCGTCGGGATCCGCCCGTTGGCCGGCGGCCTGAGCCAGCAGGTGGTCGCCACCCGCACCGGCTCCCGGTGAGCGAGGCGCTCCACGCCCGGAGCGTCCCGCTCGAGTACGGGCCCGACGCGCTGCAATTCGACGGCAGCCCGACCGTTCTCTTCGACCGTCCCGGCCTGACGCTGGTCGGGTGGGGGACGGCGGCCCTCGTCCGCGCGGCCGAGGCCCCGGCCGCGCTGCGGGTCATCCCGTGCGACGACACGGTCGGCCGAGCGGGCTCGGGTGTCGTGGCGCTGGGCGCGCTCCCCTTCGTCGATGCCATGGACGGGTACCTGGTCATCCCCCGCTTCACGATGGGCATCTCACGCGACGCGGAGGGGATCACCCGGCGCTGGGCCACCGCGGTCGGCCCGACGGACGCGGCGCTCCCCGGCACCGACGAGCTCTTCGACGCCGTGATCTGGCAGTACGGCGCCACGCCCGAAGTGACCGACGAGCCCATGGTCGGCGCACTGTCCTCGTCCATGTCCTCCGTGGCCTACGGCGACATGGTGGCCGCCGCCGTCTCCGTGATGCGCGAGTCGGGCGCCACGCTGCGCAAGGTGGTCCTGTCCCGCCCCATCACGGTCGAGCTCGACGGCCCGCTCCCCCTCTCGGCCGTGCTGCGCCGGCTCCGTGCCGGAGAGCCCAACTGCACGATCTTCTCCATGCCGGTCCCCGACGGGACCTTCTTCGGCGCCAGCCCCGAGCTGCTCGTGGCCCGTCACGGCGACAAGGTCTCGTGCCATCCCCTGGCCGGCACGGTGCCCCGCGGCGACACCGCGCGCGCCGACGCGGACGCCCAACGGGGCCTGGCCCGCTCCGCCAAGAGCCGCCAGGAGCACGGCTACGTGGTCGACGAGATCGCGACCACGCTCGGCACCTACTGCGACGAGCTGTCGGTGCCCGACGAGCCCTCCATGGTCGCGTTCCGCTCGGTGGCCCACCTCGGCACGAGGATCGAGGGGCACCTCCGTACGCCCGTCGGCGTGCTGGAGCTCCTTGAGCGCCTCCACCCCACGCCGGCTGTGGGCGGCACACCGCGCGCCGAGGCGCTCGATTTCATCGCCCGCCACGAGGCGGACCGGCGGGACTACTGGGCCGGCCCGGTGGGCTGGGTGGCCGCCGACGGGGACGGCGAATGGATGATCGGGATCCGCAGCGCCCGGCTCGACGCAGACGGCGCCACGGTCACGCTGCGCGCCGGTGCCGGCGTCGTCGCGGACTCGGACCCCGAAGCCGAGGCGGCGGAGACGAACGTCAAGCTCTCGACGGTCCTGGAGGCCGTCGTCCCCGGTGCATCAGTGCAGCTGCGGTGAGCGTTGCGGTGCGGGCTCGCCGGTGGCGGCCTCGACGTGGGTGGTGGCGAGCGGGATCTTGACGACCAGGGTGGCTCCCGGCCGCGAGTCCGGGCTCGAGAGCACGTCGGCCGACCCGTGGAGGGCCTCGGCGATGGCCCGGACGATGGCCAGCCCCAACCCGGTGCCCGCCGCCGAGCGGGAGGGATCGCCCTGGTAGAAGCGGTCGAAGACGCGGGCCGCCTCCCGGGGAGGGATCCCGGGCCCGTTGTCGGAGACCTCGATGAACCCCATGTCCTGCGCCACACCCGTCGCCACGCGGACCTCGGTGCCCGGCGGCGTGTGGGCCAACGCGTTGCGCACGAGGTTGTGCGCCACCTGGGCCAGGCGCTCGCCGTCGCCGACCACCACGACCGGCGTCCCCGGGACGAGCGCGAGATGGTGGCCGTGGGCCGTCGCGTTGGAGTCACCCACGGCGTCGGCACAGATGCGCTGGAGGTCGACCGGTTCCGCCCGGAGCGGTCGCCCCCGGTCCAGCTCGGCGAGCAGGAGCAGGTCCTCGACCAGGCCTCCCATGCGGGTCGCCTCCTCCTCGACGCGCTTGAGGGCCTTGCGCCGCCCCGCCTCGTCGGAGAAGCCGCCCCGCCCGAGCAACTCCGCGTAGCCCCGGATGGAGGTGAGGGGCGTCCGCAGCTCGTGCGACGCGTCGGCCACGAACTGGCGGAGGCGATCCTCGGAGGCCGACTTCTCGGCGAAGGCCCCCTCGATCTGGGTGAGCATCTCGTTGAGCGCCACGCCGAGGCGGCCCACTTCGGTGTCGGGGCGCCCCTCGGGCACACGACGGGTCAGATCGCCCGAGGCGATGGCGTCCGCCGTGCCGGCCATCTGACGCAGCGGACGCAGGCCCCGGCGCACGACCACCATGACCAGCACCCCCATGGCCAGCAGCACCGCCAGGCTGGCGAGGAGTTCGACCCGGCGCAGCGACGCCAGCGTGTCGTTGGTCGGGTTGAGCGAAATGGAGGTGACGAGGGTGCCCTGCGGCACCGTGACGGCGACGGTGCGGTACTGGCCGTCGGGGTCACCCGTACTGCCGAGGACGACCGCGTCGGGGTCCGGGCGGAGCGTGCCGGCGTAGCGCCCCACGTGGACCCGTTTGTAGATGTCGGGCACCTGCTGCACGGGAATGTCCTTGGTCAGGATCGGCGCCGGGTCGGGCTGGGCGGTCGAGCCCGACGGCCGGCGCAGGATCACCTGCCCGCTGCGGCTCAGGAGCGTCACGTAGACGTCCGAGGAGACCCGTCGCGAGATGTCGGCCTCGTTGACCGTCGTGTTCTTGCCCGCCGCGAACGTCAGGTAGTTGAAGCCGAGCTCCTCGTTCTGGGCGAGCGTGTTGTCGGCCTGGCCGTAGAGGAAGGAGCGGACCGAGGCGTACGTGACGACGTCGGCAACCAGGAGGCCGAGCACCAGCAGCAACGCCACGACGGCGACGAGCCGCTTCTGGAGGCTCATCCTTCCCGGGGCAGTCGCAGGGTGTAGCCGACGCGGCGGATGGTGTGGATCAGCGCAGGTTCGGTGACGTCGATCTTCTTGCGCAGGTAGCTGATGTAGGTCTCCACGATGTTGGGATCGCCGCGAAAGTCGAAGCCCCACACGTTGTCGAGCAGCTCGGACTTCGAGATCACCCGCCGGGCGTTCTCCAGCAGGTAGCGTAGGAGGTTGAACTCGGTCGCCGTCAGGTCGATCGGGAGGTCGTCCCGCCACACCTCGTGGGTGTCGATGCTCATGGTGAGGTCGGCGAACTGCAGCGTGGAGATGTCGGCGGCCGCCACCTCCCCGGCCCGGCGCAGGATCGCCCCGATGCGGGCCATGAGCTCCTCCACACTGAACGGCTTCGTCACGTAGTCGTCGCCCATGCTCAGGCCCTCGACCTTGTCCTGGGTCGTGTCACGCGCCGTCAGGAAGACGATCGGCATCTGCTCGCCCTGGTTGCGCATGCGCCGGCAGACCTCGTTGCCGTCGAAGTCGGGCAGCATCACGTCGAGCATCACGAGGTTGGGGCGGAAGGTGCGCACCTGCTCGAGAGCCTGAGCGCCGGTCGACGCCACGTCGACCTGGTAGCCCTCGAACGTGAGGGCAGCCGAGAGCAGCTCGGCGATGTTCGGCTCGTCGTCGACGACCAAGATGCGCGCGGCGGGTGCCTCGATCGTCATGACCGCACCGCGCCCGTGCTCATGGCGATCTGACGGGATCCTCGGCGCCGCTCGGGTTTCGGGGCTCACCGCCGGTCCCGGTCCCGGTGCCGGTGCCGTCGCCGTCGCCCCCGGACGCCACCGTCACCGCAGGGACGTCGGTGCCGGCGCCCCGCGGGCTGCGCCCGAAGGCCCGGGTCAGCCGGCCGAGGCCCCACCAGGTGACGAGGCCCAACGCCTCGATCACGATGATCGAGGACATCTTGGACTCCCCGGCCTCGCGGTCGACGAAGCTGATGGGCACCTCGGTGATGGTGGCACCGTGCTGCTTGGCCCGGTACGTCATCTCGATCTGGAAGCCGTAGCCCTCGGCCCGAATCCGGTTGAGGTCGAGCCGGCGCAGGATGCCGGCGGAGTAGGCCCGGTACCCCGCTGTCGAGTCGGCCACGCCGAGCCCGAGGACGGCGGAGGCGTAGAGGTTGCCGCCCTTCGACAGGAGGTGGCGGTGCCAGGCCCAGTTGGGGATGGACCCGCCCTCGACGTAGCGCGAGCCGATGGAGACGTCGAAGCCCTCCTCGAGGGGTGCGATCAACGAAGGCAGCGCCGCCGGGTCGTGGGAGAAGTCGGCATCGATCTCGACGAAGGCGTCGTAGCCGCGCTCGAGACCCCACGTGAAGCCGGCGCGGTAGGCGCTCCCCAACCCGGATTTGGCGCTGCGTTCCAGGAGGTGGACGTCGGGCAGCTCGGCGGCCACCGCCTTGACGAGGTCGGCCGTCCCGTCGGGGCTCCCGTCGTCGACCACGAGCACGCCGGCCTGCGGCAGGCAGTCGTGGATCCGGTTGAGCATCCGCTCGATGTTCTGCGACTCGTTATAGGTCGGGATGACCACCAGCGGCCGCATGGGGGCATTCTAGGTGGTGGCGCCGCCCCGGCCCCGGCGCCGTCGGTGAGGCGGTCGGAACCGGCTCGGCGCCCTGGCCTGGCCCTCCGCAACGGGCGGGTGCCGGGAGGGCGGCGAAAACCCGCCGGCCACCAGGGCCTAGATGTCCGGGGGGTCCGTCGCCGTGAGCGGCCCGTGGAGATCCGAGGACGACACCACGGCGTCGGGGCCCCGGCGCAGCTCCCGGACGATCACCTGGATCGCACCCCCGAACGGGATGCCGACCAGGGCGCCGACGAAGGTCCCGAGGCCCCCTGCGATGCGGCCTCCGAGCGTGGCGCCCACCAGCACGGCGAGGAGCACCCAGAACGGGTTCAGCTGGACCGTGCGGCTCATGATGACCGGGTTGAGGAGGTGGTTCTCCACCTGCTGGTAGACGAGGAAGACCACGAGCATGACGATCCCGGCCGGCACGGAGTGGATGGCGGCGATGACGACGACCGGCACGCCGGCCAGCAGCCCGCCCACCAGGGGCAGAAGGTCGACCAGGGCCACGAAGACCCCCAGCAGCAGCGCGAAGGGGACGCCCAGGATGGCGAGGGTGACCCCCACGATGATCCCGGCGATCACCGACGTCGCCCCGTTCCCGAGCATGTAGCCCGTCACCGAGCGGATCGTCTCGTCGATCACCCGGCGCAGGCGGTCCGCCGTGGCGGGACGGAACACGTTCAGGAAGCCCGCCCACAGCCGGGGCGCCTCCAGCATGGTGAAGAAGGTGAGGATG
>PMPX01000331.1 GCA_003169235.1 Acidimicrobiaceae bacterium | reverse complement strand
CGTAGCAGTCGTTCCACACCACCTGGGAGGACTGCGAGGGGCTCTCCATCGCCGTCCCGCCGGCGCTGACCACGTCGGGCTGTGAGCCGGGGTCGTCCACCGCCAGCGACGTGTCCGAGTTCCCGTTCGGGAACGAGTAGCAGTCCTCCGAGCCCGAGTCACCCGCTGCCGCGATGACCGTCTGCCCCTGCATCGCCATGCGCGAGAAGATCTGGCCCTCGGCCTGCACGTCGCCCGAGCCGACGATCGACTCGCAATCGCCCCAGCTCGTCGTGACGACCTGGGCGGCGTCGTCGCTGGCGATCTGGTTGAACACGTCCAGCGCCGACACGTCGGTCTGGCTGTTCGGCGCCTCGTAGACCACGAGCGAGGCCGAGGGCGCGTTGACCGCGGCGATCTCCGTGTCGAGGGCGGCCTCGCCCTGGCCCGACGGCGGCCCCCCGGCCCCGCCGTCGACGATGACGTTGCGGATGGAGTTGGACAGGCCGTAGCAGGACTCGAAGGTCTCGAAGTCGCTCTGGAGGTACTGCTCGAACTCGACGACGGCGATGGTCTGGCCGAGCCCCGTGCGCCCCTGGTCGAACAGCTGGTCGAGCCCGAAGATGGAGGCCATCTGGGTCGAGGTGTACGACCCCTCGACGGCGGTGGCGGCCGCCGCCGGGCAGGCCTGGGGGTTGCCGACATGGGCCACCGTGGCGTGGCCCTGCGCCGGAGCCGGCGTGGGCACTGGCGTCGGCGTCGACGTCGGCGTCGGCGCTGCGGCCGACTCGGGACCGGCGCTCGAGGACGGGCTCGGCGCGGTGCCCCCCGGTGTCGTGGAGGGCTTCGTGCGCAGCATCGAGTGCTCCCGGGCCAGGCCGTTCAGTCCGATCACGGCCGTCACCGTGCCGTCCAGGGCCGCGGGGATCTGGGGCGACGCCGTGTTGACGAACGCCCGGGCCTGGTCGGGCGCCTGCACCGCCTCGAGCGGTGTCGAGAACGCCGAGGAGACGGCGGCCGCCGTGCCGGTCACGGGCAACAGGATGCTCCCGGCGGCGGGCGTGCCCACGCTGAGACCCTCGGCCTGCAGTGCCGAGGACACCTGGGCGACCTCCGACGGGGACGGGCCGAACTCGGCCGCGAATCGCGCGGACGTGAGGTAGTGGCGGTAGTCGGGCGACCCCGGCGTCGACACCGCGGCCACGGCCTGGGCCAAGCCCGCCGGGTCCTGGCCGGCGAGCGCCACGTCGAGGTGCACGACCTGGTCCATCGGAACGGCTCCGAGCTCGGCCACCCCGGCGGGCACGTGCGGCGCAGCCTGCGCCAACGTCACGCGCCGCGCACCCGAGGAGGGCGCGGCAGCTGCCGCCGCCACGGGCCCGATCACCATCACGCCGGCGCCGGCCAGTGCCGCGCAGGCGGCAGCCGCCCGCAACCCGACCCCAACCCCTCGGTGTCGCCACTTCACGAATCGGCCTCCCCGACGGTGCCCCGTTCCGCCCCGGCGCCCTCGGCGCCCTCGGCGCCTCGGGGCGTCGGCTCGTAGTACACCCGACCTTCGAGTTCGTCTGGACGATACTGCTGCGCCACCACCCCGGAGGGGTCGTCATGGGGGTAGACGTAGCCCGCGCCGTGACCCAGCGAGGCGGCGCCCTTGTAGTGGGCGTCGCGGAGGTGCGCCGGCACCTCCTGGTGCACGCTCGAGCGCACGTCGGCCTGGGCCCGGCCGAGCGCCACGGTGACGGCGTTGGATTTCGGGGCCCGGGCCAGGTAGATCACCGCCTCGGCCAGGTTCAGGGCCGCTTCGGGGAGGCCCACGTACTCGACGGCGCGGGCGGCGGCCTCGGCCACCAGCAGCGCCTGGGGGTCGGCCAGGCCGATGTCCTCGCTGGCCAGGATGACCATGCGCCGGGCCAGGAACCGGGGGTCCTCCCCCGCCTCGATCATGCGGGCCATCCAGTACAGGCCGGCGTCGGGGTCCGAGCCCCGCACGCTCTTGATGAGGGCGCTGACCTGGTCGTAGTGCTCGTCGGCGCCCTGGTGGAACAGGCGGCCGTCGCGGGCCCGGGACATGTCGTCCATGGTGAGGACGACCCGCGCCGACGGATCGTCGCCGGCGGCCCGGGCCAGCGCCACCGCGACCTCGACCGTCGTGAGGGCGGCCCGGGCGTCGCCCTCGCAGGCCGCCACGACGGCGTCGATGGCGTCGTCCTCCGCGTCGGCACCCTCGAGCTCGAGACCACGCCGCACGAGCGTGCGCAGGTTGTCCGGCGACAAGGGGTGCAGCCGCCACAGTGAGGCCCGGCTCAACAGGGGCGGATTGACCTCGAAGAAGGGATTCTCGGTGGTGGCCCCGATGAGCACGACCAGCCCGTCCTCCACGGCGGGGAGGAGCACGTCCTGCTGGGACTTGGAGAAGCGGTGCACCTCGTCGATGAAGAGCATGGTGCCCTGCCCGTGCTCGCCCAGCCGGCGCTCGGCCTCGGCCAGGGCCTCGCGCACGTCCTTCACGCCGGCCGCCGTGGCCGACAGCGTGGTCAGATGCTTGGCCGTGGTGTCGGCGAGCAGCCGGGCGAGCGTCGTCTTCCCCGTCCCCGCGGGGCCCCACAGGATGGCCGAGGTGACCCGGTCGGACTCGGCCAGCACCCGCAACGGGGCACCGGGGGCGACGAGGTGCTCCTGGCCGACGACCTCATCGAGCGTGCGGGGGCGGAGCCGGGCGGCGAGTGGCGCCTGGCGCTTGAGCTGGCGGTCGGCGGCATCCGCGAAGAGGCTCACGCGCCTAGCTCGGTGCGGGTCTGGCGGCCTCGCCGTCGGCGCCGGGGGCGCCGGGAGCGCCGGGAGCGCCGGGTGTCGACGGCGGCGGCACCGCGGCCCGGATGCCGAGCTCGGCCAGGCTCGCCGCCGGCAACGTGGTGGGGGCACCCGTGAGGAGGTCGGCGCCCGACTGTGTCTTGGGGTACGCGATCACCTCGCGGATGTTCTCCTCGCCGGCGAAGATGGCGACCAACCGGTCGATGCCGAAGGCGAATCCCGCGTGGGGCGGCGCGCCGTACTTGAAGGCGCCGAGCAGGAACCCGAAACGGCT